>DATFMT010000131.1:0-4837 GCA_035266745.1 Geothermobacteraceae bacterium | reverse complement strand
TAGAACCCGGTCGCCAGCAGCAGTGCGGCGATCAGCGGCGAATGGTAAAAACCGCCGAAACCGAGGGCCCCGCTGACGATACAGATAACCCCCCAGAGGTAGCGCGTCTTAAGGGTCGGGTCAGCGGCATAGTGAACCTCGAAAAAGCGTCGCCAGAGATCCTTGGAAAGGCTGTAGTGTAACAGGATCATGGTTAGGTAAAGGTCCGTTTCGAGTAACTGGCAGCAGGAGCGCGGAGAGTCGGCCGGGAGCCTATGTGCCGCTCGACTTGATCAGGCTGAGCAGAGTGCCGATGCCGCCACTGCCAGGGTGGCGATGGTTTTCGCGTCGACGCAACCGTCAACTGCCCGGCTCAGTTTGTTGCCGAAGCTGCCGTAACGGTTGAAGCTCCAGATGAGCAGGGCAATCCCCGCAATCAGTAGAACGCAGCCGATCAGTTGTGATGTGCCCGTGGCCATGCTCTGCTCCTGGTAATTGTTAGTCCAGCCGGGCGATGATCGCGTCGACGATCTGCGCCGGGGTGACCGGATCGGTGTCAATTTCGTAATGGGCGGCGCTGCGGTATTTGGGGGTGCGGCGCTCGAGGACCTCGGCAACCTCCTCGGTAAAGGATTTGCCGCCGGTCAACGAGGGACGTTGAGTGTCCCCTGCGATGCGCTTGACGATGGTTGCCACGCTGGCCTTGAGCCAGAAGACCTTGGCGTTTTGCTGCAGGATGGCAGTGTTCTCGTCCCGCTCTATGACGCCGCCGCCACAATCGATGACCAGGTTGTCAAGCCCGGCAAGCTTGCGCGCCTCGGCGGTTTCCAGGTCTCGAAAATGCTCCCAGCCCTCAGCTTCGACGATCTCCGGAATCGACCTGCCGGCCTGCTCGACGATTTCCGCATCCATGTTGACCAGGGGCCGGTTCAGCCGTTTCGCGACAAGCTTGCCGACTGCGCTTTTCCCGGTACCACGATAACCGATCAGAACGATATTCATGATGTCAGGTGCTCCATGACCACCTTGCGCATGACCTCGATCGGCGCCTGCTGGCCGGTGAATTGTTCGAATTGCAGGACCGCCTGATTGATGAACATTTCTACCCCCGAGATGGTCTGTAGCCCGGCTACCTTGGCTTCGCGCAGCAGTTTGGTTTCCAGTGGCGTGTAGACGACATCGAACACCACCTGGCCGCTCCGGAACAGGTCTACCGGAACCAGGCTGGCGTCGACCTTCGGCTGCATGCCGATCGGTGTCGAGTGAATGATGATGTCGGCCCGGGACATGGCGTCGGTCAGGTTTGTCTCGCTCATGACCTGAGCCGTTACCCGGGTCTGTGTGTGTCGATTCAAGTCGGCGGCCAGTCCTGTGACCACCGCCTCGTCGATGTCGAGCAGTTCCATGCCGGCCAGCCCGGCCTTGAGCGCCAGGGTAAAGGAGATCGCCCGCGCGGCGCCACCGGCGCCGATCATCAGCACCTGCTTGCCGGCCAGAACAACGTCGGCATCGATCAGGGCCTTCATGGCACCCGGCCCGTCAGTGCCGAGGCCGATCAGCTTGCCGTTGTCGTTGATGATGGTGTTGATCGAGCCGATGGTCCGGTCGGCCGCGTTGATCTCGTCAACATGCTTCATCGCTTCGATCTTGTGCGGGATCGTCACACTCATGCCGCGGAAGTTGTGCATGGCCCGCATCCCGGCCAGAACGCCGGCAACGTCCTCGACCTGGCAGGGAAGGTAGATGAAATCGAGCCCGAGAGCATCGAATCCGGCATTATGGATGGCCGGCGAGAGGCTGTGTGAAACCGGGTTGCCGATCACGGCGCAGAGCCGGGTGTTGAAGTTGAGCGAGCGTGAATCTTTCATGAAACCTCCAAAAACGTGCCGGTCAGAATCCGAATAAGCGTGTACGGAAAGCGGTTTATCGAACGAAATATCCCGATACGCGCCAGTGCCCGTCCGGTTCCAGCGTCGGGGTGACGATTTCAATTGCCCCCTGTTTGTCAGCAAAAATGGTGTCGAAGACGATGACGACATATTCGCCATCGGGAATGCCGGGAACGGATTCTGATTTTGAGTACTCGGCGGAGCGGAGCTTGCGCTCAACGAGGGACTTGGACTTCGGACGCAGGACACCGATCTCCTTGATCCAATTTTCCTTGCTGACCTTCTGTTTAAAAAACTGTGCCGTCATATCCCAGCTTTGCGTGTAGTCTGCCGCGTCGACCAGCGCCAGAAAATCCTCGGCCGCCGTCACGGCCGCCTGTTCCTTGTCCGCGTCACTAGCGGAAACCGCGGGCAGGGCAAACAGGAAAACCAGCAACAGGGCCGAACTTATAAGCTTCATCCATCTTTTCATCGTTGCACCATAAAGTGTTGGACGGCTGCCGGGTCAAACCAGCCGGGGCGGGCCGTCAATTGAGGGTTTCGTTGATCCAGAATTTGGTTCCCTTAACGGTCGCCTGCAGCGCCAGCCCGTTTTCGGTGATCTGGTAAACGGTGACGTTGTCAGCAGTCACTTCGCCACCGACCGCACCTCCCTTGTCCGCTGCTTTGGCCGCGGCATCGCCCTGGACGCCAAACGTCCAGCCGTAGTCAATAAACCGGTTCAGAGCCGCCTGGGTATGAAAGACGAAAACGAAGCGGACATCCTTGGCTCCCAGCCCCAATCCGACCCCGAGTTCGCCCATGTTCATGAAGGTTTGCCGTCCGGTTCTGTTGTTGTTGACGACGCCGTAACCGCCACCGGCACTGACCAGGACGACCTTGATGTTGGCGTTGCTGAAGACCCCGTAGCCCGCGGCGTTGGCAATCTGATTTTTTACGTCAGGTTTACGTCGGTAAAGATCTGACAATACGTCATTTTTCATGCTTATGACCGCCTGGCGTTTCTGCTCGACGGTCTTGTTTCCGGTGATCGCGCAGCCGTTGAGTGCCAGGGGAATGGCCAGGCACAGGGCCAGGAATAAAAGAGATGATTTCATTGCAATGCTCCTTCAGTGGTTGCTGGATATTCAAGCGTCATAGCTGATGATGGTCACCTCGGCGGCGCGCTCGCGCAGCGGAACCAAATCCTGGTATGCGGCGGAAACGAACCACTCCTGCAGTTGAGCCTGGCTGGCAAAGCGGATGACCACGGTCAGTTCCTTGTCGTGCTCGCCAGCCAGGACCGCGTGTCGCTTGCCGCGGAAAACGACCTCGGCCGAAAACCGGGTCAGCGACTTCGCGACACCCGTCACGTAGTCCTGCCAGGCCGCCTGGTCGAGTACCTTGATATGTCCAACTAGATAGGCTGGCATGGTCACCGTCTCCTGGCTGGTCATAAAGAGCGCATGATATTAACACGTTCTGCCGGTTTTTAAGAATGATTTTTCGCCGTGTTCAACCCAACAGCTCCAGTGCAGACTGGGCCAGGAAGGCCGTCCCATAGGCCAGGGCTGCTTCGTCGATGAACATCTGCGGGTGGTGAAGCGAGGTCGGTTGGCCGCCGGGGGGCTGGGTGCCGAGCAGGGCAAAACAGGCCGGCAGTTCGGCGGTGAAATAGGCGAAATCCTCCCCGCCGAGCATCGGCGGGACCGCCAGTATCCCTGTTTCGGGGAAGATTCGCGCGGCGGCACTCCGGACCGTGGCGGTGATCTCTGGATGATTGAGGGTGACCGGCACCTGGTGCAGGACCTTGACCTCGATCTTGGCCCCGTGCATTTCGGCCAGGCTGGCACAGATGGTGCTGATTTGGCTGAGGTTACGTTGGTAAATCTGGTTGTCGAGCGCTCGGGTGGTGCCGCTCAGGATGACCCGGTCGGCAATAATGTTGTAACTGCTGCCGCCGTTGATGACACCGACGCTGACCACCGCCTGGTCATTCGGACTGACCTGGCGGGAAACAATGGTCTGCAGGTGGCCGACCAGTTCGGCGCCGATTACGATGGCATCGATGCCGTCCTGAGGGTTGACCCCGGCATGGGCCGGGCGCCCCTGGATGATGATTTCGAAATGATCGGCCGCCGCCAGCACCGCGCCGGCGCGCAGGCTGATGGTGCCGGTCGGCAGCATCGGCGCCTGATGGAGGCCGAGCGCGCAGTCGACACCCTGCAGGGCCCCTTCGATCAGCATCCGTTTGGCTCCGGAATAACCGTCTGGATCGCCACTGTTGTCTTCCTCGGAAGGCTGGAACAGCAGCCGAATGGTCCCGGTGAAGGATTCATCCTTGAGCAGTCGTGCCGCACCGAGCAGCATGGCAGTGTGCGCGTCATGGCCGCAGGCGTGCATGACGCCGGGGTGTTCCGAGCTGAACGGGAGGCCGGTCGCTTCACTGATCGGCAGGGCATCCATGTCGGCCCGTAGGGCGACGGTTTTGCCGCTGCCGCAACTGAGCTCGGCGACGACGCCGGTCTTGGCGACCTTGGCCTGGTAGCCGATCCCGAGCCGGTCCAGTTCCCGGCAGACTAGCTTTGAGGTGCGTATTTCCTGGTAGCCGAGCTCGGGAAAGCGGTGCAGCTCGCGACGCAGGGCGATGATGTCGGCAGAGATGGCCTGGGCTTTGATAAGCATTATAAAACCTTTATCGTTGGTGTTTAGATTGCTCGCCGAGCAGGGTCTCAATGATTGAGACGATGCGCTCGACGTCCTCAATTCCGGCAGCGGATACCCGGACGTTCTGCGGGTAGATCACCACGTTGGGTCCAGTCTCACACAAGCCCATGCAGAGACTCTGTGAGACCCTGACCTCGTTCGGCGCCAGCCCCTTCTCCTGCAGACGCTCTTTCAGCGCCAGGCGCAACGCCGGGCTGGCGCCATCGGCGCAGGATTTCCTGGCCCCCTTGCGGTCATTGACACAGACGAACACGTGACATTTA
>DATFMT010000130.1:0-16548 GCA_035266745.1 Geothermobacteraceae bacterium | reverse complement strand
GAGCTGGAGCGCTACTTCCCACCCGGAGTCAAGGTGGCCTACCCCTACGACACCACCCCTTTCGTCAAGATCTCCATCGAGGAGGTGGTGCGGACCCTGATCGAGGCGGTTTTCCTGGTCTTCGTCATCATGTTCCTGTTTTTGCAGAACATCCGCGCCACCCTGATCCCGACCATCGCCGTACCGGTGGTGCTGCTCGGCACCATGGGTGTTCTGGCGGCAGGCGGCTTCTCGATCAACACCCTGACCATGTTCGCCCTGGTCATCGTCATCGGCCTGCTGGTCGACGACGCCATCGTCGTGGTCGAGAACGTCGAGCGGATCATGTTCGAGGAGGGGCTCTCGCCGCACGACGCCACCGTCAAGTCGATGGGGCAGATCACCAGCGCCCTGTGGGGGATCGCCACCGTGCTGACCGCGGTCTTTCTGCCGATGGCCTTTTTCGGCGGTTCGACCGGGGTCATCTACCGCCAGTTCTCGATCACCATCATCGCCGCGATGATCCTCTCGGTGATGGTAGCGATGATCCTGACCCCGGCGCTCTGCGCCACCATCCTCAAACCAATTCCCAAAGGGCACCATGCCGGCGAGCGCGGCTGGTTCCCGTGGTTTTTCCGCTACTTTAACCGCGGTTTCGAATTCTTCCGCCACAACTACGAGCGGATCGTCGGCCACTCGCTACGCAAGCCGCTGCGCTACCTGCTCGCCTATGGTGCCATCGTGTCCGCCATGGTCTGGTTTTTCCTCCAGCTCCCGACTGCCTTCCTCCCCCAGGAGGACCAGGGCTTCATCATCTGCCAGGTCCAGCTGCCGGCCGGCGCCACCCAGGAGCGGACCCTCAAGGTGATCCGGCAGATGGAGAAGCATTTCCTCGAGGACGAAAAGCAGACCGTCAAGGGGGTGATTACCGTCGCCGGCTTCAGCTTCGCCGGGCGCGGCCAGAATATGGGCCTGGCCTTCGTCAAGCTCAAGGACTGGGACGAGCGCCGCAGCCCGGAGCTCAAGGCCCAGGCGGTCGCCGGCCGGGCGATGCGGGCCTTCTCCCAGTTCCGCGACGGCCTCGCCTTCGCCTTCGCGCCGCCGGCGGTCATCGAGCTGGGACTGGCCAACGGTTTCGACCTGCAGCTGCAGGACCGCGGCGGCATCGGTCATGCGCAGCTGATGGAAGCGCGCAACCAGCTGCTCGGCATGGCGGCACAGAACCCCAAGTTGGTCGCGGTGCGCCCCAACGGCCAGAACGATTCCCCCGAGTTCAAGCTCGATATCGACGACGTACGCGCCGGCGCCCAGGGGCTTTCCATTGCCGAGGTCAACAACACCCTCTCCACCGCCTGGGGGAGCACCTACGTCAACGACTTCATCCAGGATGGCCGGGTCAAGAAAGTCTATCTGCAGGCCGACCCGAAAGCCCGGATGCTGCCGGAGGATATCAGCCGCTGGTATGTCCGCAACAACCAGGGGGAAATGGTGCCGTTCTCGGCCTTCTCCACCGCCCGCTGGCAATACGCCTCGCCGCGGCTGGAGCGCTATAACGGCATCCCCTCGCTGGAGGTGCTGGGGCAGGCTGCTCCCGGCGTCAGCACCGGCGAAGCGATGGCCGAAGTGGAGAAGATGGCCGCCCAGCTGCCGCCCGGCACCGGCTACGAGTGGACCGCCATCTCCTACGAGGAAAAAAAGGCGGGGGCCCAGGCCCCGGCTCTCTATGCCATCTCGCTGCTGGTGGTGTTTCTCGCCGTGGCAGCCCTCTATGAGAGTGTCACCATCCCCTTCGTCAACATGCTGATGCTGCCGTTGGGCTTGGTCGGGGCGGTGACCGCGGTGACCCTGCGCGGCCTGCCCAACGACATCTACCTGCAGATCGGCCTGCTGACCACCATCGGGCTGTCGACCAAGAACGCCATCCTGATCATCCAGTTCATCAAGCAGCAGATGCGTCAGGGCCTGGAGCTGGTCGAGGCGACCCTGTCGGCGGTCCGCATCCGGCTGCGCCCGGTCATCATGACCTCACTCGCCTTTTTCTTCGGCACCCTGCCGCTGGCACTGACCAAGGGGGCCGGGGCCGGAGCCCAGAACGCCATCGGCACCGCCGTCACCGGCGGTCTGCTCTCGGCGACTTTCATCGACCTGATCTTCATCCCGTTCTTCTTCGTCCTGGTGTCGAAGCTGGTGGCCCGGAAGAAACCGGCCGTTGTTAGCGAGCCGCTGGAGGTGAATTGACATGCAACTGAAACGAGCTTTGCTGCTGTCCCTGGTCACGGTGCTGGCCGGCTGCGCGACCCTGGCCCCCGACTACCAGCGCCCGGCGGCGCCGGTGCCGGCAGCCTGGAGTGCAATCCCGGCTGGCGAAGCGGCCTCGGCTGCCAGCGAACTTCCCTGGCGGGAGTACTTTGTCGATCCGCAGCTGCGCCAGCTGATTCAGCTGGCGCTGGAGAACAGTCGTGATCTGCGCATCGCCGTGCTGAACGTGCAGCGGGTGCAGGCCCAGTACCGGATCAGTCGCGCCGACCTGTTCCCCGAACTCGACGCCAGCGCCGCCGGCAGCGCCCGGCGGGTGCCGGCCGATCTCACCAGCAGCGGCAGCGCGGAAGTTCAGCGCCAGTACAGCGTCGGTCTCGGCATCAGCTCCTACGAGCTTGACCTGTTCGGCCGGGTCCGCAGCCTCAAGCAGCAGGCGCTGGAGCAGTACCTGGCCAGCGCCGAGGCCAGGCGCAGCGTGCAGCTCAGCCTGGTGGCCGAAGTCGCCTCGAGCTGGCTGCGGCTCGCCGCCGATCGCGAGCAGTTGCGGCTGGCCAGAGAGACCCTGGCCAACCAGCAGCAGGTCTACCAAATCATCGCGGCCCGCCAGAAGGCGGGAGTTGCCTCGGAGCTCGATCTGCAGCAGGCCAAAATCAGCGTCGCCGCAGCGCAGGTCGACAGTGCCCGTTACCAGAACCTGATCGCCCGGGATGTGAATCTTCTGCAGCTGCTGGTCGGAGCGTCGCTGCCGTCTGAGCTGCAGCCCGGAACCCTGCCGCCAGCCCTCAACGCCATGCCGGAGATTACTCCCGGCCTCTCCTCCGAGGTGCTGCTGCAACGGCCGGATATTCTCGCCGCCGAGCATCGGCTGCAGGGAGCCGATGCCAACATCGGTGCGGCTCGGGCCGCCTTCTTCCCGCGGGTCACCCTGGTCTCCTCGCTCGGGACCGCCAGCGACCAGCTGGGCGGGCTGTTCCAGGAGGGGTCCATGGCCTGGAACTTCGCACCCGGGGTCACTCTGCCGCTGTTCACCGCAGGCGCCAACCGGGCCAACCTGGACGTAGCCCGGACCGATCGTGATATCGCCGTGGCCCGCTACGAGCAGGCGATCCAGACCGCGTTTCGCGAAGTCGCCGATGCCCTGGCCCGCCAGGCGACCATCGACGACCAGCTCGCCGCCCAGCAGGCGCTCACCGACGCCAGCACCGCGAGCTATCAGCTCTCCAGTGCCCGCTACCGGCAGGGGGTCGACAGCTATCTCAGCGTCCTCGACGCCCAGCGCTCCCTCTACGACGCCCAACAGCAGCTGATCGACACCCAGTTGGCGAAACTGGATAACTTGGTGATGCTCTATAAGGTGCTTGGCGGCGGCAGCAGTTGAACAGCGCACAGCATGTTCGTAGTTCAAACAGGCCCTTCCGGTTTCGGAAGGGCCTGCTTTGTTTGGAGGGGAAACATCCCTTGGCGTTGAGTGCCGACCGGGCTCCGGGGTCCCGGCCTGGCCGCAGCTTCTGGCACGCTGGGCACAATACCTTTCGCAGCTTGGTGGCACCTGCAGTTCTGTCATGGCGCCGAATTCGGGGGGTGAATGAGGCCGGTTGACAGGGGTTGGCGCTACTGTAGACAATATTGCTAAAATATAACGAGAGGTGAATTATGCGACGCACTTTGATCATCGTCATCAGCTTGCTGAGCGGTATCGGTCTTTCTGCCTGTGCGGTTCCGTATTCCGGTCCGGGAGGCTATTATGACCGACCGTACTACAGCTACGATCCGGTCGCACCCTGGTACGGATACGGCTATTACCCCTTCGACTCGTTGAGCCTATATTACTCGGATGTCAGGCACAGCCACCGCCAGCATAACCTGTCGGGTGGCCATCATCGTTATCACCGGGGGGTTGAAAAGCGGCAGCAAAGCGTATGGCGCGACCGGGCCGGCACTGGATACCGAAACCAGCGCTTTGAGCGCGGCGACCGTTCGAATCGTGGAAAGCAGTTTCGCGCCCAGCGCCGCTCCGGCCAATCCGGACATGACGGCACAGCAACCCGTTCCAATCGCTTCAGCTGCAGCGGCCCGCGCTGTTGACGGACGCTGACCGATGTCCGAAGCAGTTGGATAACCGAGTATCGCTGCCGCGACTTGAGCATTGCCGACTCCCGCAAGCATGAGTGACCCCTCCCGACCTGGGGGGCAAATGTCTTTCTGCGAACGTTTTGCGTGGGGAAGGGCTCAGTAAAACACAAATCCGGCTCGCCATTTAGGTGAGCCGGATTTGTCTGCAAGCTGCTCCTTGATCAGTTGAAGCCGAAGCCGAGGGCGCTGCTCCTAACCTCATGACCGGTCGAGTTCGACCTTGACCGGCACCGGACGGATGACGGAGTTGAAGACCGGTGAGTACTTCTGGGCCATCTCCACCAGTTCTTGTTTTTCATCCTCCGAGATATCCGCTTCGATTTTGAAGCTGACACGGATCTCCTGGTAGGCGACCGGAATCGTATTGGACAGCCCGAGGAAGCCCTGGACATCCAGATCACCTTCCAGGCGCGACTGGACAGACTTGAGGTCAATCCCCTTGGCCGCGGCGCGGGCGACCATGGCGGTGGTCAGGCAGCCTGAGAGGCCGACCAGCAGGTATTCCACCGGATTGGCACCCTGATTGTTCCCCAGAAGCACCGGCGGCTCGTCGATATCGAACACCAGCGGGGAGCGGCTGTCGTCCTCCTGCAGGGCGCCGTAGAAAGATTTGACCGTCGCCTGGCTGTAGGTGCCTCCCTGCCAGCTGTTGGTGGTCCGGAATTTGAACTTGGAAACGTCCGGATTCTGCTTGATGACGTCGATGGTATCGAAGAGTTGGCTGACGTTGACGCCGTTGACGGTTTTGTTGATCTGTTGTGCGGTTTCCATGATGATTCTCCTCTCGAAAAGACAGACAGGTCTGTCTTGTTGTGGGACAAAAAAAGAGTTGCCCCTAGTCGATCAAACGCTTGATCAATTCCACCCCCTGCCTGGCCGGCCAGATTTCGTGGTAAATCTCGGTCATGGCGATGCTCCCGCCGAGGATCACCAGGTAATCGTCGGCCAGCACCTGGGCGTCGAGTCTGCCGTAGCGTTGCGGATCGGACTGGATCAGTTCGCCAGCCAGGTCGCAGAGCAATCGCCGCAGGCTCTCGTAATGCTGCAGCCCTTCCCTGCGCAGCAGGTGGCGCGGATCGGGGATCTCCGCCACCATATTAAGAAAAGCGCAACCGCGCAGGCCGTTGGCCTCGAGCCAGGGTTGCAGCGACTCCATGACCGCCAGGAACCGTTCCCGGGGGGTGGCGTGGTCACGGACAAAAGCGCTGATCGCTTCGTACTCATCGGTGTTGCGGTCCCGCAGGTAGGCCAGGCACAAATCATCCTTGGTGGGGAAATGGTTGTAGAAAGTGGCCTTGGCAACCCCTGACTTGGCAATCACTTCATTGATGCCCGTCGCCCGGAAGCCCTGATGGTAGAAGAGGTCGGCTGCCGTATCGAGGATCCGCTCACGGGGAGCTATGTCGCTGCGTGTCGTGATCATGGTTCGAATCTAGCACAGGTAGACCGGTCTGTCTAGATCTGAAATATTATAATCTGCTTATCAAACCGCACGAACTCGTCGTTGGGTTTCTAAATGCGAGACGTACAATCGGCACACATTTCGTGTTCGACCGACTAGCGCTCTTTGTTATCCTCCTCGACCGCCTCGTAGATGTGATCAAAAATGTCCGGGATGGCGCTGAGCACCCGGTTCCAGCTCGGCATGAACGGGGTCTCCATCGGATTCTGTAAAAACACCTCGCCGGCGCGCATGATGTTCTCGGCGAACAGCTCGACTGCCTTCTCTTCTTTGTGCCGATCGAGGGAGAGTCCATTGATCACCGCGTTGTTGTAATGCCGCTCGACAAAATCGAGGGCGATGCGGTAGTAGGTCGCCTTGATGCTGCGGAAGGTCTCCATCGAAAAGACCTCGCCCTGGGTCGCCAGTTTGCGAATCAGTGCCTTGGTGATATCGGCACTCATTCGCGACAATCCGGCCTCGGGGTTGTCCTCGGACATCTCCTGGTGCTTGTGGTCGTAGACATCGGCGATATCGACCTGGCAGATGCGGTTGGTGGCGTAGTTGCGGTAGAGCTCGGAGAGGGTGCCGATCTCCAGCCCCCAGTCGCTGGGAATGCGCAGGTCGTTGAGCACCTCGGCGCGCATCGAGAATTCACCCGAGAGGGCATAGCGAAAGCTGTTCATGTACTCGAGATATTCCGAGGGTCCGCAGACCTTTTTCAGTGATTTTAGCAGCGGCGTGACCAGCAGGCGGCAGACCCGGCCGTTGAGCTTGCCGTCGGCAATTCGCGAATAGAAACCTTTGGCGAACTGGTAATTGAAGTTGGGGTTGGCGACCGGGTAGAAGAGCCTTGCCAGCAGGTCGCGCTGGTAGGTGACGATATCGCAGTCGTGCAGGGCGATCGCCTTGCCTCGTCCCGAAGCGAGGATGTAGCCGATGCAGTACCAGACGTTGCGCCCCTTCCCCGGCTCGGTCGGCGCCAGCCCCTGCTCCTGCAGCATCGCATCAATCGAGCGGAGCCGCGGACCGTCGTTCCAGAGAATCCGGTGATGCTGCGGCAGTTTGCCGAAATAGTCTTGGGCATACCGGAATTGCTGCTCGTCGGCACGGTCGAGGCCGATGACGATCTCGCTGAGGTAGGGGACATCGGCGAGCTGTTCTATGATCGGTGTGAGCGCCGGTCCCTCGAGCTCAGAGAACAGCGAGGGGAGCAGCAGGGTCATCGGTCTTTTTTTGGCGAATCGGATCAGTTCCGCCTCGATCTCTTCCAGCGGTCGCCGGGTCAGGTTGTGCAGGGTGGTAATGATACCGTTCTGGAAAAAATCGCCCATGATCTACTCCTTGCTCGGTTGAATGTTCAGCGTAGTCGGTCAAGTACCTGGTCCAGCGCTTCCTGCCAGCCGGCCGGGCCGGGGGCCTCTGGATAGATGACGTCGTGATGTTGCTCAAGTTGCAGTGCAGGTCCGTGTTTCGGTTTGATCACCACTGCGATGTCGGCGCTTCTCAGCATCGGCAGGTCGTTATTGCCGTCGCCGAGGGCCACGGTCAGCAGCGGTCGGGCCGGGTCGCTGTTGCGGTATCGCTCCGTCAACCACTGCATGGCTCGCCCCTTGTCACAGCTGCCCATAACGTGCAGAAAACGCCCACCCTTGACCAGTTGCAGTCCCGCCTTGGTCAGGTCACGACTAAAGGCCTGCAGATCCTCCTCGCTCCCCTGCCAGAGCAAGGGTTCACTGCCGAGACGCTGACCGGCCTGTTCGGCTGCCTGTCGTTCGAGACCCGTGTGTTTGCAGATACCGTCGATACCGAAATCGGCAAAGCCGGAAAAGGGGTAGCGATTTTGCTGACGGAGGGTGCGCAGGGTCTGCAGGATCAGGTCGTATCTTTGCCCGAAGTATTTGATCTCGACCGAACCGGTTTCCGTGCTGGTTGAACCAGCGGGGAAATAGCCTCCGGGAACGCAGATCGCACAACCATTTTCAACGATGTAGGGGTGGTGATTGTTCAACCCCTGGCGCAGGGCCTGGATCTCCCGGGCGGTTTTGCTCGAATTCAGGATCAGCGGGATCTCCAGCTCGACCAGCCGGGCCAGGGCAGCGGCGGCAGGTTGCCAGCTATAGCTGTCATGGTCGAGCAGGGTCCCATCCAGGTCGGAATAGATCAGTAGTTTTAAGCGCATGCTGGCTCCGGTCAGGTTGATACTGTCTAAGCTAGATTGCAAGGGGGGTGCCGAGAAAAACCGGCTGAAAAGGCTGATTTTCAGGTCGCAAGGGGGGGTATTGCCGGGGAATTAAGCAGGCCTGCCCACGCAATGCCCGCTTGGGGCCGGACCGGAACCGGGCCTGATGAGCGACCGGATTTCGTCCCCGGGTAAACCTTTTTGCCCGCCAGCCGTCTAAAGGGTAGCACGAGACAAGGAGGATGTTATGAAACGTTGTCCGGTTTGCCGGGTCTACAAGCCCGTAGCTAAGGTGTGCCCAGGTTGTGGTCATCGTTGACAGCCCCGTGTCCGGCAGTTACTCTCTGCCCATGCTGCCGGACGCGGAAAAAATACTGCTCGACCAGGCCCGGGCCGGCCATGAACAGGCGTTTGCCCAACTGGTCGAGGCCCACAGCGAGAAGACCATCGCCCTGGCCTGGCGCCTGACCGGCCAGCGAGCCGATGCCGAAGAGTTGGCCCAGGAGGCTTTTTTGCGCCTTTTCAAATCGCTGGCGACGTTTCGCGGCGAGAGCAGCGTCGGCACCTGGCTCTACCGCACCACGACCCGGTTGGCGATCGATCATCTGCGCCGGGAAACGCTGAAACGAAAAATCTTTTTTTTCCGTGGTAATGACGCGGATCAGTTCGACCCGTTCGAGCTGGCGGTCGACCCCTCGGCCTCACCCCAGGAGCAGCTGCTGGCCCGGGAGACCGCCGGGCGGATGCAGCAGCAGCTGAATCGTCTCCCGCCCAGGCAAAAGGCGGTCTTCGTGCTACGGCACATGGAGGGTTTGCCACTGAAGGAGATCGCCGTGACGCTCGGCCTTGAAGAGGGAACGGTCAAGGCGCACCTGCATCGCGCGATCACAACGTTTCGCAAGGAATTCCAGACGGCGAAGGAGGTATCGCCATGAATAAGAACTGTCCACAAGAGCTCCTGACGCTCTATCACTACGACGAGTTGCCGGCCGGACAGCGCCGGGAGTTCGAAGCGCACCTGCGGGATTGCCCGGAGTGCCGGGACGCACTTGCGGAGCTGCGAATATGTTTGCAGGACATCCCGGTTCCGAAGCTGCAGCTCGACCCGGCGCAGAAGCTGCGGTTCGCCGACCAGGTGTTGCGCAAGACCCGGCGCTCATACCGTCCGCTTGCGGCCTGGGGCGGAGCCCTGGCCGCCGCCGGAGCGCTGGCTCTGGCGGTGGTGGTGCTGCATCCGGCCGGGAAGCGGTCGATGGTTCCAGCCAGACCGGAACTGGCCGACTATGAAATACTCGAACAGCTCGACCTGTTGCAGGAGCTGGACTTGCTCCAGGAGCTGGAACTGCTGGAAGAACTGGACCAGCTCGGATGAGCCTGCTCCGGATGATCATGCTGCTGTTCCTGCTGGCAAGTCCGGCGGCGACGAGCTTTGCGAGTGAGGAGAAACCCCTCGATCCCCCGGTTGAATTGAGCGAGGAGGACCGCAAGGTGGTCGAGATGCTGGAGCTGCTGGAGATGATGGAGCTGTTGAACGATCTGGATGACGTCGCAGCCCTGGAGGAAAACCAATGACCTATCGAATCCTGTTGCTGGTCCTGATCAGTCTTTTGCTCCTGCCAACCTGTCTCCTGGCGGCTGAGCCGCAGCCGGCTGCGCCGGCCCGGACGGCCATCTCTGCCGACGCCCTGCAGCGCTGGCAGCAGATGACGCCAACCCAACGCGAGCAGTTGCGGGAAAAGTTTCGCCGGTTCAAGGCCCTGCCGCCGGAACAGCAGCAGCTGCTGCGGCAGCGGCTGCAGACCTTTCGCAGTCTTCCCCCCGAACAGCGTCAGCTGCTGAAAAAACGCTTTGCGCGTTGGCAACGGCTCTCTCCGGACCAGAAACAGAAACTGCGCAAGCTCAATCAGCGCTTGCGCGATCTGACCCCCGAGCAGCGCCAGGAACTGCGCAAAGAACTGAAGGACATGCGCAAACTTCCCGATGAAGAGCGCCTGGAACGACGCAGAGAGTTGCGCGAGCGCTTTTTGGACCGTCCCGGAATGCGCCGCGTGCGCTGATGCCAGGAGTTCTTCAACCGGTTTTGCTGGCAGTGGAGTTTTTTTTGTAAACCTTCCCCACCCTGGTTCGTCCAAGGAATAAATGGCAACAACGCCGACTTTATCCCAACAGGAGGAACCACCATGCAACGTTCACTGTTTTTTGTACTGGCTGCCGTCTTGACCTTTTCCCTGACCCTCCCCACCATCAGTGAGGCCCGGTTGACCCGCTCTGAAGTTCGCAATCACCGGATCGACCGGCAAGGCGCCCGGCAGGATTTCCGCCAGGAGCGCCGTGAGGATCGCCAGCAGCTGCGTAGCGACATGCGTGAGTATCGCCAGGAGTTTCGCGAGGCCGACACGGTTCGGGAACGTCGCGAAGTGCGCGCCGAAGCCCGCGACGACCGGCGCGACTATCAGCGCGACCGCCAAGACGCCCGGCAGGATTTCCGCCAGGAACGCCGTGAAGACCGGCAAGAGCTACGTAAAGATGTGATCGACTGAACATTTGCGATCCAGGTTGAAAGGCCACCCTGCCGGGTGGCCTTTTTTGTTGCTGAGAGAAGAGACCTTGCGCCGATGACGACCAAAATAGTTAGCGAAAGAATGATATTCTTGAATCCGTGGTGATTGATTCGAAGTTCGGAGATGCGTCCGCAGAGCGCTAACGGTATCTCAGAAAAGGTGTTGTATGAAGACGTTGCCCAAAGATCTGGCTGAGACAGGCAAGTTGCAGATATTGTTGGACCAGATTGGCGCAGGACTGGATGAATATTTAAAATTTGCCCACCCAGATGCAATGCATCCAGGACATTGCTGGCGGGAGTATCTGGATATTCCCTTGCCGCAGCATGGGGCGGGCATCGAACAGGTGACCGCTGATCTGGTCAATCAGGTTATCCCCAACGGGTCACCAGTGCCCAGACCCGGATTCAGCTCATTTATTACGACCGGTGCAACAACCGCAGCAACCCTTGCCTCAACGGCTGCGAGTATCGCGTCTCCCCAGCGATATATGCATACCGCATTCAACTTTCTGGAAGAATTATCCTTGCAGTGGCTAGCGACAATGTGCGGTATCGGACACATGCAGGGCGTTTACAGCAGCGGTGGGTCCGTCGCGAACCTGATCGCCCTGGGTGGGGCACGCCAGGCAGCCTTTGAGAGGCTGGGGCATGACCCGGCGGCCGAAGGAGTCAATCGAGTTGTCAGGGTCTATGCCAGTGAAGAGTGTCATCATACGATTCAACGTGCCGGTGGCGTCCTGGGAATTGGTCGACATGCGATTGCGTTGATCGCCTGTGACAGCCAGGGTCGCATGCGGGTGGATTGTTTACGGCAGGCCATTGCAGCCGATAAGGTTGCCGGGATTTTGCCGATGGCGATCGTCGCCAATGCGGGCACCACCAATACCGGCGCCATCGATCCGCTACGGGCCATTGGTGAAATCGCTGCAGAACACTCCATCTGGTATCATGTCGATGGCGCCTACGGATTGCCCGGTATTCTGGATGAGCAACTCTGCCATCACTTTGATGGTCTGGAGTTGGCCGATTCGGTGATTGTCGATCCTCACAAATGGCTCGGCGCCTCAGTAGGAGTCGCTGCCACGTTTGTGCGTGACAGGCAATGTCTCTACCGGGCTTTTACCCAGGAACCAGCCGACTACCTTCAAGGCTCGGTTGAGCAGAGAGACCACGTCGCCCCGGATATCGAACATTCTTTAGATGACTTCGGTATCCCCTATTTTGATTTCGGTGTCGAGTTGAGCGCGCCCTGCCGTGGCGTTATCGTCTGGGCGTTAATTCGGGAAATCGGGGTTGAGGGCATGCGTGAAAGAGTGAAGCGGCATAATGCCATGGCGCGCTATCTTGCCCAATATGCCAAACGTCATCCAAACCTGGAAGTTTTGAGCGAGCCGACACTTTCTATCTGTTGTTTCCGCTATGTTTCCCCGCACATCGATGATCTGGATGAATTTAACCAGAAACTCCACCGGCGCCTGGTCAGGGAGAATCAGTACATGCCCAGTACGACGCGCGTGAAAGGAAGCTTGGCACTGCGCCCCTGCTTTGTTGGGGCACGCGCCGACCACCCGCAAGTTGACGCCCTGCTGGAATCGGTATTGCGGATTGGCAGGGACCTGGAGGCCGGCTCTTAAAGGATAGGACGGAGCTACCTCGATGGGCGCGAATCTTGTTTTGACTTGAGGTCGGTAGCCAACTGGTACCATTTCTGGGCAGCTACAGTCCACGAGGACTTCCGGGTGGGCTGTTCCAATATGTCAGAAGCAATGCTATGCGCAGCAGCCCAACCTTAAACCACGAGGTTGGGCTGTCTTCCCTTTAGTTCCGAATTGGTTTCTTGCGTCACCCGGGATATTGAAGACACGACCAGATCGAGGCCGTGGAAGAGCTCAGGCAACCAATGGCGCTGGGGTTCCGGTAATATCTTCGGGGCTGGTTCGTGATACGAGCATTTTTACAAGTCGAAATAAATGCTGCAGCCGAGCCCCCAGTCGGGACTGGCGTCACTCAGGCCACGCACGACATAGAAACTGTAACTGGTCAACTCGCCGCTCAGCCCGGTCAGGCGCGCCTTGAGTTCGAGCGGGCCCTCGGTGCCAGCGAAGGGGGCAGTGCCGCCCGAGATCGACAGGCCGGGCCGCAGGTTTGCTGTGGTCCGGTAGCTGAGCGAGGCGAGCCATTCCCAGTAGCCATCGGGTGCATAGAGTTCCGAGGTCCCGGGCTCGATGTAGAGGGCTTCGGCATAGCTCGACCAGTCACCGAAGCGCTTGCCGAGACCGAGGCCGCCGCCCCAGTCGAATTCCCCGGTGCCCAGCCCCTCCTGTTCATCTGCGGTCGGCAACTTGGCGTAGAGGTGGGCCAGAATCCTCGGCATTGCCTCTTGATCCTTGAGCAGGGTGAGGGACGCGGTCAGGGTGATATCGCCCAGGCCGCTGACCGACGATTCCGAACCGACGACTGACATGCCCCCGGTTCCTGCCATGCTGCCGGTGCCGCGCCGAACCGGGGTCGGGGTGCCGCCGACCAGGACCGTTGCTCCGGTGCGGCTCTGGTAAAGGTAGGGGATCTCGAGGGCCAGCATGAGACGTTCCTGAGGAGCCCACTCGACCAGCAGCGGGACCTTCCAGATCTCAACGGTATCGCTGGTTCCGTAATCGCCCGCTTCGAACTGCATCCCCAGGCCGAGCGACAGGTTGAGCGGTGCCGGCTCGCTCTGATCAATGAGACTGGTGGCGAAACCGCAGGTCGGCAGGGTGATGAACAGGGCGGCCAGCAGGACTGAAACGAATCGCGCTAAGGGCATGATATTCTCCGGGATCGAGGGGCGTGAAAAATCAATACATGCGTTTAGACGAACGGCCCCCGAAAAGGTTTACCAGACAATAATCTCGATGCGATCTGGCCGGGTGAATGTTCGGCCGGATTTGCCGAAATGTGGCCGGCACTGCTGTGGAATTATTCAGCCGCTGATTATTTTCGTGACCGCCGTGGCGATCGACAAGAGTCAGCGATGGTTTCGACGGAACAGCACCGTCCCGAATTATAAGGCCACCCGGTAGACCGGGTGGCCGTTGCTCGTGTTGCAGAATCGTAAGAATAGCGCTTCTCTGCATATCTTGGTACGCCAGAACAATGGATTACCAGCTCTTTCCCTTCGGCTGCAATTTCACCAGTTCATAGATCCGACTCCCAAGGCCAATCTTCTCAGCGTGTTCCAGGGTCGTTTCCCAGTCGACCGCCGGATGCACGCCGCGGAATTTGTCGCCACCCGGTGTGTGCCCGGAGGTGAGGGCGGTATTCGGCAAGCCCTGGGCCTGGTTGACCAGATCGGCGCAGGCCTGGTCGAGGGCGACCGGATCGGTCGCGGCCAGGATCCCGATATCGGGTACGATCGGCGTATCGGTGTGACCGTAACAGTCACAGGATGGAGAGATCTGGGTGACAAAGTTGACGAACAGGGCCTTGCCCTGTTTGTCATGAAGCGCGCCAAGGGCGTATTCGGCCATCTTCTTCATGGTTAGGTCGGCTTCACTTCCCCAGTTGACCAGGATCGCCCGATCGTCACAGACGGTGATACAGCGGGCACAACCGACACACTTGTCTTCAAGAATCCGCGCCTTGCCCTCGACCGAGATGATTGCTTCGTGAGCACAGGCGCGGATGCAGGCACCGCAGGAGGTGCAGCACTCTTCAAGAACTTCCGGAGCCAGGTTGCAGTGTTGATCCATCTTGCCGGTGCGGCTCGCACAGCCCATGCCGAGGTTCTTGATGGTCCCGCCGAAACCGGTCAGCTCGTGACACTTGAAATGCGAAACGCAGACCAGCGCGTTGGCGTCAAGGATCGCTTCGCCGATGTCAGCGGTCTCGAGAATTTCCCCCTTGATCGGCACCCGTCTGGCCGAGTGGCCGCGCAGACCGTCGCACATGATCAGCGGGGCATCGACAACCGCGAAGGGAAAACCATTGCAGATGGCACAGGCCAGCGCCGAGACGGCCTCCTTGCGTTCCCCCGGGTAGAGGGTGCAGGAATCGGTCAAAAATGGCTTGCTGCTGTATTTTTTCAGGCGCTCTACGATGGTGCGCAGAAACGTCGGTCGTATGTAGCCATGGCCCCCCTTTTCGCCGAAATGCACCTTGATAGCGACCAGATCACCACGACAGACGGTGTCGCCGATCTTCGCCAACTCAAGCAGGCGATCGAGTTTCTGGAACAGGTTTTCCCGATTCCCGGCACGCATGTCGGCGAAGTAAACAGTTGCAGTCATGACGTCACCTCCTTGAGAGCTGCTGGACCAGTCGCGACAACCTGCCTATCTCGGCTGTTCGAAGCAAGTTAGCATATCAGTCAAATGGCTGACAAACAGAATCAGCCTGCCGAAGTCGTTGCGCTTTGACTTGCGTTCAACCGGAGATCTTTCAGCGATTGTCATTTTCACGGGCCGATAGCCACAGTTTGCTGCACGACAATTGACATCTGTGCAGTTATGATAGTAATCAAAGAACCGACCATCTGCCTGTCGGGAAATTCGAGCATCTTGAGCATGCTTTCAGCCTGTTGTACGAATTGTGAAAACTGCTTATCTGGCGTCCTGGATGAGAGCTCCTCGGTGGGGCGGAGAGTGAAAACCGGAGTTGAACAATGACCATGACCCGATGGAACCCGATCGCCGAATTGGAAGAGATGCGGCGCAAGATGGATGCATTGCTGGAAAAAAGTTCTCAGATGGTCCGGCCGCAGGAATTGCCGGGGCAAAGCTGGCAACCTGCCGCCGAGATCTATGAGGATGACTCCGAACTGGTGATCGAAATGGATCTGCCGGGGATTTTACAGGAGGATATTCAGGTCCGGATCGAGGAGCATACCCTGATGATCCACGGAGAACGCAAGCCCAGTCACGACATGACCTGCACGACCCAGCGCAGCGAACGGAGCTATGGGCAGTTTTCCCGGGAGTTTGCGCTGCCCGGCAATGTCGACGAAAGCCTCACGCAGGCAAGTTGCGAACAGGGTGTCCTGCAGGTCAGGCTGAGGAAAAAGTCGCCCGGGGTGCCACAGCGAATCGATGTTGAAATCAAGTAGGGTGAAGCTTGGTGCTCGATTTTGAGAGCGGGAAGGACAAAAGAGACATCCCGCATTGGTCATCCCGTTTTGGATGAGTTCTCGGGAATTCGGATACATGTTGTCAGGAAGGTCGCGGTAAAAGCAAAGAGGACGCGAATTCCCAGCAAGGTGTGGATATTAGTGTTGGAGGAATGAGCGGAAGAGGTCTGGGGCGCGCTGCAGCGGACATTGCGAGGCGATTCTGTCCCCCCAAATAGGACATCTTCGCCTGGCTGATAATTGATCAGACGGCTGTCTGACGGGTCTGCCAGCGTGGCGAGCGATTGCGGAAGCGCCGGTTGTGCTCGGAGAGTTCGGCGCCGAGATGCTCCAATGCCCCGTCCGTGAGGATCTTCCGCTCGAGAAAAAAATCCCCGAGGCGCTGCTGGTGGCAGCGTTGGAAGTTGAGCAGCGTCCGCACCCGGAACGGCGTCAGCAGGTTCATGGCGACCGCCCGGTTACCGAAACGCCCGTTCCGAGTGCTCCGCGAGATCTCAGACACTTCCTCGGCGTTGAGCCACCCCCAGCTGCAGGCGATGTTGCCTATGCTGGGGCGCTGCTTGCGCTGCCAGAGGAGCGCCTCGATCAGCTCGCGGTAGGAAATCGCCCCGCGGTAATAGAGATAGAGACCGATCTGCATCGGTCGAGCAGGAACGCCGCCACGGAAATAGCCGGTCCGGTCAGCGCGCTTGTGGTTCTCCCGATGTGGCGGCTGTTGGCTTTGGGGAGCGCTCTTTGCCGCAGCAGGTGAACATTGGAGAGTCACAGCCCGCGACTCGAGAAACCCGGTGACCAGTTCGAAGGCCTCGGCCAGTTGTCTGAACAACCGTGAATGCTCCTTGCGTACTTGCTCATCCGCGCCGGCGACCACGTCGGGATGAACTTCCTTG
>DATFMT010000129.1:0-16065 GCA_035266745.1 Geothermobacteraceae bacterium | reverse complement strand
GTCTGAGTTGAAAAACTGGGGGCACAAAATTTCGGGTTTGGCCAAAGTGACGGGGCCAGCCGAAAGAAAATACATTTTTTAAACAGGGTTAAAAAGTGAATTTAAGAGTCGATGGCTCCCCCCCCCTCAAGCCATTCCTGCCAACATTGACATTCAATTGGTTCCCCACAATAGCGCAAATCAAGTTAATAAATCAAGGCCAACACAAGATAAACTACAATTATTTTCGTCGCTGTCAAGCCTATGTTATGAAATTAATACCTGAGAGATTTTGTCAATTAAAACTGGCCCTTAAGATTATATCTGAAATAACCAACCTATCTACCCCCTTCGGTAGTCTACTGCAAAGCTTAAACCAGATATCATTAAAATCTGCGCGATTGATCCAATTGCCGGAAAACCTGCGCACTCCACTCCTGTAACCGGTACAGTTTGAGAAAAAGTTAAATCGGCGGGATCCCCGACGAGCGGTGGGAGTGAATCGGGACGTGTGTCATTTCCGGTTATTCAGGAGGTGCCGCCCGACGGGGTGGCCTTGTTTGGCGACAGCTTCGGCTTAAGGAACGACTAAAGCAACAGGTAGGCGACCAGGGCCAGCTCAACGATGGTGACCAGGGCCAGCCCCCAGAGCAGGGTCGGAGAGAGTTTCCATTGGAACGGAAGTTGGGCTTCGGCGGTATCCCGAATGGCGATCCGGACATGATCGACATCAACCGTTTTGTGACCGGCGCCAAACGCCGCCAACAATCCCTTATGGGCGAGAATATTGACCAGCCGGGGCACCCCCTTGCTGGCCCGGTAAATTTGGTCGATTGCCTTGGGCAGGAACACGTCGCCGTTACGATCTCCGGAAATCAACATCCGGTGAGCAATGTACGCGTGCACCCCCTCACGATCGAGAGGGAGCAGATGCTGGGCGAAAGAGATGCGTTGCCGCAACTGCCTGAAATTCTCCTGCTCAAGCCGAACGTCGAGCTCCGGTTGGGCAAACAGGACGATCTGCAGCAGCTTGCTCTTTTCGGTTTCGAGATTACTCAGCAGGCGGAGCGCCTCGAGAGAGACATCCGACATCGCCTGCGCCTCATCGACGCAGATCACGACTCTGCGTCCGGTGCGCTGCAAGGCCAGGGCCCGATCGAGAATCAGCGTCTGCAGCTCGTGGAGGCTCTGATTCGACTCCAGCCGTTCGACCCCGATTTCGGCGGCGATCGCCTGGTGCAGTTCTGTGGGACCGAGAAGGGGGTTGGGCAGGTAGGCTGAGCAGTAACTGTCATCGAGGGTCGCAAGCAGTTTGCGACAGAGCATGGTTTTGCCAGTTCCGACCTCGCCGGTGATCTTGAGGAACCCCTCGCCGCTGCGCAGGGCGACCAACAGGACGTTCAGCGCCTGCTGATGGCCGAGGTAATTGAAATAAAACCCGGTGTCCGGCGTCAGCGAAAAGGGTGTTTCAGTGAGTCCGAAATGTTCCAGATATATCATCCCATGACCTTGGTCGGTGGCGAAAATGAAGCCTGGTTCAGCGAACTGCAGCGAGTCATTGAGCAGGTCCATTTATTGCCACATTTTAAACGTCTTGGCAAACGAATCCACCCGACCGGGCAACCGGCCATACCAGACCGCGCGTCAGGCTTGCATTTTCAGGCTGACAACGCTATACAGGCAAAAGGGCTGTGTTCACCTCGAAAACTCGACGCCCGACGATCTTAATCCGCCCGACAGGAGCTGAAATGACCCCGGAGGAACTGAAACATTATGACGGCAGAGCGGGCCGCAAGGCCTATGTCGCGGTGAGTGGCAAAATCTACGACCTCACCGACAGTCCACTCTGGGTCGCTGGCGACCATCAGGGCGAGCACCAGGCGGGTTGTGACCTGACCGAAGAATTGAAATCCGCGCCGCATGTCCGGGCGGTCATCGAGCGCTTTTCCGTCGTAGGCGAACTCAACCAACCGCCCGAACCAGCGCGCGGCAGTGGGAGCGGTAAAGTGTGGATCGTTGGCGCGGTTCTGGCAGCCCTGGCGCTGATCATCATGCTGACCATCTAATTGTTCCCCGTTCGACCGGCGACGACGACAGGCTGCTTTGCGCCCTGGAATGGAGCTAATCGCCAAACAACCCCTGGATCCCGGAGAAAAAATTGCTGGCCAACTGTTCCTGCTCGTCCTCAGTGGTGACCGGCGGCACATCGCTGGTGTGGGCCTGCAACAACTCCGCCGGGATCTCCTCGAGAAACCGGCTCGGCTCGCGCAGTATCAGCTTGCCGAACTTCGTGCGTTCGCCGGCACCGAGCAGGTAGAGCCGCTCCCGGGCCCGGGTCACGCCGACGTAACAGAGCCGCCGCTCCTCTTCGATATTCCCTTCGACACCGAGGCTGTTTTTGTGCGGCAGGAATTCCTCCTCCATGCCGACCAGGAACACCACCGGGAACTCGAGCCCCTTGCTCGAATGCAGGCTCATCAGGGTCACCGAATCTTCCGCGACCTTGTCATCCTTGCCGTTATCGGAGGTTTCGTCGTCGAGCAGCGAGACCTTGTCAAGAAAACCGGCCAGGGACGGCTGGCGCTCCCGTTCCTGGTAGGCGGCGATGGCGTTGACCACCTCCATGACGTAGTCGCGCCGGCGCTGGGCTTTGACCGGATCGTCGGTCGCCCGGATGATTTCATTCTCCAGCGCAATCTCCTTGAGCAGCGCCCGCAGGCTGGCGGTTAGATCATGCGCCTGGCGGAACTCGCCGGCAAAGGTTTCGATCATCCGGACAAACAACGCCAGGGCGGCCCGCGCCTGGTCGGTCAGATCAAGGCCTGACGGCGGATTACGTAACAGGCTCCAGAGCGGCTTACCCTGCTCCTCCGACATCCGGATCAGCTTGTCGGCGGTGGTCGAGCCAATCCCCCGCTTCGGATAGTTGAGAATCCGCAGCAGGTTAACCTCGTCGAAGGGGTTCTGGATCACCTTGAGGTAGGCGATCACATCCTTGACCTCTTTGCGATCGAAAAACTGTTGCCCGCCGATCAGCACATAGGGGATATTCTCGTAGCGCAGCTGCTCCTCGAAAATCCGCGACTGGACATTGGTCCGGTAGAGGATGGCAAATTCCCGCAGGCGCCTTCCTTTGAACTGGGCCGCCTGAATCCGTTCCATCACCTGCCGCGCTTCGTCCTCGTCGTCGCGGCAAACGATGTAGTCGATCAGCGCACCGGCCCCGCCGGCCGTCCAGAGCGCCTTCTCCTTGCGCTTGAGATTTTTGCGGATCACCGCGTTGGCGGCCGCGAGGATAGTGCCGGTCGATCGATAGTTCTGTTCCAGCTTGATGACCCGGGTACCGGGAAAATCCCGCTCGAACTCGAGGATGTTGCCCAGGTCGGCGCCGCGCCAGCCGTAGATTGACTGGTCGTCGTCACCGACCACGCAGAGGTTGTGATGACCGCCGGCCAGCAGCTTGAGCAGCAGGTACTGGGCGGCGTTGGTGTCCTGATACTCGTCAACCAGCAGATAACGGAAACGCTGGCGATATTTTTCCCGAACCTCGGGGAACTCTTCAAGCAGCCTAACCGTCAGCATGATCAGGTCGTCGAAGTCGACCGCGTTGTAGGCCTTGAGCGCCTTCTGGTAGCGAGGGTAGACGGCGGCGGCCATCTGCTGGTAATCGTCGTCGTGGCGGATCTCGAAGCGCTCCGGCGGCACCAGACGGTTCTTGGCATCGGAGATCAGCCAGAGAATCCGGTCGGCATCGAAACGCTTGCCGGCGCTGGCGACCTTCTCCATGATATCGCGGATCAGCCGGGCCTGGTCGGCGGCGGCGTAGATGGAGAAGTTCTTCTTGTAGCCGAGGCGGTTGATGTCTTCCTTGAGGATCTGCACGCAGAGGGCGTGGAAGGTCGAGACGATCATCCCCTCGGCCCGCTTGCGCCCCACCAGTTCGACGACCCGTTCGCGCATCTCGCGCGCCGCCTTGTTGGTAAAGGTCATGGCGAGGATGGCGCTGGCCGGCACCTGGCGCCGGGTCAGCAGGTAAGCAATGCGAAAGGTGATCACCCGGGTCTTGCCGGAACCGGCCCCGGCAAGCAGCAGCAGCGGCCCGAGATCGTGCTCGACAGCGGCACGCTGCTCGGGATTGAGGCTCATGATATCCATCAGAATCCTGAAAAGGGGTCAAGCATTAGGTTGATGAGGACGTCTAAAACGGCAGGGAAAATACCACAAGCGACGAATCCCAAGCAAGTGCCAGGCGATAAGACGGAAAGCTTTTCCGTTAGTGCGTCGGCATCCCTTGAATAAAGTTTGCCGTAAGAGCAGATTCCTTGCAAAAATGGGTTGCCTTAATCCTGGCTTTGCAGTAACTTTCCGCCCATGTTTCGCTTCGCCATTGTCATAGCCGGCCTGTTATGGGCCTCGTTACTGCTCATCTCCTGGAGCGCCCCGCCGGACCAGCCACAGGAAACCGCCCGGCCCCAAACGGTCCAACCGGACCTTGGGAACTAGTCTCCACCCCCCGACCCCTCGCAGAATCGGCACTCTGAACCCTGGCGCGATCCACGCTGCCGGAGTTCCGCGTCAATCCCGTTCAGGACCTCCCATTTATTCAGCGACCAGAGCGGCGCCAGCAACAGGTCACGCGGTCCGTCACCGGTCAGCCGATGAATCAGCGTCTCCGGGTGTAACCGCTCCAGGACGTCGACCACCAGCGAGGTATACTCGTCCTGTGCCAGGACCCTGAAGCCGTCACGCTGGTAGAGCTCACCGAGCGGAGTATTTTTCAGCACATGCAGCAGGTGCAGCTTGACGCCGTCAACCCGCAACCGGGCCATCTCGTCAGCCGTCGCAAGCATCTCCTCGCGGGATTCGCCCGGCAACCCGAGGATCAGGTGAACACATATCCGCAGCCCGCGCTGCCTGGCCGCCTGGTACGCGTCCAGAAAGGTCGCGTAATCGTGCCCGCGACGGATCAACAGCAAGGAGCGGTCATGGCTCGACTGCAGGCCGAGTTCTAGCCACAGGTAGGTTCGCCGGTGATAGTCGCCGAGCAGGTCGAGCGTTTCCGGGGCGAGACAATCAGGTCGGGTCCCGATATCGAGGCCAACCACGCCCGGTACTGCCAGCGCTTCGTCATAGCAGCTTTGCAACTGCTGCAGCGTACCGAAGGTGTTGGAAAAAGGCTGAAAATAGGCCAGGAAGGACTTGGCCTTGTATTTCCGGACCATAACCTCCTTGCCATGCTCGATCTGAGCACGAACCGAGAGCGCCTTTTCGATCCCGACCGCTCCCGAACCGTCCGGATCACAGAACAGACAGCCAGCTCCGGAGCGGCCGCCAGAACGGTTCGGGCAGCCGAATCCGGCGTCGACTGAAATCTTATGGACCCGGCCACCGAACCTGGCCTTGAGGTGATCGGAAAAGAGGCGGTAAGCGTTGTCGGTCATGGCACTGTTATGCCATCGCCCCGCTGACAGGGCAACCCGAATCCTCGCAATCCCCGAAACATCAGCACAAAAAACCCTTTAACATATTGAAAATTCTCTACCTTTTTAATGTTGACTGAAATTGAAAAGCTCCCGCTGGTTGGTATACTTCTGGTTCACCAATCCTTTCACTACGGACGTCGATCGTGCAACCACTATGCTGCTGGCACCAGGAACAGATCGCGCGGCATGACTGCCCCAATTTTCGCGACGGCGACGACGCGCTGCTGTTCGACCGCAAGCAGCGTTTTTTGCAGCGCTGCCTGAACTGTCACCTGTTCATCGAAGATTTACGCCGGCTCGGGCCGGAGACTGGAGACCTGCCCAAACTTTTCCCTTTCGCCATCGAGGAGCTGATGACGCTACGCGGCGAAACCCGGACCCTGCAGGGGCGTCTCGACAGCCTCGAACGCCAGGGAAGCTTCCTGCGTGAAGTCGGACAGGAGCTGCAGTCTTCGCTGGACAAGGACTCGGTCATCGCCATGGCACTGACTGCCGTCACCGCCGGCGAAGGCTTTGACCTCAACCGGGCGATTTTGCTGCTGGTCAATCGTCGCAGCCAATCGCTGAACGGCTACCTGGCGATTGGCCCTCGTGACCACAATGAAGCAGGCCAGATCTGGCAGGAGATCGAACAGCAGAAATTCTCGCTACGGGACATGGCGCTACGCCTGCGGGAAGAAAAACTCAGCGCCGAGCGAGCCAAGTTCAAAGATCTGCTCGAGATTCTGTCGATCCCGCTGCAACGGACCGAACACCTATTCAGTCAGATTCTCGACAGCCGGATCAGCACTCATGTGACCGACCTAGCCGCCGAACCGGGTCTCGACCCGGAGCAGGTTGCCGCGCTCGGTGTTCGCGAGATGATCCTCGTCCCCCTGATCAGCAAACGGCGCCGGATCGGCCTACTGCTGGCCGACAACCTGATCAACAACCGGCCGCTTGGGCAACACGACCTGCAGGCTTTGGAAACCTTCGCCGCGCCGGTTGCCTACGCGATTGAGCGGGCCGAACTGTATGAGCGCCTGGAACTGGAACTGGAACGGACCACCACCGCCAACCAACGCCTTAAGGAACAGCAGTTGCAGATCCTGCAGATGGAGAAAATGGCCCTGGTTGGAAGGGTCACCGCGGATGTTGCCCATTCGATTCGCAACCCGTTGACCATCATCGGCGGCAACGCGCGCAATCTGTTGAAAACTATGCCACAAGACCACATCCAGCGGACGGCGATCGATTCGATCGTCCGCGAGTCACGGCGGCTGGAAGATGCCCTGGAAGAAATAATCCTCTACAGCGAAGCGCGTCACCCGACCCTCGACAACTGGGATATCAACCAGATTCTGCACGGGGTCATTGCCGGGGTCCAGGATGAGATCAGTCAAGCGGAAAGTTCCGTTCAACTTGACCTCGCAAGCTCGTTGCCGCTGGTCAGACTCGATTTCAAGCGTACCGGCCATTGCCTGCGCAGCATCCTCACCCAGCTGCTTCAGGCCGCCCAGCCCGGCAGCCGGGTTCTGATTACCACCAGGCAGCAGCAAGACAAGATCATCCTAACCTTCAGCGGCAGTGGTCTCAATCCCGAACAACTACCGGAACCAGGGCACTCCACCCCGAACAGCAATGGCAAAAGCACTGCGATCGGCCTGGCCCTGTGTGCCCGAATCCTCGAGGGGCAGAACGCCGCCATGCAGATCCAGACCGATCCAGAAGGTGCGGTCCTGATAACCCTTGGAATGAACCTGAACAAAGGAGAGAATGAATGAGCCGATTGTTGGTTGTTGATGACGAGCAGGATATCTGTCGCCTGTTTGCGGCAGAACTCGAAGACGAAGGCTACCAGGTCGAGACTGCAGGATCGGCTGCCGCCGCAGCCGATCTGCTGACCAGTCGCGAATTTGACCTGGTGGTTCTGGATATCCAGATGCCGGGAGAGAGCGGCCTACAGACGCTCCAGGAAATCGTCCGCGACAAACCCGACCTGCCGGTGATCCTCTGCACCGCCTACAGCTGCTACAAGGATGATTTCTCCTCCTGGCTCGCCGACGGCTACGTGGTGAAAAGTTCCGACACCAGCGAACTGAAGAACGAGATTGCCCGGGTCCTCGACAAACGGCGCAAGAGTATGAAACAGTGAAGTGAGAAGATTTTCCAGAATTTGAGCTTTATTCCCAGCATTCAATCTCTATCTTCAAGGGATGAGATTTTTGGGCTAGCTCAAGGAAGGCAATTCCGCACCAGCGAGGCGTAGCCAGCTACGTCGAGCGCAGGGCGGAAGCCGCCTGACGCCGAGATCGTCCAAAAGGCTCATCCCCTGCTACCAGGAGACAAAATGAAAGCCGTCATCATGGCCGGTGGCTTCGGCACCCGCATCCAGCCGTTGACCATCAACCTACCGAAACCGATGATCCCGCTGATCAACCGGCCGATCATGCTGCATATCGTCGAACTGCTGAAAAAACACGGCATCAACGAACTGGTGCTGCTGCTCTACCACCAGCCCGAGGTGATCAAGAACTTCTTCGGTGACGGCAGTGAATTCGGCGTGCACTTCAGCTATGTCACCCCGCTGGAGGACCTCGGCACCGCCGGGGCGGTCAAGGCCGCCGCCAAGTATCTCGACGAACGTTTCCTGATCATCAGCGGCGACCTGCTCACCGATTTCGACCTGGGGGCGGTGCTGCGTTTCCATGAGGAGAAACAGGCCAAGGCGACCATCACCCTGACCCCGGTCCCCGATCCCCTACAGTTCGGCGTGGTGATCACCGACAAGCAGGACAAGATCACCAAGTTCCTCGAAAAGCCGGGCTGGGGCGAGGTCTTCTCCGACACCATCAACACTGGCATCTACGTGCTGGAGCCGGAAGTGCTCGACCTGATCCCGGAAGGGGAAAACCGCGACTGGTCGAAAGACATCTTCCCAGAGCTGCTCGCCGCCGACGACGCCCTCTACGGCTGCAAGCTCTCCGGCTACTGGGCCGATATCGGCAACACCGACGCCTACCTCGAGTCGTGCCGGGACATCGCCAACGGCAAGGTGACGGTCAACGTGCGCGAGACCCGCGCCAGCGACGAGCCACGGCTGTTCATCGGCGAGGAGGCCGCCATCGACCGCACCGATCTTTCCAACCTGCAGGGGCTGGTGGTGATCGGCGACAACACCCGGGTGAATGGCCGGGCCCGCCTGAAGAACAGCATCATCGGCCGCAACTGCATCATTGAAGAGGATGTCGAACTCGAAGACGCTGTGCTTTGGGACGGCGTCTACCTGAAAAAGGGGTGCAAGATCACCGGCGCCGTCCTCTGCCACAATGTGCGGGCCGGTTCGGGGGTACAGATCGAACCGGGGGCGGTGATCGCCGACGAGACCAATATCGGTGCCGACGCCCTGATCCGCAAGGACGTCAAGGTCTGGCCGCGTAAGGTCATCGAAGGGGGCGCCATCGTCTCCACCAACCTGATCTGGGGGGAGAAATGGCGCAAGAGCCTCTTCGAGGGGGCGGTGGTGCGCGGGCTGACCAACGTCGAACTCACCCCGGAATTCTCCGCCAAGCTCGGCGCCGCCTACGGTTCGACCCTGCCGCGCGACTCTTTCATCCTGGCCGGGCGCGATGCTATCCGTTCCTCGCGCATGCTCAAGCGCTCCTTCGTCGGCGGCCTGCTCTCGGCCGGCATCAACGTGCGCGACATCAAGATGGTGCCGCTGCCGGTGCTGCGCTACAAGCTGACCACTTTCGGCGAGGTCGGCGGCGTCCATTTCCGTCAGTCTCCCGATGATCCGGCGGCGTCTGAGATCATCTTCTTCGACGCCGACGGCGTCGAGTTCTCCTCGGCCATGGCCAAGAACGCTGAGCGCATCTTCTTCAAAGAGAACTTCCGCCGGGTCCACCACTCCGAACCCGGCGGCATCTCCGAGCTACCGCGCATCTACGATTACTACCGCGAGGGTTTCCTGCGCGCCCTCGACCGCGAGACCCTGCGCAAATCCAAGCTCAAGGTGGTGGTCGATCTCAACCACTCGCCAGCCGGCGACCTGCTGCCACAGCTGCTCAACGAACTCGGCTGCGAGGTCATCGAGCTCAACTCCCACGTCGAGGAGAGCAAGCTCGGCTCCTCGCCGGAGCAGATTGAAAAAACCATGGACCAGCTCTCGCGCATCGTCGTCACCCTCAGCGCCGCAGCCGGTTTCTGGCTCGGCCCTTCGGGGGAGAAGCTGACCATCATCGACGAGACCGGCCAGGTGCTCGATCCCATCGAATCCCTGTCGGTCCTGGCGGCGCTGGTCAGCAGGGCGGAGGGCAAAGGGATCCTCGCCGTCCCTGTCTCCGCCCCTCAGGCAATCGAGGACCTGGCCCGCGAGCTCGGCCTGACCGTGCGCCGCACCAAGTCGGACGGCCGCTCGCTGGTCGAGGCGGCCCGGGAACGCCAGGTCAAGTTTGCCGGTTCCCTAGACGGCCGTTTTGTCTTCGCTGATTTCCAGGCCAATTTCGACGCCCTGTTCTGCGTCGCCAAGACCCTGGAGCTACTGACCCGCACCAGGCTGAGATTGAGCGAACTGCGCCAGGCAAGCCGCAGGCACACCTACCGGCACCAGGAAACCCCCTGTTCCTTTGAGTTCAAGGGAGGTGTCATGCGCCGTATGAGCGAAGACTCGGTCGACCAGGAGGCCTCGTTTATCGACGGCGTCAAGGTGCAATTTCCGGATGGCTGGGTGCTGGTGCTCCCAGATCAGTACCGACCGGTGGCCCACATCATCGCTGAGGCCATGGACGCCCAGCGGGCAGACACGCTCTGCACCAATTACCGGGCCAAGGTCGAGACCTGGATCGATGAACTCAAAGAAGCCTGAGACGGGCTGGAATTGAGATGTGATGAAGCCGTTGCGCATCGCCATTCTCTGGCACATGCATCAGCCCGACTACCGGGACCCGGTCGCTGGCCAGACCCTGCTCCCCTGGACCTATCTGCATGCGGTCAAGGACTATGGAGAGATGTTGAAAACCGCGGCTGAATGTCCCGCGGCGCGGATGACCTTCAACATAGTGCCGACCCTGATCGAACAGCTCGACCGCTACTGCGCCGGGGAGGCTAACGACCACTGGCTGGAGCTGGCCCGCCGCGACCCGGCCGGGATGGCGCCGGCCGAACGCAGCATCCTGCTCAGTCACTTCTTCTCGGTCCACCATGAACGGCATGTGTTCCCCTACCCGAAATACCGCGAGCTGCTCAAGCGCCGGGGGGAGGAGCCCCAATCCGCGGATTTTTCCGCCCAGGACCTGCGCGATCTGCAGGTCCTGTTTCTGCTCGCCTGGTCGGGTCACCACCTGGGCCAGAACGAACTGGTGAAACGACTTCGTGCCAAGGGCGAAGGGTTCTCCGAACCCGATAAGCTCCGCTTGTTTGAGTTCTACGACCAGGAGGTCGCCGGCGTGCTGGAACTCTACCGGCAGCTCGAAACGGCCGGACGCATCGAAATCTCAGTCACTCCCTATACCCATCCGATCCTGCCGCTGCTGTGCGGCAACCAGATCGCCCGCGAGGCCTGCCCCGGCACCCCCTTACCGCAACAATCCTTCCGTCATCCGCTTGACGCCGAGCTGCAGGTTCGTTACGGACTGCAACTGGTTCGGGAACGGCTCGGCGACCGAACCCGCGGCATGTGGCCGGCCGAGGGGGCAGTCAGCGAAGCGGCCCTGAAAATCCTCCAGCGCCAGGGTGCCGCCTGGGTTGCCAGCGACGAGGGGATCCTCCACAAGAGTCTGCCCGGCGGGCTCAGCAGTCGAGATCAGCTCTACCGCCCCTACAGTTTTCAAGGTTTGCCGATCCTGTTTCGCGACCGGGAGCTCTCCGACCGGATCGGTTTTGTTTACGCACACTGGCAACCGGAACGAGCCGCTCGCGATCTGCTTGGCCACCTGCAGCGCGCCGCCCGAAATGCCCCGGATGGCCTGCTGCCACTGATCCTCGACGGTGAAAACTGTTGGGAGCGCTACCAGGACAACGGCTATCCATTCCTGCGCGCCCTCTACCAGGGGATCAGCACGGCACCCGAGCTCAAGATGGTGACCGTCGGCGAGGCCCTGACCGGGCTGCAGCCGACCCCCTTGCAACGGCTCGCCCCCGGTTCCTGGATCAACAGCGATTTCCAGATCTGGATCGGCCATCCGGAAGAGAACCAGGCCTGGGACCTGCTTGACACGGCCCGTGCCGACTCCGGCCTCGAACCCCTCATCGTCAAGGCGCTGGACGATCCCGCGCAGCCGCTGCCGGAAGCCCTGCTGCACCTGCTGCGCGCCGAGGGGAGCGACTGGTTCTGGTGGTTCGGTGACGACCACGTGACTGCCCAGGCTGACCTGTTTGACAAACTGTTCCGGCGCCATCTCGAAGCCCTTTACCAGTCGGTCGGTAAAACGGCCCCTGAGGCTCTGAGCCGGCCGATCAAGCCGCCGCGTTTCAAGCAGACCATCGTCGAGCCGCGTGTCTGCTTCACGCCAAAGATCGACGGTCAGATCAGCGATTATTTTGAATGGCTCGGGGCCGGCCACGCCGATCTCAAGTCAACCGGCGCCATGCATGGCGCGAGCGAGCTGTTTTCTACCCTCTATTTCGGCTACGACCACCAGCATTTCTACCTGCGCATCGATCCGCTGGTCTCCTTGCAGCTGCAGGCAGACCAGCGCCTGGAACTGCGCCTGGAAACCTCAACCGCCTGGCGGTTGCTTCTCGATGCGCAAAAGCCACATGCCAAGCTGATCGACAAAGAGACGGGCAGCGTGGTCGCCGACTGTCCGGCGGCCGTCGGCAAGGTAATTGAAATTGCTCTGCCGCTGGCAGCGCTCGACCTGGTTCCGGGTGACCCGCTGCAGTGTGCGTTGCTGCTGCTGGACGCCAACAACGAACTGGCGCGCTGGCCGGCCGAAAGCAACCTGTCGCTCCCCTATCGCGGCAAACTGCTTGAAGCCGACAGCTGGTCGCTGTAAGCTGGTGCAGTTCGCCCGGCAACGAACGAAGCCAAGGAAAGGAAAGCTGCCGTGTCACAACTCAGATGGGACCCCTTGACCCAGAATTGGGTAATTATCACCAGCTCCCGGGGGCGCCGACCGGGTGACTTTATCCTCGAGCGGGAACAGGTCACCATGGGTAGCTGTCCATTCTGTTACGGCCACGAGGGGCGGACCACCGCCGAATTGTTCGCGGTGCGTCCGGACGGCAGCCCGGCCAATGCGCCCGGCTGGCAGGTACGGGTAATCCCGAACAAATACCCGGCACTCGGCATCGAGGGGAACCTCGACAAGCGCGGGGTCGGCATCTACGATGTCATGAACGGCATCGGCGCTCACGAAATCGTGGTTGAAAACCCGGACCATCAGCGCAGCCTCGCCGAGCTGGCCCCGGACGAAATCCGCAACGTCCTCAAGGCCTACCGGGCCCGGTTGCTCGACCTGCGCCGTGACAGCCGCTTCCAGACCGTGATTGTCTTCAAGAACCACGGGCTCGAGGCCGGAGCCGCAATCCCCCACTCCCACTCGCAGATCATCGCCGTGCCGGTGCTGCCACCGCGGCAGTCCTCGGAGCTGAAAACCTGCCGCGAGTATTTCGACCGCAAGGAGCGCTGCCTGCTCTGCGACCTGTTGCAGCAGGAGCTCGAGATGCAGGCGGGGATCGTCCGTGACGATGGCCACTTCGTGGTCTTCGCCCCCTATGCCTCGCGCTACCCGTTCGAGCTGCGCATCGCCCCGCGCCGGCATGCCCATGACTTTGCCCTGCAGAACGACCAGGAGCTGCTACAATTGGCGGAAACCCTCAAGAACACCCTGCTGCGCCTGCGCGCGGTGCTCCGCGATCCTCCCTACAACCTGGTCCTGCAGACCGCGCCGCCGATGCATGAGCGGGTCGGCCGGCCGGCGCTGTGGAACTCGCTCCCCTATGACTACCACTGGTATCTGGAGATCATCCCCCGGCTGACCAAAACCGCCGGTTTTGAGCGAGGGACCGGCTTCACCATGAACCCGACCGCCCCGGAAGAAGCCGCCGCGTTCCTGCGTGATGCGGATCTCTCCTCGGTGGACTGACTGGCCTGCTGCCGTGACCGATAGTTACTTCCCCACCCCGCTGCAGATTTCGGCTGACGCCTGGCACCGGCTCGAGCTGGAGAGTCTGCTCGACAATGAAGCGCCCCGCACTCTGAGCTACCAGGCGCAGCTGGTTGCCTTCCGGCTGCGCAAGCACCAGCTGCTGCCGACCGCCAGCGGCGCCCAGCTACAACTTCTGGGCCTGCTCAACGAAGCAATGCGCCTGCTGCTGCGTCAGCTGGTCATCACCCGGCCGGACCCGGGAACCGCCGTCAGGAGCGCCTTTGTCGAGCTCTTCCCCCCGGAAGCGGCCCTGCGCCAGCGCCCGGATGCGATCCCGCTGCCGAACTCAACGGATCCCCGATTGGTCGATGAACTGCTGATTCTGGCGATCCAGAACGACAACCGGGCCGCGATCCCCTATCGCAGTCTGTTTCATGACCAGAAGCTGCAACAGCGCTGTGCTTACCGGCAGAAGCTGCGTGATCTCGACCGGCAGTTTAGCCTCTCCGAACCCGGCCCGAGCCTGGGGCACTCGCTGCTCGAGCTGCTCGCCGCGCCGCTGCAAGCGGCACCCGACAATCTCGCCGGGCAGCTCGACTTCGTTCGCCAGCATTGGGGGGCCTGGCTGCCCGCCACCCTGCTGGAACAGTTCCGGACGGCCCAGGCCGAAGCCAGTCGCGAATTTCATCGCCCTGCCGGCGGCCCGGAGCTCTCCACCCCGGCCCCAAGCTATCGTCCCGGCTTCGGCGAGGAGCTGGCACCGGAAGCTTTTTCCCAGGATGCCGGCTGGATGGAAAGTGTCGTCATGCTGGCCAAGTCGACCCTGGTCTGGCTCGACCAGCTCAGCCGGCGCTTCGGGCAGCCGATCCGCCAGCTCGACCAGATCCCCGAAACGGAACTGGCAACCATGGCCGACAGTGGCATCAACACCCTCTGGCTGATCGGGCTCTGGGAGCGCTCCAGCGCCTCGCAGCGACTCAAGCAGATGCGCGGCAACCCGGAAGCGGCCGCCTCGGCTTACGCGCTCTACGACTACCAGATCGCCAGCGAACTGGGGGGCGAAGCAGCCTTCGCCCGCCTGCAGCAGCGCTGCCGGGCGCACGGCATCCGCCTGGCCGGCGACATGGTCCCCAACCATACCGGGCTCTATTCGCGCTGGATCAAGGAGCACCCGGACTGGTACGTGCAGCTCGATCATCCCCCCTACCCCGGCTACCGCTTCACCGGCCCCGACCTCTCGCCCGACCCGGAACTCGGCCTCTACCTGGAAGACGGCTACTACGACCACTCCGATGCGGCGGTGGTCTTCAAGCATGTCGATCGGCGCAGCGGCCGCGAACGCTATCTCTATCATGGCAACGACGGCACCCACATGCCCTGGAACGACACCGCCCAGCTCGACTACCTGCGCAGCGACGTCCGCGAGGCGGTGATCCAGGTCATTCTTGCCGTGGCCCGGCGTTTCCCGGTGATCCGCTTCGACGCCGCCATGACCCTGGCCAAAAAGCATTTTCAGCGGCTCTGGTATCCGCCCCCCGGCGAGGCAACCTGCGTCCCTTCGCGCCACGCGGCCGGGCTCGACAAGGCCGATTTCGACCGCCTGTTCCCGGTTGAATTCTGGCGCGAAGTCGTCGACCGGATCGCCAGCGAAGTTCCCGACACCCTGCTGCTCGCCGAAGCCTTCTGGCTGATGGAGGGCTACTTTGTCCGCACCCTCGGCATGCACCGGGTTTACAACAGTGCCTTCATGAACATGCTCAAGCGCGAGGAGAACCGTGCCTACCGCAAGGCGCTTTCGGACACCCTGGAGTTCAACCCGCAGATCCTCAAGCGCTACGTCAACTTCATGAACAATCCGGACGAGGCGACCGCGGTCGAACAGTTCGGCAAGGGGGACAAGTACTTCGGCGTCACCGTGCTGCTGGCGACCCTGCCCGGCCTGCCGATGTTCGGGCATGGCCAGCTCGAGGGGCTGACGGAGAAATACGGCATGGAGTACCGGCGCGCCTATCACGACGAGTCGGTCGACGAGGGCTTTCTCGAACACCATCGCCAGCAGGTCTTCCCGCTGCTGCGGCAGCGGCGGCTTTACAGCGACGTCGAATACTTCCAGCTGTTCGATGTCCTGAATGGAGCTGCGGTCAATGACAACATCTTTGCCTATGTCAACGGCACGCAGGAGCGGCGGGTCCTGGTCCTCTACAATAACCATCCCGGGGAGGCCGCCGGCCGCATTCACACCAGCGTCCCGAAGCGCCAGCATGGCGAAGGAGAAGCGGCGATCCGCACCAGCCTGATCCAAGCGCTCAACCTGCCGGAGGACGCGCGGCAACTGGTCCGTTACCGGAATCACCGCAGCGGGCACTGGCATCTGGCCAGCCTCGACGAATGGCGAAAAGACGGGCTGCTGGTCGATCTCGGTCCCTACGCCTACGAGCTGCTGCACGATTTCGCTCCGGTGCCGCGCTCCGCGTTCTGGGACAAACTCCACCGAGAGTTGAACGGAACAGGGGTCGCCAGCCTGGAAGCCG
>DATFMT010000128.1:0-4826 GCA_035266745.1 Geothermobacteraceae bacterium | reverse complement strand
GTCCGGGTCGGCCTGCTGACGGGCGGCCATGTCGCTCTCCACCGAGAGGTCCTTGACCATCACCTGGCGCGGTTCGCCGTTGAGCTCGAAATAGATGTTGCGGGTGCCGTCTTCGTGGACCCGGCCGATGGCATTGAGCTTGACGATCAGGGTCTTGCCAGCTTCGATGTCGATGGTCACCTCGTCGCCGACTTCCAGGCCGTAGAAGAAGACCGGGGTCGGCATAAAGGAGGTGTCGCTGTACTCCTGGCGATGGCGGTCGAACTCTTCGAAGACCCCCGGGTATAGCACCGCCGAGAGGACCTCGCGATCCTTGACCGCGTGACCGAGTTTTTTCTCCAGTTCAAGTTTCTTGGCGGCAAAATCGACCGGTTCGAGCAGCTCGCCGGGACGGCAGGTCAAGGGCTCCTCCCCCTTAAGGATGATCTTCTGCAGCTCCTTGGGGAAGCCGCCGTGCGGCTGGCCGATCATCCCCTTGAAGAAGTCGATGACCCCCTGCGGGAAGGTCAGCTCCTGGCCGCGGGCCATGACATCTTCGGGCTCAAGGTTATTCTGGATCATGAACATCGCCATATCGCCGACGATCTTCGAGCTCGGGGTGACCTTGACCAGGTCGCCGAACATGTCGTTGACCTTGCGGTACATCTCCTTGCACTCTTCCCAGCGATGCCCCAATCCCAGCCCTTCGACCTGCGGCTTGTAGTTGGAGTACTGGCCGCCGGGGATCTCGTGGTAGTAGACCTGGGCCGTGCCGCTGCGCAGCTCCGATTCGAAGGGCGCATAATAGGTGCGCACCGTTTCCCAGTAGTTGGCCAACTGCTGCAGGCCGTCCTGATCGAGCTGCGGATCCCAGATCGTCCCCTCGAGGGTTGAGAGCAGGGCGTTCATGCTCGGCTGAGCGGTCAGCCCGGAAACCGAGGAGAGCGCGGCATCGACCACGTCACAACCTGCCTGGGCAGCCATCAGCAGCGTCGAGCCGCCATTGCTCGAGGTGTCATGGGTGTGCAGGTGAATCGGCAGGCCGACCTCGCTCTTGAGTGCCTTGACCAGTTTCTCGGCGGCGAACGGCTTGAGCAACCCGGCCATATCCTTGATCGCCAGGATGTGGGCGCCCATCTTCTCCAGTTCCTTGGCCATGTTGACGTAGTACTCGAGCGGGTACTTGTCTCGCTTCGGGTCGAGGATGTCGCCGGTGTAACAGATCGAGGCTTCGCAGACGGCATTTTCCTTGCGCACCGCCTCCATCGCCACGGCCATCCCCTTGGTCCAGTTCAGCGAATCGAAGACCCGGAAGATGTCGATTCCCGAAACGGCCGCGTGCTTGACGAACTCCTGAACGACGTTATCCGGATAGTTGGTATAGCCAACAGCGTTAGAGCCGCGCAACAGCATCTGGAAACAGATATTGGGAATCTTGGCCCGCAGCCGGTCGAGCCGCTCCCAGGGATCTTCACACAAAAAGCGCATTGCCACGTCGAAGGTCGCCCCGCCCCACATCTCCAGCGAAAAAAGCCCGCCGCCGAGATGCGCGGTCGCCTCGGCAATGCGATCGAGATCAAAGGTCCGGAAGCGGGTCGCCATCAGCGACTGGTGGGCATCGCGCATGGTGGTGTCGGTCAGCAGCAGGTGTTTATGCTCGCGCGCCCACCTGGCCAGCCCCTCGGGGCCCTTCTCGCGCAGGATGTCACGGCTGCCGCGCGGGTGCTGCTGGCCGTAGAGGATCTCCGGAACGACCGGGTCGCGCAGGTTCTTGAACTTGAGGGCCTTTGCCGGCGCAATCCCGGGGTAACCGTTGACCGAGGTGTGGCCGAGAAACGAGAGGATCTTGTTGGCGCGATCCTTCTTGACCGGCAACTGGAAAACTTCCGGGTGCTGATCGAGAAACGAGGTGTCGCACTTGCCCTCGAGGAAGACCGGGTGGGTGATGACCTTCTCCAAAAAGCCGATGTTGGTCTTGACGCCGCGGATGCGGAACTCCTGCAGGGCGCGGTCCATGGTCCGCGCGGCATCGCTGAAGGTCAGCCCCCAGGTCGAGATCTTGACCAGCAGCGAATCGTAGTGCGGAGTGATGGTCGCTCCAGCGTAACCGGCCGCGGCGTCGAGCCGCACACCGAAGCCGGCGGCGGTCCGGTAGGCCTTGATGGTGCCGAAGTCGGGAGCGAAGCTGTTGGCCGGGTCCTCGGTAGTAATCCGGCACTGAATCGCGTAGCCGCGCAGTTCGATATCCTTCTGGCTCTTGATGGAGATTTCCGGATCGGAGAGCTTGTACCCCTCGGCGATGCGGATCTGCGCCTGGACCAGGTTGCGCATGGTCACCAGCTCGGTGACAGTGTGCTCAACCTGGATGCGCGGGTTGACCTCGATGAAGTAGAAATTTCCCTGCTTATCCATCAAAAACTCGATGGTCCCGGCGTTGCGATAATTGACCGCGCCGGCAATCTTGAGCGCGTAGTCGCACAGTTCCTTGCGTTTCTTGCTGGTCAGATAGAGCGACGGGGCGATCTCGATGACCTTCTGGTGACGGCGCTGAATTGAGCAGTCGCGCTCGTAGAAGTGCACCAAGTTACCATGCTGGTCACCGAGGATCTGCACTTCGACGTGCTTCGGGTTCTCGATGTACTTCTCAAGGAAGATCGCTGCGTTTCCGAAAGCCGCCTGGGCCTCGGAGGCGGCGCTTTTCAGGCCTTCGAGCAGCTCTTTCTGGTTCTGCGCCACCCGCATCCCCCGCCCGCCGCCGCCGGCCGAAGCCTTGACGATGATCGGGTAGCCGGCCGCTTTGGCGAAGATCAGCGCCTCTTCCTCGGTCTGGATCGGCTTCGGCGTGCCGGGCACCACCGGAACTTCGGCGGCGACAGCGACCTCGCGGCCGGCAACCTTGTCGCCGAGGCTGCGCATAATCTCCGGGGTCGGTCCGATAAAGGCGATGCCGGCCCGCTCGCAGGCCTCGGCAAAGTCGGCGTTCTCGGAGAGAAAGCCGTAGCCGGGATGAATGGCGTCGACATTCTTCTTACGCGCCAGGTCGATGATCTCGTCGATGGAGAGGTAGGCGTCGATCGGCCCCTTTCCCTTGCCGATCAGGTAGGCTTCGTCGGCCTTGTAGCGATGCAGCGACAGCCGGTCCTGTTCCGAGTAGATCGCCACGGTGTTGATCCCCAGCTCGGTACAGGCGCGGAAAATGCGGATCGCGATCTCGCCCCGGTTAGCCGCCATGATTTTCTTGAACTTTTTAACTGCCATGAAACCTCCTCCAGAAGACTCTTTCCCCAAAGAGCAGAATTATTATTTGGCTAAAATAAAACAGAAACTTGAGTGAATATTTTTTAGCAAAACTTTAATTTTACTGTAAAAATAGTAACTTAGGTAGCCCTGTAAACCAGCCGCCATCTAATCAAAGGGGGCATAGCGTGTCAAGCTAAAAAACTGTTTGATTAGCTAACCAGTTGATATCAATAAGGTTTTATTACCCTTTTTCACAGGTATTCACACATAGCGAAATTACATTCCATATCTCGAAATATGCGAAATAAGTGAAACTTAACGGGCAATTCAATCACCATCGGTTTTGCCGCGCATAAACGGCTTGATCAATTCCATCGGCAACGGAAACAGGATGGTCGAATTCTTCTCGGTCGCGATCTCGGTCAAGGTCTGCAAGAAGCGCAGTTGCAGGGCACCCTGCTCACTCGAAATAACCCGTGCCGCATCGGCCAGCTTCTGCGAGGCCTGGAACTCTCCTTCAGCGTGAATAACTTTCGACCGCCGCTCACGCTCCGCCTCGGCTTGGCGGGCCATGGCCCGTTGCATCTCGACCGGCAGGTCGATGTGCTTGACCTCGACGTTGGAGACCTTGACCCCCCAGGCGTCAGTCTGCCGATCAAGAATCTTCTGCAACTCCTGGTTGATCTTGTCGCGATGAGCCAGCAGGTCGTCCAGTTCAGACTGGCCCAGGACACTGCGCAAGGTCGTTTGCGCCAGCTGGCTGGTTGCATAATTGAAGTTTTCGATTTCAATCAAGGCCTTGTCCGCTTCGACCACCCGGAAATACAGCACCGCATTGACTTTCACCGAAACGTTGTCCTTGGTGATAATATCCTGCGGCGGAACATCCATCGCCACGGTCCTCAGGCTCACCTTGATCAGCCGGTCGACCAGCGGAATGATGAAACGCAACCCTGGTCCTTTGACCCCGGCAAAGCGACCGAGACGAAAGACAACCCCCCGTTCATATTCGATCAGAATACGGATCGAGCTGGAGATCAGGACGACGACAAACAACACAGCCAAAACCAGGGCGATGAGCTCGATGGAAATCATGATTCAGCTCCTTCTGCTGGAGGTTTATTATCGTCTCGCAAAGCGGTAACAGGCTCAACGGCAAGGCGGATCCCGGATTTCAATTCGACAACCCGGATACGCATGTTCGGTTCCAGGGGATCACGACTGGTTGCATACCAGTACTCACCACGAACGAAAACCCGGCACTGGTCATTTTCAACCGAAACCACCTCCCCTTCGGCCCCGACCATGGCTTCGGCGCCGGAATGGAAAGCGGTTTTTTGCGTTCGAACAACGAAGAACAGAACCAGAAACACCAGACTGGCAAAGCCGCTGACAGTTGCGGCGATGACAGTGGTCGAGATGGTCATGACCGGATCATTGGTGCGGATCAACATCAGTGATCCCAGGGCCAGGGCGACCAGCCCTCCCACTGATAACATTCCGTAAGAGACGACCTTGACTTCGAGCAGAAACAGGATCACCCCGAGCAGGATCAGCAAAATCCCGGAATAGTTGACCGGCAGAGCCTGCAGAGCATAAAAGGCCAG
>DATFMT010000127.1:0-18398 GCA_035266745.1 Geothermobacteraceae bacterium | reverse complement strand
TCACCGGTTAAGCGGACCGACATGCCGGTTTTGACCTCTGCCAGCCGCTGTTGCGGCAACAGGAATTCGACAAACAACGGGTTGAGCGCCTGCAGGGAAACTATCTCCTGCCCAGGGTCAAGGATCTGGCCAAGATTGACCAGCCGGATGCCGAGTTTTCCGGAAAACGGCGCCCGAATCGTCTTCTTGGCGATATCTGCCTTGATCCGCTCAACCGCGGCCTGAGCCTGCCGGAAAGCCGCCGCGGCGGCATCGTACTCGGCCTGGGAGATATACTGCTTCGCCAGCAGGTCGCTAATCCGTTCCAGGTTGAGCCGGGTCAATTCGACCTCGGCCTCGGCTCCCGGCAGCTGCGCCTGTTCAGTTGAGACATCCTGCTGGACCAGCAGATCTCCGGCTTGCACATCGCTGCCGGCCTGAAAAGCGATGCGGGTTATTTTGCCGGCTAGTTCTGCGGCGACCGTGACCCCCTGGACCGCACTGAGACTGCCGACCGAGCGTAACGTCGCAGCCCAGTTGTCGCGCATCGCGACCACCGTGTTCACTGTCGTCGGAGGCATTTTGAATTCACTGCCGGTCGACATCATGGTCCGGATCTGCAAGACCTTGATCCCGGCCAGTGAACCGGCAATAATCAGTATTCCGGACAGTGCCAGTATAATTTTCTTTGTCATGACTTTGTCGTTAGCCCCTATGAAGATGAGCGGATCAGGGTTGTCTCCTGACAGAGAAAAGTTACTGCCCCGATCGCGGATCTAGCATATATGAGTGATCATTTTAACTGATATCGGGATTGTTTGTTAAGTTCACGGCACTAAACCAAGAGATATACCGTAGTTGTTTTTCCGGGTCCGATCTGGAGAAAACTCCCTTCAGGCGTTGATAAAGTTTTGGTAAAGAATTGAAATTCTTCACTTTAGCTGGTAGAAAAAAATGGGCATGATTTGTATACTTGCATTAAACATAAAGGGTGATGGTCACCTGTCAATTAACCAATGAAGGAGTTCGCCATGAAAAAACTCGCATATCTGATTCTGTTCGCAATGCTCAGCGTCTCTTTGACTGCCTGTGCGACGACCAAAGGTGCTCAAGGTGCCAAGGTTAAGTGTCCCGCCTGCGGCTATGAATTTATGGCGCCTCACGAATAAACTCTGTCTGTTGTGACTTTGAGAGCCCCCGTTGACCGGGGGCTTTGCTTTTTCAGGGCTGGGCGAGGCAGGCGGTAATGTTGCGGCCGAGATTCTCCAGCAGCTGCTCATAGGCTGCGGGGCCGGGCGCCAGCTCGGCTCCTAGCGGGTCAAGAGTTCCACTGCGGGCTGCAGTCCCTTCGATCAGCACCCTGACCAGTCGCGGCTCGAACTGCGGTTCGCTGAAAACACACCTGATCCCGGACCTGATAATCTCGGCCCTGATCTCGCCGATTCGCCGGGCTCCCGGCGGTCGTTCCGGATTGACGGCGACAATGGCTGCCGGTGAAACCTGGAATTCCTCTTCAAAATAGCGGTAGGCATCGTGAAACACCACGTATGGCTTGTCCCTGACGCCTGCCAATTTTCCCTTCAGGCTCCTTTTCAATTCGTTCAACTCCTCCTTGAGGCGTTGCAGGTTGGCCTGGTAGCTCGCAGCGTTGTCGGGATCGAGCCGGGACAACTCCCGGAAGACGATTTCCGCCAGAGTCTGCGCACGACTCGGTGACAGCCAAAAATGTAAATCCCGATTTCCATGCACATGCCGAGCTGAATGATTTTCATCGTGGTGTCCTGCCGCCTCCTGCAGCCCGCCCGAACGGGCCGCAAGCCAGTTAAGTTCCGGGTGATCGGCAAGGGTCAGCACTGTCACTGCAGGCTTGAGTTCTGCCACACTGCGGGCCAGAAAGGTTTCCAGTTCCGGACCGACCCAGACCAGCAACTCGGCCTGTTGCAGCGAACGGAGTTGCGTTGGACGCAGCGCAAAACTGTGCGGCGAAGCGCTCCCGGTCAGGAGCAGCTCGGGGACTCCAACCCCCTGCATGACCGAGGCAACCAGCGAATGCAGCGGCAATAAACTGACCAGGACCCGCGGTGCAGCAACCGCGGCAGCGGGTGCAAGCAGCCAAAGTGAAAGCAATAAACCGACCGGCAGGAGCAAAGGCTTTTTCATCACGATGATCTCCTGAAAGAATTGACAATTTATTGTTATAATATAACATAACATTCAAGGAGCGCGGATGGAAAAACCGACCAATCAATTCGAGCAATTCGACAATCATAATCATGCCGCCTGTATCGAGACCGCCCTGGGGCTGGCCGAGCAGATCTGCCGCAACAAGGGGATCCGCCTGACTCCCCTGCGCCGCGAGGTGCTGCGACTGGTCTGGGAGAACCACCGCCCGGTCGGCGCCTACCAGTTGCTTGAGCAGTTACGGCTGGGCAGCCAGGCCAAGCCGCCAACCATTTATCGGGCCCTCAATTTCTTACAGCAGGCCGGCCTGGTCCACCGCCTGGCGACCCTGAATGCCTACATCGGCTGTGCCTGTCCGGGTGATGCACAGCACGGTCCGTTCCTGATCTGCAACCGCTGCCAATCCCTGGTCGAATTGAACGCAACCTCGGTGAATACCGCAATTGCCCGCTGCACAGAGGCGGTCGGCTTTCAAGTCAGTTCCCTGATTGTCGAAGTTCATGGGCTCTGCCCGGGATGCCAGGAGAGATGATGAGTCAACATCCGTTGGTGACCGCACGGAACATTGACCTGAAGCTGCAGCACAAGCCGGTTTTGCAGGGCGTCGAGCTGACGATCCACCCAGGTGAAATCGTCACCCTGATCGGACCGAACGGCGCTGGCAAGACCACGTTCCTGCGAGTGATACTCGGCCTGCAGAAACCCGATCGCGGCGAAGTCGTCCGCCCGGCCGACCTCTGTGTTGGCTATATGCCCCAGCGTATGCCACTCGACATGGCTTTTCCGATCAGCGTAAAGCGCTTTTTGCTCTTGGCCGACAAGGCCCATCAGCGTGACATCCTGCCGGTTCTGGCGGAAGTCGGCGCGGAGGCCCTGTTCGAGGCTCCTCTGCAAACGCTTTCCGGAGGGGAGTTCCAACGGGTCCTGCTGGCCCGGGCACTGCTGCGTGATCCGAACCTGCTGGTTCTGGATGAACCGGTCCAGGGGGTCGATGTCCATGGCCAGGTGGAAATCTTCAAGCTGCTGACCCGGATTCGTGAGACGCGTGGCTGTGCAATCCTGATGGTCTCACACGACCTGCACCTAGTGATGGCCTCGACCGACCGGGTCATCTGCCTCAACCGGCACATCTGCTGTACCGGCAATCCCGAATCAGTGACCCGCAACCCTGAGTTTCTCAAAATGTTCGGTGCGGCTGCCGTGCAGAACCTGGCGATCTACAGCCACGATCAGGAGCACCGGCATGAACAGTGCCACCATGGAGACCACAGCTGAGAATGGATGATTTTTTCTTGCGGGCATTGGTGGGAGGGATCGGCGTGGCGCTGGTGGCGGGGCCGTTCGGCTCGTTTGTCGTCTGGCGGCGGATGGCCTATTTTGGCGACACCCTGGCCCACTCGGCGATGCTCGGGATCGCCTGCGGCTTTCTGCTGCATATCAACCTGACCCTGGGGGTGGTCGCGGTCGGCCTGCTGATCGCCCTGGCGCTGCACCTCATGCAGCGGCGCCGCAAGTTGCCGGGCGACACGGCACTGGGGATCCTCTCCCATGCCAGCCTCTCGCTTGGGATGGTTTTACTGGCCTTTATGGAGGATATCCGTTTTGACCTGGTCGGCTACCTGTTTGGCGACATTCTGGCGATCAGCCGTAGCGACATTATCTGGATTTTCGGCGGCGGCGGGGCCTGCCTGGGCCTGTTAATGCTGTTCTGGAGGCCGCTGCTGGCCATTACCCTGCATGAAGACCTGGCCCGGGTTGAGGGGGTTGCCGTCGAGCGGGTCCAGCTGGTGTTTCTCGCCCTGATGGCGCTGATCGTCGCCCTGATGATGAAGATCGTCGGCCTGGTGCTGGTCACCAGCCTGTTTATTATCCCGGCCGCAACGGCACGGAAATTTGCCCGCACCCCGGAAAGCATGGCCTGTGCCGCCGGGTTGGTCGGCTCGTTGTCGGTCGCCGGCGGGCTCTGGGCGTCCATGCGTTGGGATACGCCGGCCGGCCCTTCCATCGTCCTCTGCTCGACCCTGCTGCTTCTGCTGTCGACCCTGGTGCCGCAACGCTGATCACGTATGCTCTGCAACGGGTCACCTGACGTTAAAAGATCGTCGTCAGCCGGGAGACAGCACCAACCAGGCGGTCCTGCAGGGAACCCAGCATCTCCAGCATAAATTCCTGGGCGATATCGGCATGATAGATTGACAGCCGCAGAAAGTCATCACGGCTGATCATGGCAACCAGGCTGGGCTCCAAGGCAACCGCAGACTCTTCGCGCATCCGCCCTTCCAGCAACCCCGCCTCCCCAAGAATACAATTGACGCCACAAACCCCCATGACCAGCTGACTGTTGGAGTTCTGCAGCTGTTTTTTCAGGCTGAGTTTGCCACTCAAAACCAGTCCCGCCGAATTGGCCGGATCCCCCTCCCGCCAGAGCGGCTCGCCGGAGGCAAGCTGCAGGTGCCGGAAACAGTCGGGTGCGTAGGCCATGGCTTGTTCCCAGTGAGACTGTGCCTGCTGAAGTGGCTTGAAGTTTCGGATCGACTGTGCGGTCATGGCGGTTCCTTTCCGTCGCGAGGGTAGCGACTACCAAGGTAGCTTGACGAGGGCTTAGCCACTACGACAGTTTAAGCACAGTTTGGGGGAGGGAAACACGAGCTGCGGGTGCGGATATCCACATTCGCCAGGGTTACGGGGCAAGCAGCAACTTCAGGGAGAAGATCAGCACCGTAACGGTCACCACTTTTTTTATCCAGTCATGCCCCTTGGCAACCGCCAGTTTCGGGCCGATCCAGCCACCGAGGGAGTTGCCGGCCGCCAGGGCGATGCCGAGCGCCCAGTCGATCTGGCCGTGATAGATGAACACGCCGAGGGCGATAAAGGTATAGAAAAAGACCACGATCACCTTGATCGCGTTTATCCGCACCAGGTCAAGTCCATGCACCAGCAGCGCGGTGATGATCAGAAATCCGACCCCGGCCTGGACAAAGCCGCCGTAAATACCGACAACAAAGAACGAGAGCAGGATCATGCTGCCGCGCAGCCGGGTGATCGCCCGCTCTTCGAGCCGCAGTTTCTTCATCGGGTCGAGCGCCGTAAAGATCATCACCCCGATCATCACCAGCGCCAGCACCCGCTTGAAGAGCTGGTCGTCCATGCTGACCGCCAAGTTGGCACCGAGCCAACTGCCGGCCAGCGCCGGCAGGGTACAGAGCAGGGCCAGCTTGAGCGGAAACACCCCGCGCTTTTTAAAACTGCCGATGGCGAAGACATTCTGGGCAAAGATCGCCACCCGGTTGGTGCCATTGGCCATGGCCGAGGGGAGCCCGAGGAAAATCAGCAGCGGCAGAGTCAACAGCGAGCCACCGCCGGCCAAGACGTTGAGTACGCCGGCCAAGGCGCCGACCGCGAAGAGCAGGGGAAGTTGCCAGAGATAGGGATCCATAAACTGACTCGCTTAAAGCCCGGCGAGGTAACGAATCACCTCACCCGCCATGGTCAGGCCGAAGATCGGCGGAATATAAGAGGAACTGCCGAGAATCACCCGGCGGTCTTCACAGCTCCAGCGTTGTTCTTCCCGGTTGGGGCAGACGCAGTTCTCGGCACAGATCGCTGTTTCATCGCTCAAGGGTCGAAATTCTTCCGTCGAGTAGACGACCTGGACGCCGCGGGTGATGCCGCGCTTGCGCAACTCGCGGCGGATGATCCGGGCCAAGCGACACTTTTCGGTTTTGCTGATATCTGTCACACCGATCAGGGTCGGGTCAACCTTGTTGGCCGCCCCCATCGAGGAGATTACCGGCAGCCCGCTGGCGACACAGCTCTCGATCAGATGCAGTTTGGCGGTGATATGATCGATACAGTCGAGGACATAGTCAAAACCCGGACCGAGCAGTTCGTCGCTGGCTGATGCCTCGTAAAACCGGTGTTGCGGGATGAGCTCGGCTGCCGGGTTGATCTGCCGGCAGCGCTCGGCCATGGCATCGACCTTTTTTTGCCCGATGGTGTTGGTCAAGGCATGAATCTGCCGGTTGATGTTGGTCACGCAGATCTCGTCAAAATCAACCAGGGTCAGGCTGCCAACACCGGCCCTGGCCAGGGCTTCGGCAGCGTAGCTACCAACCCCGCCGATGCCGAAGATTGCCACGCGGGCATTTTTCAGTTTTCCCAAGCCGTCTGTGCCGACCAGCAGCTGCATACGGCTGAACCTGTGTTCACTCACCTGGCTTATCTCCAATTCGAAAAATTCTGTGGGCATTCGCCGTGGTTGTCCGGGCGCATTCTTCCAGCGTCCAGCCGCGCAGAGCCGCCAGACGTCGGGCCACCATCATCAGGGTTTCCGGACCCGCGGCCATATCGGGCGCATCGGTTTCAAGGACCAGCATGTGGTCTGGAATCCCCTTGAGGGCATCCGGTAATTTCCGTACGTTCTCGCGCAGCAACACCGGTCCGATGCCGAGCGCAAAACCCTGCGCAATGATCCGTTGCGCCGTTTCGCTGCTGCCAGAGAAGCCGTGCCAGACACCTCCGTGCAACCGGGTCGCGAATTCCTGCAAAACCCTGAGCACCTCGGCGGTGCGCCTGCGGCAGTGGATCAGCAACGGCAGCCCCGCGTCGCAGGCTATGGCGACCTGGGCAGTAAAGACCTGGTGCTGGCTGACCTGGTCAACCTCCAGCGCAGCGTCAAGCCCGACCTCGCCAATCGCCAGTACTTTCGGGTGAGCACAGAGTGCCTGCAGTTCTGCGGTGCAGGCAGTACTCCAATCCTCGGCATAGAGTGGATGCACCCCGGGCGCGGCGTAGACCTCGGCGCTTTGTTCAGCCAGGGATAACAGCTCCGGCCAGTCCGACATTCGGACCCCCGGTTGCAGCAACAGCCCGATACCCTGCTGCCGGGCTGACTCAATCCGCTCGGCTAGCGGAGATCGCCATTCAGGCGCCAGCAGGTGGATATGAGTATCGCATAACACCATGCGCGCATCCTAGCACAGCGCCGTTGGATTGAGAATCATCTCCGCTTATTTCTTGCCCATCGAGATAAACTGTGGTATTTGCTAACGAAATTATTTTTCACTCACGTCTCTTCGCTGGAGTGCTGCATGTCCGGAACCCCGATTAAAAAGCTTTCCTATGTGCAGAAGGTTTTCTACTTTACCCACACCGTCGGCGTTCTGGCGGGTCTGATCTTTCCCTTTGCCGTGGGCCCGATCATTGGTCCGGTCGCGACCACTCTTCCATTCATTTTTAGCTGCATCATTATGGGCTACGGGGTCGGTGCGGCCATGTTCTTCTTCGTTCGCATCACCCTGAAAAAGCAGCTCAAGGAACAACTGCGGGTCATGCAGCCGCTGACCGGCGCCATTGAAATTGAAGAAGGAAGCGTCGAAGCTCTGAATCTGGCAGTTGAAACCTCGGTCAACCAGGTCGAGTCATTCATTCATGAGCTGCTGCTGACGATTGACAACTTTGTTCCTCTCTACCGGTCTCTGGCCGAAGGCAGCCGCTTTCTATCCGACCGGGCCCATGACGGCCTCGAGGCTGCCGTGAAAACCCGCAAAGAAGTCGAGTTGATGGAAACCAAGCAACAGGAGGTCCTGCAGCTGGTTGAGCGGCTCTCTGAACGTTCGCAGGACGAGGCTTCCATGTCGCGCGAACTATCCGCGTCCCTCGAGGAGATGGCCGCAGCCATGGATCATTCGACCGCCAAATTCCTTGAAACCACCTCCAGCGTTGACGAACTGGCATCCAGCGTTGTCGAGGTCTCCTCACAGGCCGACGAAATTGCCCGTTCCGTGGAAGGAACCGCTCAGGACCTCGATGCCACCGGCGAGGCCTTGCAAAAAATCCGGACCGGAGCCCAAGCCAGCGCCCATACAGCAGAGACCGTTAAAAAAGATGCAGAAAACGGCTTGAGCGTGGTCCAGCGATCCATCGAGGAAATGAGCCTGATCGAAGATGAAAGTCAAAAAGCCATGGCCGCGATGGAACGGCTCTCCGGTCAAACCCGGGAAGTCGCCAAGATTATCGAGGTCATTCGTGAGCTGGTCTCGGATACTGAACTCCTGGCCTTTAATGCCGCCATTATCGCTGCCAAGGCCGGTGAAGAAGGCAAAGGCTTTTCGGTTGTCGCCGAAGAGATCCGCGATCTTGCCGACCGGACCACCACCAGCGCTCAGGATATTCAGAAAATCGTCCAGAACATCGGTGGGGAAACCCGCGAGGTCACCACGGCCGTCATCGCGACCGGGGAAAAGATCGAAAAGGGCAAGCAGCTCTCACTGTCGGCCGGCGAGGCGCTGGGGAAAATTGTCCACAGTGCCAACGCAGCTGTTGACGCCTCTGAAGGGATTGTGCAGATTACCGGCGCCCAGGGCGAACGTGCCCGGACCCTGATCGACGATGCCGGCCAGAGCCTCCGCTCGGTCAAGGCGATCGCCCGTGCTATCCAGGAACAGCAGGCTGCCATCTCACGAATCCAGGAAGGTGTCTCCCAGATGAAGAACGCCTCGGACCAGATTGCCCGCGGCATGGAGGAGCAGGTGCAGGCCAACCGGGAATTCAATCGCGGCATCATGGAGCGGGAAAAACAGGTTCTCTCGATTCAGCAGGCGACCGGACTGCAGCAGGAAACTGCCCAGGATGTCTTCGACCATTTCTCGTCATCAGAACAGCGCTTGCGTAAAAACGCCGAGCGGGCCAAAACCACCCTCGAGACGATCGCCAGCCTTGAAACCCTGGCGGACCGGCTGCGCGACCTGGCAGCAAACTTCAAAAAGACCTCATAGACATCCAAATATATAGATTTAACTTGCGCCGACCCTGGCAATATGGCATTTTCGCAAAAGCGCTCAAGATCGTACGGGGTTGGGGTAAACATGGAATTTACTTATAAAACAAACGGGACCTGTGCCCAGTTCATCGATGTTGAAATCGATCAACAACAGCTGAAGTCGGTCCGTTTCGTCGGTGGCTGCCGTGGCAACCTGGAAGGGATATCACGACTGGTCCAGGGACGTCCGGTCAGCGAAGTGACTCAGCTGTTGCGCGGCATCACCTGCCGTAACGGGACCAGTTGTGCCGACCAGCTAGCTAGGGCGCTTGAAGAAAAAATCCGGGTAGTGGTCTGAAATCTTTCCGTAAAAAACTGGCATTTACTTGCTCAAGAAGGGTCGCAACTTAACCACGTGTAGGGGGCTGATAACCCTTGCAGCAGGTCAGCTTGTGCCGGGCCTTGAAGCGGTCAAACAGTTCGCCGGCACATTATTTCTTGCCGCACAGGCTTAACGCCGGCACCCCGCCGGAAATGGCAGCGCACCCTCCCATCCACCGATGCCGTCACCATAGGATTCACAGGCCGCGAGTAGCCCCGGATCATCGCTCCCGGAGGTGGCCAGAAATACCGGCTGGGCACCGTTCTGTCCCGGATCAAACAACTCCCTGCCGCCGCAACCGACTTCTCGTCAATCAACCGTGGCTTGAGTCGACACGCTTTTTCATGCATAGCAAGCTGGAGCTATTATTGTTGGTTGGATTTTGGCTTCCAGCAGGCACCCGCCGACCGGGTCACCCCTCGCGCACACCGAGTTTCTGCAGGATGGTGATCATCGGACACCAGTTGGTAAACGCGCTCTGAAAAAGATTCAGACCGACAAACGCCGTGAAATACAGCCAGTTGGGTGAATGCAGAACCGCAAGAGCCACGCTCAACATGACAAAGAATCCGGCGATCAGTCTCAGGTAACGATTGATGGTCATTTTCAGCTCCCAGGGAAAAGTTAAAAACTGTAACGGGCCCCGACGTAGAGATTGGAATTATCGGTGAATTGCCCGAAAAAGGCTTCTCTCGGACCGGCAAACAGGTTGGCACCGGCCGTCACCAGCCAATCGTCACTGACCTTGTAGGCAAGGTTGGGTCGCAGGTAACTGTCCTGGTCGGTGGGGGACCAATAGCCGAACAGCGACAGGGTCAAGGTCTGGTTCATCAGCAGCTTGGTCAGGCGGAGCGTCAGCACCTGGCGGTTTTCGTCTTTGACCGCCATCCCGGCCGGCAAGCTGTGCTGGTAGGCAGAATAGTCCAGCATATGCTCCAGGTAGTACTGGACGCTGCCGGTCAGCTCACTGGCCAACTCCCGTTCGTAACCGACCAGCAGGCGCTGCTCGCTGTTCGGCACCAGCGGATCGGAGCCAGCTGAGTCGTCCCGTGAGTCGTACCAGGCCAGCTCCAGATTGGCGACACCTTCCGCCAGGATCCCCCGGGCACTGGCCCCGTAGACCGACAAATGCGGGAAAATCGCCCGACCGCTGGCGCTATCGAAGCCGGCCGGGCTTTTCCAGTAACCGACATAGCCGTAAACCGCCAGTTCTACCCCGGCCAGGTTGCGCGAGAAACGCAGCGCCAGCTCGTCATCCTGAAACCAGCGATTCGGCTGGGCCACGGCCAGCTGCCGGTCGCGGCCGACCACCCGGCCGGCTTGCGGGTTGAAATAGGAGAGCCGCTCGCCGCTGATGTAACGATCGGCATCAAAGCTCGGCGTATAGGCGATGTCGAGCGTTCCCCACTCCGGGAAGAAGCTGAGCAGCACTGCATCTGACGGAGCCTTCAGATACTCGACATCCCGGCCGATAAAAAAAGCCTGCCAGTCCTTGGGGAACAGGTCGTTGACAAACAGCAGGTCACCCGTCCCCCAGGTCAGGATCTGCCGGCCGATTTTCAGGTCGATCAGCTCATGGGGGGCAAACAGGGCATAGGCCTCGCGCAGATCCAGAATCCCCTTGCCAGCTTCCGGATCGAGAGCTTCGCCGGAGTTGACCGCGTCACCAACCAGGTCGACCCGTAACTGCAGGGCCGCCAAATCGGTCGCGTGATCCGCCTCGAGCTGCAGACGGCCCTCAAGCAGGCTGACGTCGCGCTCGGCAACCGGCTCCTGCACGCGCAGGCCGCCGCGCAGGTCGAGAAACCCACCCAGATCTGCGGCAGCCGGAAACGGTCCGGCCAGGACCAAGAGCAATGTCACCAGCTGCATCTTGCGCTTGAAATTGAACATCTCGGGGCCTAACGTCCGCTCACTTCACGAGGCGGTCGGCGTAAAAAGCGTTCGGTAAAAATCTGTTCTTTCAAACCGACATCGTAGGCAACCTTGCTGAAACTGTTGGTGGTTTTGGTGCCGGCCTTGAGATCCGAGGCGACCGCCTCGACGACCGTCGGGTAGCCCTGAATCGTCTCGATTCTGGTCGCCTCGACCTGCCGGTAGAGTTCGCCGGTCTTGTCGAAATATTTCGCCTTCAACGGCAGGTAGCTCTGCCTGTCAATCCAGACCTGGTAAGAGGAGAACTCCACCGAGGCGGGATCATTCGGCTTGTTCTCGATCAGGTAGAAATCGTCGGTGGTCTCCAGTAGCGTGTGGGTATCTTCCTCCACGCCACGTCCGGAGACGTCCTCGTAGAAGAAGTCGGAGCCGACGAAGCTGGTCCGCTTGTCACCTGGGGCGATGCGTTTTTTCAGGTTGAGGGCCGGCAGCCAGAGCCAGCGATCATCGTCACCACCGACATGTTTCCAGACCAGGTAGGCCATCTTGCTCACGTCGGCCGGCTCGCGAAAGTAGACGTAGAACTTCTGGTCCTTGCCACCGACGTTCATGCGCAGGATGGTGAAGCTCCGCTTGCGGATGCCGCCGGAGGCGTCGGTGAGGGTCATCTCCACATCGGCCCGGCCGTCCTTCCCGGCGTAGTAGGAGGCCTGGTTGGCCTTCTTCACGATCTCCAGCGCATGGTCGTCGGCCAGGGCCGGAGCGGCCCAGAGCAGGGCCAGACAAAGCAGCAGGCTGAGTTTGTTCATGATTCGTCTCCTTCCGCCGACAGCGCTCCGGACTCTCCGGGGAACAGCCGGCTGCGCAGCAGGGTCAGCATGGCCGGCAGCAGAAACAGGGTCGCCAGCCAGGAGACCGCCATGATCGTCGCCAGGAAAAAGCCGACGGTTTTGTAGGGAACCAGTGGCGCCACCAGCAGCGGGGTGAAGCCGATGGAGATGATGATTGCGTTGCGGCTGATCGCCATCGCCGGCTCCTTGAACATCTCCTGGGCGGCGGCGAACCAACTGCCGGACTCGCTTTGCAGCTGACGGGCCCTCTCCAGGAAGTGGATGGCGAAGTCGACACTCAGGCCGAGGGTCATCGCCGAAAGGACCGCCACCGGCATGTCGTAGTCCTTGCCGGCCAGACCGATCAAACCGTAGATCAGGGTAATGGTAACAGAGAGCGGCAACATCGCCAGCAGTCCGAACCAGAGGGAACGGAACAGGACCACCATCATCATCAGCACGACGACAAAGGAGCTCGCCAGCGACCAGAGCATGCCGTTGACCATCTTGTCCTGCCAAACGACGTTGAGATAGGTCAGGCCGGCCCAGGCGTGCTGCAGCGGCACCGGCGGCGGGTTGTCGACGAAGAACTGCTCGGTATCGGCGACCACCGATTCCATGTCCTTGTTGTCGCCGCTTTTCAGTTGTACCCAGACGTTGGCCTGCTGGTAATCGCGGGTCACCAGGTGGAACAGCGCGTCCTTCTTCTTCATCCCTTCGAGCTGGGTGTAGACCTGGGCAACCGCCGGCACCGTCGCCGGCACCGCGAAGCGGCCGCGATTCTGCTGCTCCGACTGGTCTGCCCGGTACTGCAGCTCGTAGGCCCCCTTCTCCAGGGCATCAACCACCGAGCTGCTCTTGCCGACCATCGGATCGACCGCCAGGGCGGCCTGCAGTTTGGCCAGGTAGCGCAGCACCTCGGGTCGCTTGAACAGCGGCGCGGTTAAGTCGGTCTGCACGCCGTTGACCAGGTTGGCCAGGGTCGCCTGCTGAACCTGATCGACCCGGTTCAGCGCGGCATCGAGCAGCGCTTCGCCCTGCAGCTCCGGACGGGCCGCCAACCCCATCAACAAGCGGGCGACCAGCTGCTGGTCAACCACCGGATTCTGCTTGAGCTGTTCAGTCAGGGAGGCGAGGGTCAACCCGGCCGGATCGAGATAGTTGACCTCGTCGCCGAGGGTTTGCCACCCCGAACGCTGCGGCCCGTCGATTGAGTTCGCCAGCTGCTGCAGCTGGTCGAACAGCTCGGTTTCGGCAAGCGCCGGATTCAGCCCATTGAGCCTGTCGAATAGCTCCGCCGCGGCACTCGAGCTGGCTGCTTCATCCTTGAGCCGTGCCCGCAGCGCGTCGATAAGCTGTTGCGCTCCGGGCTGCGCCGTCCCTTCGCCGGCCAGGGTCAGATAGGCGGTGTAGGTGCCGCCGAAATGCTGATTGAGCAGCGCGTCGGCCTTGCGGATATCGTGATCGGCGGTAAACCACTTGACCGGGTTATCGTTGACCTGGATCCGGCTGATGCCGACCGCGGCGACCACCAGCGACGCCAGGGTGGCAACCAGGATCAGCCGCCAGCGCCGTACGCTGAAGTGCCCGAGCGCCTCGAGGAAGCGGGCCAGCGGCCCGTGGTGCTCACCGGTTTCGCGGCTGACCTGCAGCTTCTGCAGCGATTTCTCCGGAATCGCCAGCATCACGTAGGCGGGGACCAGGGTCATGGTCAGCAGCCAGGCGAGGCCGACCCCGAAGGCGATGTGGGCGCCGAAGATCTTCACCGGCGGGATCGGCGTGAAGATCAGCGAGCCGAAACCGGCCATGGTGGTCAGCGAGGTGTAGAGCATCGGCATGAACAACTGCCTGATCACATGCAGCAGCGTCTCGCGCTTGTCGCCGAAGCGGTGGTAGCTGTCGTAAAACTCGCTCAGCAGATGCACCGAATCGGCGACCGCGATCGGCATCAGGAAGATGGCGATCATCGAACTCATGATGTGCACGTCGTAGCCGAGGCCGATCAACAACCCCATGGTACAGACCACGCTGCCGATGGCGACCAGCATCGGCGCAATGACGATGGTCAGCCGGCGGAAGAAGAAGAGCAGCAGCAAAAAAATCGCCAGCATCGCCAAGGGAGCCGAGGTCGCCATCTGCACCAGCATCTCGACGCCGAAGGTATCCTCGGCGACCGGCAGCCCGGTGATATGCACCTCGTCGGCGCCGTCCCAGTTGGCGGTCAGCTTGCGCACCAGGTTGGCAACGTTGTAGCTGAAGGTCTTGGCGACGATCGGCAGATAGAGGCAGATCGCCTTGCCGTCTTCGGCGACCAGTGTCCCGTAATAGAGCGGGTTGCCCATGGCGTCATCGCGGATCTGTAGCGCCTCCGCCCGGGTTTGCGGTGGATGCTCCATCAGGTATTCGAGCTTCAGCGAGCCGAGCTCAGCCTGCTTGAGATTGTCGACCAGGCTCGGGCTGATGATCTCGCGGGTGATGATGGCGCTCTCGCCGTTTTCGGTGAAGAGGCGGTTCGGATCAACGGAAAAGGCTGTGTTCAGGATACGTTGCCAGCTGCTTTTCGGCGTCAGATCGAGGCTGACCCGCTGCTCCGGAGCTCCGTTTTTGCCCGGCCAGGCGATCTGCGGCAGGCCGTCCGGCTCCCTCTGCAGGCGGGTCAGGGCATAGGTCAGATCGTAAATCCGGTCGAGGGTCTTCACGTTGAAGATGCCGTCCGGGTCTTTTTCGTTACTGATCCCGACGATGACAAAGTCGTAGAGCGCGAAGCGTTTCTTAATCTCGTGGTGAAACACGCGCACCGGCTCGTCTGCCGCCAGCATGTTTTCAGGGTCGTTGTCGAAGTTCACCTTGGGGAACTGACTGCCAAACAGCCCGAGCGCCAGCAGCACCAGGATGACTATCAACCAGGGGTAACGGATACTGAACCGGGTTAAAAGTAACTTCATAGTTTGTTACTCCATCATAGATTCAGAAAAACATATATATTGTTTTTATTATTTTTGTCAAGCTTTAAGTTGCCGTTGCCGGTGACTGAATTCGCTTAACCTGCTTTACGAAAATTACGTAACCCGCTATAGAGAAAAGGGGGGAAACACACAAGTTTATTGATATTAAACCTGTTTTTCTTTAAACAAACCTGTTTCCAATTGCAACAAAACGCAGTTTGATTTATGTTGTCAAGCTCTGAAAGTCCTTTTCCCGCGGGAATATCATTCAATCAAGGAGAACATGATCATGAAAAAACTGCTCTGCATGGTTCTGGCCCTAGCCTTCGTTTCGACTGCGTCACTGGCCGCAGAGAAGAAGGATCCTCTGGCCGCCTGGAAACCAAAGTTCGACCCGTCGACCGCCGAGTACACCTACATCCTCTCCAATGTTTCTCATCCGGTCATCGAGGGGGTTGGGGTCGGGTATCGGATTCGCGATGCCGTCTGGGAAAAATCGGGCGGTCGGCTCTATGTCGATTTCCGCCCGTTGAAGCAACTGGGCGGGGAAAAGGATGTCATTGCCAAGCTTAAGCTCGGTGCGGTTCAAGGGATGCTTAGTTCCTCGGTCGCCGCAGCCAATGTCGCCGACAAGCTTGGCATCGTCAATCTCCCCTATGTCGTCGATACCTTTGACAAGCTCGACAAATTCCGTGCGAATGAAGAGCTCTGGAATGAATTCGTCAATGCACCACGCGCCGCAGGGATGTTTGTCGCCGACGTGACCGGATACGGCCCCTACGGCTGGGCCACGACCACTCCGGTACACAACCTGGAAGATGCCAAGACCGTCAACTTTCGTATTGCCGAGGCACCGGTCAACGCGGATATTTACAAGGCCTGGGGTCTGAAATTCACCGTCATGCCGTGGGGAGACGTTCCCCTGGCTCTCCAGAACGGGGTCATTAACGGCCTTGACCACACCGCCATCGTCTGCAACATCACGAAAAAATTCACCATCGCCAAGAGTTTTACCGAACTCAACTATGCCCAGGGGCTGTTTGTGCACCTGGTCAATAAACGCTGGTTCGACAAGCTGCCGGCCGACCTGCAGAAGATTCTGATGGACGTGATTGTTGAAGAAAGCGCCAAGACTCGTGAGGCGACCAAGCAACAATATAACGATCAGGTCGCCAAGGCCAAGGAAGCTGGCGTTGAATTCATCGCCATCTCAGATGCCGACAAGCAGAAGTTGATCAAGCTGGCGGCTCCGGTCTACGAGACTTGGGGAAACAAGATCGGTATGGACTATTTCAACAAGGTCCGCAACACGCTTGGCAATTAAACCGCAACGCTGTATAATCAGCCCGCTTTAATCAGGGGCTGGGGAGTCCTGCTCTCCGGCCCCTTTCTATTATCGGAACCCCGGTCATGCTCAAAACCATTTTCCAGCGGATCGACAAGACGTTCCAGGCTGTCGAGGAGTGGGCGCTGTTCGTCAGCGTCGCTATTGCCCTGGTAACCGCCATGGCCAATGTCCTGCTGCGGAAACTGACCAGCAACGTCAACCTCTACTGGTCGGACGAGGTGGTCCGCAAGGTCATCTTTTTCACCACCTACTTCGGTTGCATCGCCGCGGTCCGCAGCCGCTCGCTGATCCGCATCGACGCCCTGCCCCAACTGATCCCGGTCCTTAAGAAACCCCTGACCTTGATCAGCCACCTGGGGGTGCTGGTTTTTTCCGTGCTGATGGTCCACCTCGGCTGGCAGATGACCATGCTGATGTACCGGGATGAGTACGCCAAGACTGCCTCGCTGCAGATCCCGGAATGGATCTTCTACGCCGTCCTGCCGCTGATGGGGGCGATGATGTTCGTCCGCACCCTGATCGTCATGGTCGAGGACTGGCGAGGCGTCAAGGAGGAGCAGTGATGGATAGCAACTCGCTGTTGATCCTCGCCGTCCTGCTCGGCTGCATGGCAGCCACCGTGCCGGTCTTCATGGCCCTGTTCTTCACCGGCCTGGTCGGTCTGGTCTACGTGGTCGGCATCGACGCCCAGATTGTTATCGAAGTGCTCTACCGGAGCATGGACAAGTTCGCCCTGATCGTCATTCTCTTCTTTGTCCTGTGCGGCAACATCATGACCACCGGCAGCATCGTCGGCAAGCTGGTCAAGACCGCCAACGTGCTGGTCGGCTTCCTCCCCGGCGGCCTGGCGATTGCCGGGGTCCTGGCCTGCGGCTTTTTCGGAGCCATCTCCGGTTCGACGGTCGCCACCGTGGTCGCCATCGGCGGCTTCATGATCCCGGCCCTGCTGGAGAACCATTACGACGAGCGTTTTTCGGTCGGCATCATGACCACCGCACCGATTCTCGGCATCATCATCCCGCCGTCGATTTCGATGATCCTCTACGCCATGGTCACCAACGACCAGCTCGAAGCGCTGTTTCTGACCGGCTTCATCCCCGGTGTGCTGATCATCCTCGGCATGAGCCTCTATGCCTGGTGGTTCTGCAAAAAACGTGGCCTGCCGACCCTGCCGAAACCGACCCACAAGGAGCTGCTCGCGACCCTGCGCGAAAGCGCCTGGGCGTTGTTTCTGCCGGTGCTGATCTTCGGCGGCATCTACTCCGGCCTGTTCACCGCCAACGAGGCGGCAGTGGTTGCCTGCTTTTACGCCTTCTTCGTCGAGATCTGCATCCACAAGGATATGCAGCTGCGCGATATCAAGAAAGTCATCGTCTCATCAGCTGTCACCAGCGCGACCCTGCTGGTCATCGTCGCCGGGGCCTCGGTGTTTGGCGAGTATCTGACCTTTGAACAGGTGCCGAACAAGATCGCCAATGCGGTGGTCGCGAGCATCCAGTCGCCCTGGGTCTTCCTGCTGGCGGTCAACATCCTGCTGCTGATCATCGGTATGTTCATGGACATCATTTCGGCAACCCTGATCCTGACACCGATCTTTCTGCCGCTGCTCTCCAAGTTCGGCATTGACACCATGCATTTCGGCCTGCTGATGACCATCAACCTGGGGATCGGCTATTGCACTCCACCGCTCGGAGTCAGCCTCTATATCAGTGGGGCCACCGTTGATCGCGATCTGCTTTACGTCTCCCGGGCGGTGGTGCCGTTTTTGCTGATCCAGATATGCATTCTACTAGTCCTGACCTACTGGCCAGACCTGGTCCTGGCACTACCGCGGTTCGTCTACGGTTAGCTCTGTCCTGAGTGGAGGTCGCATGGAAGTCCGCATCCTGATCCCGGTCGATGGTTCGGAAACCTCGCAAAAAACCTTAGAGGCGGTTCTTGCTGCCAAAGAGAGGTTTCCGAAAAAACTGCATCTGCTGCACGTCGTCGACGACGACAAGCTGGCCTACCGGATGATTCCCGACTTTCAGGTCGAAATGGTGCGCGAAAACGCCCGCAAGGCTGGCCAGCTGATTCTCGACCAGCGCGCAGAATCGCT
>DATFMT010000126.1:0-6118 GCA_035266745.1 Geothermobacteraceae bacterium | reverse complement strand
GCTGGCCGGCGGGGTTACTGCCACGGCTCTGATGACCCTGTTTCATCGACTTTTTCCGCGCCGGCTCGGACCGATCGGCATTTCGACACTGGGCGCTTTTGGCCATGCGCTGGGGCAGATGACCCTGGCCTGGTGGCTGTTGGTTCGTCATCCGGGGATCTGGAATCTGTTCCCTTATCTGCTGCTCGCCGCTTTGCTGACCGGGGTCCTCAATGGCCTGGCCGCCGACCTGCTGCTCGGGATGTTGCGTCGCCACCGGGCTTTCGCCGAAGAGAGAGCCGGCGCTGAGCTGAACTGAGTGCCGCTCAGCGTTCCGCAATGGCGGGGACAAGCGAGAGCTAATTTGTTATACTCATGCCGTTTTCCAGTGACGGGAGCGCAGTGCTGCTAATGTGGCTGACCGCATGACTGCTGTTGCTGCTCGCGGCCGGTGACGTGACCAGCGGGATCCCGTCTGGCCTGGGGAGTGATAACGCACGTAGCTTGACCGGAAAAGCCGGGGCAGCGGCAATGCTATCTGCCGCGTCAAGGAGAGTGTGCAAATGCGATCTTCTGGCAAGAATGATGTTGGCAGTGCGAGCCCGGAGATGGTTCTGCAGCGGCCCTGAATCAGTCCCGGTTTAATTCCGCCAGCTCGTCGGGCCGGAAGCGATACACTTCCCGGCAGTACTCGCAGGTGATCTCGGTGACTCCCTCGCGCTTGGCCAGGAGTTCGCGTTCGGACCGGTCCAACCCTTTCAGCATCGCCACAATTTGCCGGAGCGAGCAGTTGCAGCGAAAGCTTAGGGGGAGGTCGGATTTGACCGCAAAGTTTTCGCTGCCCAACAGGTCGGTGAGGATCTGCAGCGGCGTCAGCCCCTGCCTGAGCAGGGTGGTGACCGGCGGAAGCTGTTGCAGTTTTTCTTCCAGTTCGACCAAGGTCTCATCGGCACAGCCGGGCAGGGCTTGCACCATCAGACCCCCAGCGGCGGCAACGCTGCCGTCCGTCGCCAGGGTCACGCCCAGGGCGACCGAGGACGGGACCTGTTCCGAGCTGGTCAGGTAGTAGGCGATATCCGCGGCGATCTCGCTGGTGTAGAGCTGGACCATGCTGCGATAGGGGTCTTTGAGGCCGAGATCCTTGACCACATGGAGAAACCCTGCTTTACCGACCGCTGCGGCGACCGGAAAGTTGTCGCTGGTCGGCGCCAGTCCACTGAGCGGATTCTTGATGGTCGCTCGCAAGTGGCCGGCGGCGTCGGTTTCAGCGTGAAGTTTGTGCAGGGGGCCGTTGGCCTCGATCATCAGGCCGAGGCGCTGGTCGTCCTTGAGCAGGCTGCCGAGCAATGCGGTACCGCTGACCAGCCGGCCAAGGGCCACCGTGGCAGTCGGATCGGTGCCATGCCGCTGACGCAGGTTTTCGACCAGGTCGCTGGTCGTCGCGGCCATGGCACGCAGTTGGCCGTCAGTGCTGAGAACGCGAATCAGTTGGTCTGACATCATTTATCCAAACGAACAGGAACAGGGTTAAGGTAGTCAAAGCGTCGACATTTAACCACAGTTGTCATGAGGAGGAAAAGTGAAAATCATCCTGCCCGTCGCCGGAAAAGGCACCCGCCTGCGGCCGCACACCCATACCAAAGCCAAGTCGCTGGTGCACGTGGCCGGCAAAACCGTCCTCGAACATATCGTCAGCCGCCTGCAGCCGCTCGAAGCCGACGAGCTGATCTTCATCACCGACGAGAATGGCCAGCAGATCGAAGATTTCATGCAGGAGAAGTTTCCATCGCTCAACTGCAGCTACATCGTCCAGGACGAACGCCTCGGTCCGGCCCACGCCGTCTGGCTCGCCGCGCCGCGGATTGCCGATGGCGACGATGTGCTGGTGGTCTTCAACGATACGATCTTCGTCGCCGACCTGACCCGCATCCCCGCGCTCTGCCAGGACTGCGACGGGTTGATCTATTCCAAGGAGGTCGAGGATTACCAGCGTTTCGGTGTCAACGTGCTCAAGGACGGCCTGATCGTCGACATGGTCGAAAAACCAGATACGCCGATCTCGCGGCTGGCCCAGGTCGGGCTTTACTACCTCAAGGACGGCTGCCGTTTCATGGCGAGTATTGCCGCGACCGTCGAAGCCGGGGAGACCGTCAAGGGGGAGTATTACCTGCCGGCGGTCTTCATGCGTATGATCCGCGAGGGAATGAAATTCGGTGCCCCGGAGATCGACGCCTGGCTCGACTGCGGCAAGCCGGAGACCCTGCTCGAGACCAACCGGTTCCTCTTGCAGGGGCGCCATCACATCCACGGTGAGGCGATCAACACGGTACTGATCGAGCCGGTCCACATCGAGGCCGGCGCGACGGTGCGTAACAGCATCATCGGCCCGAATGTCTCGATTGCCCGCGGCTCACTGGTGGAACAGAGCATCATCAGCGACTCGATCATCAATGCCAATGACGAAGTCCGCGGCATGGTGCTCGACAAGAGCCTGCTCGGCAACTCGGTGCGCCTGGTCGGCTCGCCGCGCCGTACCAATATGGGCGATCACTCGCTGCTCGAAATGGGCGACTGAGCGGAGTGTCTGACATGACCCTGGAAACTCTTCTGCCACTGGCGGCCCCCCCGCTGCTCGGGGCCCTGATCGGCTACGTGACCAACAAGATCGCGATCCGCATGCTGTTCCGGCCGCTGCGGGCCTGGCACCTGTTTGGCCTGCGGGTGCCGCTGACCCCGGGGATTATCCCGGCCAAGCGGGGTGAACTGGCTCAGAAAATGGGCGAGATGGTCGGCAGTCACCTGCTGACCAGCAGCGATGTCGGCGCGGCCCTGGACAAGGAAGGCTTCCAACGTGAACTGCGCCAGGCGGTCGGCGAGAAGCTTACTCAGTTTCTCGATCGTGATCTTGGACCGCTGGCGACCCTGGTGCCGAGCGATTTCTCCAGGCGTTTCCGCGAGTTGGTCGAGCTGCTGCGTTGGAAGGCGATCCGGGTGGTCTTCGACTACCTCGACAGTGAAGCCTTTGCCGCGCGGCTGCACAGTTACCTGCAGGCTAAAGGCGATCAGCTGCTGGCCAGGGACTTGTCCGGCAGCCTGAGCACCGAGAGCCTGGCTGAGTTGCGCAGGCATGTTGACGGTCAGATCGAACGGTTTCTTCGTTCGGATGAACTGGCTGACGGGGCTGCGCTGTTTGTCGATCAACGGGTCGAGGGGTGGCTGGCAAGCGAGCGGCCGTTGCGCGAGATGTTGCCAGCCGACCTGATCGAGCTGCTGCTGGACCAGCTGGAAAAGGAGCTGCCCGGGCTGCTGGAAAAACTCGGTGGCCTGATGCATGATCCGGATTTTCGCGACCGGCTGGTCACGCGGGCCCGCGCTGGTATCGACCAGTTTCTCGATTCACTCGGTGGTCTGACCGGGCTGTTGGCCGGCTTCATCGATATCAAGGCGCTCTACGCGAAAATCCCGGCGTTTCTTGACAAGGCCGGCGACGAGATCGCCCAACTGCTCAAGGAAGAGAAGACCCAGCGCCAGGTCGCCAGCCTGCTGCGCGCGCGACTGGAAGGTCTGCTCGAGCGGCCGTTGGCGAGCTACCTGGAACAGGTCCCCTATGAAAAGGTCGCCGGGGTCCGGCGCTTTCTGAGAAACAAGGCGGTCGCCGCACTGCAGAGCCCGAAGGCGAGCGCCGGCGCCCGGCACCTGGTAGGCCGGGGGCTGGATCGGGTCAAGGATCGCTCGTTTCGAGCCCTGCTCGAAGCATGGCTGCCGGCCGGCAGGCTCGACCGGGCCCGGCAGCAGCTATTTGACCAGATCCTGCAGACGCTCCGTTCGCCGGCCGCACGCCGGGCGCTCGAGGAGCTGCTGGCGGAAAAGCTCGACAGCTGGATATTTCAACACCCGCTCGGCAAGCTGTCGCCGCGCCTACCGGCCGATGTCCGTGACGAACTGGAAGCCGGACTCTGCCGGCAGCTGGTTGAGCTGCTGAAAAAAGAGGTCCCCCCGCTGGTTGAAACCCTCAACGTCGCGCGGATGGTCGAGGACAAGGTCAACCGTCTTGACCTGCTGCAGGTCGAGGGGCTGCTGCTGGGGATCATGCAGGAACAGTTCAAGTACATCAACCTGTTCGGTGCCCTGTTGGGGGGGCTGATCGGCCTGGTCAACCTGGTGCTGCTGCAGCTGGCCTGAGGCCCGGCCCGGCTGGACCCGCTGATATATTCGATGCGTTGGAGGAGAGCTTTTATGGCGGTCAATGGACAAAAACGTGGCGCGGTACCTTTGCTGCTGAGCCTGGCGGCGGTGGTGGTGGTAATTGCCGGGGTGCGCGAAGCGGCCGAGCTTTTGATCCCTTTTTTGTTGGCAATTTTCATCGCGGTGATCTGCGCGCCGTCGGTGTTCTGGCTGCAGCGGAAAAAAATCCCCCGCTGGGTGGCGGTGCTGCTGGTGGTGCTGGTGCTCTGGGGGGTGGTGCTCGGGATGGCGACCCTGCTGGGGACCTCGGTGAACAGCTTTACCCGGGCGATGCCCGCCTACCAGGCGAGCCTGGAGAAGGAGTTTACCCACCTGCTCGAGTGGCTGAACGGCTTCGGCCTGCATGTGCCGACCGCCTCGATCCAGGAACAGATCGACCCCGGCGCCGCCATGCGCCTGGCCCGCGGGGTGCTGACCAGCCTCGGCGGGGTGCTGACCAACACCTTCCTGATCATGGTCACGGTCATCTTTATCCTGCTCGAGGCGGCCAGTTTCCCGGTCAAGCTCAGGTCCGCCTTCGGCCAGTCGGACACCACCATGGACGCCTTCGGCACGTTTGCCGGCGGCGTCAACAGGTACCTGGCGATCAAGTCGCTGATGAGTCTGGTGACCGGGCTTGGCGTCTGGCTGCTGCTGACCCTGGTTGGGGTCGATTTCCCGGTCCTCTGGGGGTTGCTGGCCTTTCTGCTCAACTATGTGCCGACCATCGGTTCGATCATTGCCGCGGTGCCGGCTGTCTTGCTGGCGCTGATCCAGTTTGGCGGGCCGAAAGGGCTGGTGGTGGCGGTCGGCTATCTGGTGATCAATCTCGCCATCGCCAACTTTATCGAACCACAGATGATGGGACGCGGGGTCGGGCTTTCGACCCTGGTGGTGTTCTTGTCGTTGGTGTTCTGGGGCTGGGTGTTCGGGCCGATCGGCATGCTGCTCTCGGTCCCGCTGACCATGACCGCCAAGATCGCCCTGGGCACCAGCGAAAAGAGTCGCTGGCTGGCGATCATGCTCGGCCCGGAGATCCCGCCGGAGACCAGCGAAGGTTGATGAACCGGAACCCCGTTTAGGGAGTCAAAAGGCTCTGGCCGACCCAGTAGCGGGCAAACTGCAGGGCGGTCCGCCCGCAGCGCTTGCTTTTTTCGTGTGACCAGCTGATGGCAGCCTGTTCAATCGTCCTGGTCCATTCGACCCGGGTGTCATGCTCGGCAGCGAGCTTGTTGATACAACTTCTCACCACCTCAAGATAGTGTTCCTGGCTGAAAACATGGAACGCCACCCAGAGTCCGAAACGATCCGAGAGGGAGATCTTCTCCTCGACCCCTTCGCCATGGTGAATCTCGTTGTTGACCATCTTGGCGCCGAGGTTGTCGGTCTGGTATTCCGGCAACAGATGGCGGCGGTTGGAGGTGACGTAGATCAGGGTATTGTCCGGCGCGGCGTAGACCGAGCCGTCCAGGGCACTTTTGAGCATCTTGTAGCTGCGTTCGCCCGGTTCAAATGAGAGATCGTCGCAAAAGATGATGTAGCGGTAGGGTTCGGCCGCGATCTGCTGGAAGATGTCCGGCAGCGAGGGGAGGTCATCCTTGTCGACCTGGACGATGCGCAGGCCGCTGGCGGCATAGTGATTGAGCAGGGCGCGGATCAACGACGATTTGCCGGTCCCGCGCGATCCCCAGAGCAGCAGGTTGTTGGCCGGAATCCTCTTGAGGAACTGCCGGGTGTTCTTTTCAACGATCTGTTTCTGCTTTTCGATGCCGAGCAGGTCTTCGAGGCGGATGGTGTCGAGATTTTGCATCGGTTCGAGGTAGCCGGCGAGCGAATGGCGGCGCCAGTTGGCAGCCAGCGTCACCGTCCAGTCAATCGGCGGCACCGGTTTTGGCAAAATCTGCCTGACGGCGGC
>DATFMT010000125.1:0-2734 GCA_035266745.1 Geothermobacteraceae bacterium | reverse complement strand
CGCGCGGTAGGCCTCGTCGAGTTCGAGCAGCGCCGGCATCAGGGTTTCAGCGACATAGCGGCCACCGTATTGACCAAAATGACCACGTCCGTCGGGATATTTATAGCTCATGAGTTGTTTCCTTGGCGTTGCGAATAAAACTTCTCAGCTTATGCGGATCCTTGCGCCCCGGGGCCGTCTCGACACCGCTTGAGACATCGACCGCGTAGGGCTGCACGGCCCGGACCGCTGCCGCAACATTCTCCGGGGTCAAGCCGCCGGCCAGAATGACCGGGCGTTGCCTGGCGATCTCTGCCGCCAGCTCCCAATCAAACGACTCGCCGGTGCCGCCATAGCGATCGGGGGACCAGGCGTCCAGCAACAAACCCGCCCCTGGGTAGCGCTGATGGTCGAGCAGACACGAGCGGTCCTGAACCCGCAACGCCTTGATCGCCCGGCAGTCGAGCCGACCGAACAGTTCCGGCGCTTCATCGCCATGCAGTTGGGCCAGATCGAGCTGGCAGGAGAGCATGGTCCGGTTGATCTGCTCGGTGTCCGCGTTGACGAACAGCCCAACCCGGGTCACGAACGGCGGCAGCAGCTTGACGATCTCCCGCACCTGATCCTCGCTGACGGAGCGCGGGCTTTGCGCAAAGAAGACAAACCCGAGTGCATCTGCGCCAGCGCCGACCGCCTGGAGGGCATCTTCAGGGTTGGTGATCCCGCATATCTTGACTTTAATCATAGTGTAACAGGGCTCGGACATCAGGGGCCGTGTCCACAGCGCCGAGCCCGTATCCGACGGCAGCGGCAATGTCCACGCCTTTCATTCCCCGACTTCCTGCGCCTGCCCTTCAGCCAACCTTGGGCAAATGAGCGAGGGATTTCTCGATCGCCTCACTCGGGTATTCGTAGTCCTCCAGCTGACCACTGAAGAAGGCATCGTAAGCCGCCATATCGACATGCCCGTGACCAGAAAGGTTGAAGAGAATGGTCTTTTCCTGCTCCTCTTCCTTGGCCTGCAAGGCTTCGTCGATGGCCGCCCGAATCGCGTGCGACGATTCCGGCGCCGGGATAATCCCCTCGGCGCGGGAGAACTGGACCGCGGCCTCGAAACAGCCGACCTGGCCGACCGCCCTGGCTTCGATCACCCCTTCGTGCAGGAGCTGGGAAACCAACGGTGCGGCGCCATGATAACGCAAGCCTCCGGCATGGATCCCCGGCGGCATGAAATCGTGGCCGAGGGTGTACATCCGTGAAATCGGCGCCATCTTGGCGGTGTCGCCGTAGTCGAACTCGTAGACCCCCTTGGTCAGGGTCGGGCAGGAGATGGGCTCGGCAGCCAGGATGCGGATGTTCTTGCCGTTGGCCTTGTCGGCGATAAAGGGGAAGGCAATCCCGGCGAAGTTCGAACCGCCGCCATGACAGCCGATAACGACGTCCGGATAATCACCGGCGATCGCCATTTGCTCCTTGGCTTCCAGGCCGATGACGGTCTGGTGCAGGCAGACATGGTTCAGCACGCTGCCAAGGGCATAGCGGGTATCCTCACGGGTGGCCGCATCCTCAACCGCTTCACTGATGGCGATACCGAGCGAACCGTTGCTGTTTGGGTCGGCCGTCAGGACCGCCCGACCGGCATTGGTCAAGTTCGACGGCGAAGGGACCACGTCGGCCCCCCAGAGCTGCATCATGCTCTTGCGGTACGGCTTCTGTGAAAAAGAGACCTTGACCATGTAGATCATGCACTCGAGGCCGAACATCTGGCAGGCTAGCGCGATCGACGACCCCCACTGGCCGGCACCAGTTTCGCTGGCAATCCGCTTGGTTCCGGCGATCTTGTTGTAATAGGCCTGGGGAACGGCGGTATTCGGCTTGTGGCTGCCGGCTGGGGAGACACCCTCGTACTTATAGTAGATCTTGGCCGGGGTGCCGAGCGTCTTTTCCAGCCGATGAGCACGAAACATCGGTGAAGGCCTCCAGAGGCTGAGAATGTCACGCACTTCATCCGGGATATCGATCCAGCGCTGGCTCGACACTTCCTGTTCGATCAACCCCATCGGAAACAACGGCAGCAGATCATCCGGTCCGACCGGATTCATGGTGCCCGGATGAATCACCGGAGCCAGCTGGCCCGGCATGTCGGGGATGATGTTGTACCACTGTTTCGGGATACGGTCTTCAGGAAGAATGATTTTGGTCTGCATGAAACCTCCTCAATCCAGGGTTTAATTCACTTATTTCAACCATTTTCAGTCGCTCAGCAATGAATGCAGCTTGGCGCCGATATCCGCTTCGCGCATCAGGCACTCGCCGATCAAGAAGGCACTGGCACCGGCAGCATTCAGACGCAGGACATCCTGGCGTTGATTTATGCCACTCTCGGCAACGATCAGGCGCCCGGACGGAATCAGCGGCGCCAGCAGTTCGGTCACGGCCAGATCGGTAACAAAGGTGCTCAGGTTACGGTTGTTGATGCCGATCAGTTCGCAATCGGTCTGCAGGGCTGCTGCGAGTTCCACTTCGTTGTGCACTTCGAGCAGCACATCGAGGCCCAGTTCCCTGGCGGCAGCGGCATACTCGATCAGCTGGCAGGCTTCAAGCATCGCGGCAATCAGCAACACCGCGTCGGCGCCAGCCACTCGCGCCTCGATGATCTGATAAGGGTCGCAAATAAAATCCTTGCGTAACAGTGGCAAGGAGACCTGTTCACGGATCAGCTGAAGATAGCGAAGGTGACCATAGAAAAAACTTT
>DATFMT010000124.1:0-21936 GCA_035266745.1 Geothermobacteraceae bacterium | reverse complement strand
CCAACACATTCGTGTTGGGGCCCTTGTTTAAAATGGCGCGCCGCGGAAGATTCGAACTCCCGACCTTCTGATCCGTAGTCAGACGCTCTATCCAGCTGAGCTAGCGGCGCAAAGAAATAGGTTTATCTCTTAATTTGGCGGGTTTGTCAACCTTTTTTCAGCCGGAAGGGACAAAATCGACCAGACTGAAACTAAAGCGGGGGTGTTGAAATGCATGTGTATTGGGATATTTACTGAACAACCAGCCCTTGAATACCTCATGTCCATTTTCACTAATACTGATTTGTGCCGCAGGATTGCGCGGATCATTTGAAACCGATGTAAGGGTCATTCCGTCCATCTGAAAATATGGCAGAAAGTTCTCAACCCGAAGGGTGAGGTCAGAGTCTCCCACCACAAATCCGTTTCCGATGTTTACCGTATAAACGTCCTGCTTGTTATTTTCCTTGTCCTGTACAGCAATCTTGACGGCCTTCCAACGCCCCTTGATCTCTTCAGGCACGATCACCTGAGTCTGCTTTTTTTCCGATGAAAGCTGTGCTTCTTGGCCCTGAGTCTCGTCCTGTTTACCGCACCCGGTCATTGATAACAACATAGCCACTAGGACAAGCAATCGTGCCTTCGCCAAACTCGGCATCCTTTTACCTTTTATTCAATTACAAGCAGTTGCAATGGATAACGCCGTTGATAAGCTCATCATTTTATATTAGTCAACAGCACATGGTCAAGAACCGTCTCGGGCATAAAAAACCCGACTGCAACACTACCGGGCATTCTCGTTTATAGCGAAGAGGAAGGAATGCACCCGTTACGTCGTCGCCATCACGGCGAACTTTACGTCGGCTCACCCCCGCTTGCCATCACGGCCATCATTGGCCGCTCTTCTGACATCAAGTCAGCGCTCACCGCGCTTCGCATCCCCCAAAGAAACAGCCCGGCTGCAAAACAACCGGGCATTCTCGTTTATGGCGGAGAGGGAGGGATTCGAACCCTCGGTACAGTTTCCCGTACCCTCGCTTAGCAGGCGAGTACCATCGGCCTCTCGGTCACCTCTCCACAAACTTATTTATTTATCTTGCCGCCCTCAGGCTGCGTTCGCTCCGCTTCGAATCCTGCCGGCAGAGCGTTTAACTTGACTGGCGGAGGAGGTAGGATTCGAACCCACGGAACTTTCGTTCAACGGTTTTCAAGACCGCCGCCTTAAACCACTCGGCCACTCCTCCGAAATTTTCAAGCGGGGGTCAGCGTGTCCATTCCGCCCATATATGACCGCAGCACATCGGGGATAACCACCGAACCGTCCGCCTGTTGGAAATTTTCCAAGATCGCCACCAGGGTCCGCCCAACCGCCAGTCCCGAACCATTCAGGGTGTGAACCAGCTCTGGCTTAGCACCCTCTTCGCGACGGAAACGGATACTGGCTCGACGGGCCTGAAAGTCGGTGAAAGTCGAGCAGGATGAAATCTCGCGATAACATTCCTGACCCGGCAGCCAGACTTCGATATCAAAGGTCCGCGCGGCGGAAAAACCGATATCGCCCGTGCAAAGATCCATGACCCGATAAGGCAATTCCAGCTTCTGCAAAACCGCCTCGGCATGGGCCAGCAGGCTGTCAAGCTCACGGTCAGAGTCTTCCGGCCTGACAAACTTGACCAGCTCAACCTTGCTGAACTGGTGCTGGCGGATCAAACCGCGGGTATCCCGTCCATGCGATCCGGCCTCCTTGCGGAAACAGGGGGTATAGGCGGTATAGCTCAACGGCAACTGGTCGACCGGAAGGATTTCTTCCCGATGGATGTTGGTGACCGGAACTTCCGCAGTCGGGATCAGGAACAAGTCCGTACCCTCGGCATGGAAAAGATCGTCTTCGAATTTGGGGAGCTGGCCGGTCCCCGTCATCGAGGCTCTGTTTACCATAAACGGCGGCAGAACTTCAAGATATTTGTGCTCGGTTGTATGCAGGTCGAGCATGAAGTTGATCAAGGCCCTCTCCAGCCGGGCGCCAGCCCCGATCCCCAAGGAAAACCGTGCTCCGGAAAGCTTGCTGGCCCGCTCGAAATCGAACAGACCGAGGGCCTCCCCAAGAGCGACATGGTCCTTGACCGGGAAGTCAAATTCTTGGGGCTTTCCCCAGCGCCGAACCTCGATGTTCTCCTCCTCACCGGCACCGACCGGACAGGAGGGATGCGGCAGGTTGGGCAACACCAGCAGGGCCGCTTCAAGATCTTCGTCAACCTGCCTGAGTTCATCGTCGAGCTGCTTGATCCGTGTCGAGACATCCTTCATCCGGGAGATCTCATCCTGGACCTGGCTCTTGTCCTTGGTCTTGCCGATCAGCGCCGAGACCTTGTTCCGTTCGGCCTTGAGGGTTTCAGCCTCACCCAACAGATCACGTCGCCGCTGGTCCAGTTCGGCCAGCGGGGAAAGATCGAGCGACCCGCCGCGTTTCGCCAGACGACTGGCGGCCTCCTCGGCACTGTCACGTAAATATTTGATGTCCAGCATCGACTGTTCTCCCGGGAGTGATTTTCAGGCGGATACTTCTAACATTTCTGCACAGGCAGGTCAAGACAGGCTATTTCTCCCCCTTGACCCACCAATCCTCGTCTTCCTCAAACCACCAGCGACTCGAGTCTGTCACCCAGACCGTCTCGGCCAGACGCCGGGCGGCATCGGTCTTCAGGCGCCGCACGCTGAAGGGGTACCACTCATCGGCATAGCGATTGCCGAGATCCTTGTATTCCTTGAGCGCCAGGATCATTTCCAGCTGGTCGGCATCGTGGGCCAGACAGGCTTCCGGCGTCTGCTTCGCCCAGAACTCGGCCAGCAGCTGCCGGTAATCATCCCCGAACGGCAGGGTTTGGGCCAGGTCATCGACCGCCTGTTGTTCATCGGTCCTGACGTACTTCTTGTTCACGTAATTCTGATCCCCGGTGCGCGCTTCGGGCAGATCGTGAAACAGGCAGAGCAGCACCACCCGGCCGACATCAACCCGACCGTCGAGCTTGGCCAGGGTAAAGCCGATCATGGCGGTGCGAAAGCTGTGCTCGGCGACCGACTCGACGCCGCTGCCGAGAAACTGGAAGCCGGTACGCGGGGTCCGCTTGAGCATGCCGACTTCAAACAGAAAATGGGCGATATTTTTCATCTGGGTGCCTGTTCGATCTGAGCCTAAATGATCGGGTCAAGCCAGCGTTATAACATGAGGAACGCACCTCTGCCCAGCCTTTTCCAGGTTTATGTCCTGTTGGACTAGGGAGATCGTCACGAGAAAAGAATATCGAGGCCAGGCATACATTTATCGCAGTAGATTTAGTCCTCAGTCCGGCTGGTTCCTAACCAAGACGAACCAGCACCACGCCGGCCAGAATCAACATCGTCGAGGCGAAACGGATCCGACCACAGCGTTCGCCGAGAAACAGCACGCCGATCAGCACGGCGATCAGCAGGCTCGCCTGGCGGACCGGCACCGCGTAGCTCATCGGCGCAAGCTGCAGGCCATAGCGGAAACTGAGGAAGGAGCAGAGCATCACCGGTCCCGACCAGAGCACCAGCTTGCGGTTGTAGTACCATTCGGCGAGAATCCGGCCCCGCTGCCCCGGGCGTAACAGATTGGCGGTCATGAACAACAGCATGAACAGCACCAGCACGTAGGTGAAGTGGAGCGGATCGAATTCCCGGACCCCGGTTTTGTCAACCACCGCGCCGAACGAATAGACCAGCCCGGCGCCCAGCGCGGCCTGAACCGAAATATTGCCCAGGCTGCGAAATGGCCGGAAGAGTTCACGTAACGAAAATGAGGTGAGCTGCACGCAGTAGGCGCCAAAAGCGATCAACAGGATCCCGGCCATTCCGGTCGGAGAAAATTTTTCGCCGAACAGCAGAAATCCCCACAGCGGCACATAGAGCATCGCCGTCTGGGCCAACGGATAGGTCATCGACAGATCGCCTTCGCGATAGGCGCGACCGGTGAACAGGTGATAAAAAACAAAGCAGATCGCCCCAAGTGCACCGAGCAGCAGGTAGCGCGGAGTCAGCGGCGGGAACTCACCAGGAAGCCCACCTATCACCAGGGTGAACAGGCTTGCCGAACAGAAGAACATCCACCAGATAAAAGCGGTTTTATCCTTGCTCTGTTTGACCAGCAGGTTCCATAGGGCATGCATCAGGGCAGAAAACAGGATCAGGATGAAGGCCAGATTGCTCATCGGGACAGTTTAACCGAAAGCCCACAAATCAGCGAGAATAAATATTGCCAGAAGATTATTAGCCAGACTAAAAACACCTTGAATATAAATTGACAGCTCCAGGCTGCTTGTTAACGTTGAGCAACACCCTTCTCGACCGGAGGCCCCGATGTCCGATTATCGAACCGAAAAAGACTCCATGGGCGCGATGCAGGTTCCGGCTACCGCCCTTTACGGCGCCCAGACCGCGCGCGCCATCGACAATTTTCCGGTCTCAGGCCAACCGCTGCCGGCACCGTTTCTGCAGACCCTGGGACTGATCAAGCAGCATGCCGCCAGGGTCAACAAGGAACTCGGCCTGCTCGAGGGCGAAATCGCCCTGGCGATCATGGATGCCGCCGAAGAGGTGGTCAGCGGTGAACTGCTTGATCACTTTCCGGTTGACGTTTACCAGACCGGCTCCGGGACCAGCAGCAACATGAACGCCAACGAGGTCATCGCCAACCGGGCAGCTCAGCTGCTGGCGCGCGAGCTCGGCGACAAGTCGGTCCATCCCAACGACCACGTCAATCTCGGCCAATCGAGCAACGATGTTATTCCGACCGCGCTGCACGTCGCCGCGACCAGTGAGCTCGAGCACCATCTGCTGCCTCCCCTCAACCAGCTGCAACAGCAGCTGGCAGCCAAGGCCGATGCCTTTGACGACATCATCAAGATCGGCCGCACCCACCTGATGGATGCCACGCCGATCCGCCTCGGCCAGGTCTTCAGCGGTTACGCCCGCCAAGTGGAACTGGCCAGCCGGCGCATCAAAGCTGCCCAGCAGGGCCTGCTCGAACTCCCCCTCGGCGGCACCGCGGTCGGTACCGGTATCAACACCCACCCGGAGTTTGCCGCCAGGGTCATTGCCGGCATCAGCCAAGTCACCGGCCTGGCGTTTTGCGAGGCGACCAATCATTTCGAAGCCCAGGGGAGCAAGGATGCGGTGGTTGCGACCAGCGCTGCGCTCAAGAGCGCCGCAGTCAGCCTGTTCAAGGTCGCCAACGACATCCGCTTTCTCGCCAGCGGCCCGCGCTGCGGCATCGGCGAGCTGCAGCTGCCGGCCGTCCAGCCGGGTAGTTCGATCATGCCCGGCAAGGTCAACCCGGTGATGGCCGAGAGCCTGATCCAGGTCTGCGCCCAGGTCATCGGGACTGACGCAGCGATCACTGTCGGTGGTCTGGCCGGTAATTTCGAACTGAACGTGATGATGCCGATGATCGCCCACAACCTGCTGCAGGCGATTGAGCTGCTGGGCAACGCCGTGCGGCTGTTCAGCGAGCGCTGTGTCGCCGGGTTGGCAGCCAACCGCGAGCGCTGCGCCGAACTGGTGGAACAGAGCCTGGCGATGGTGACGATTCTCGCTCCGGTGGTTGGCTATGACCGGGCCGCGGAACTGGCCAAACAGGCCGCGAACTCCGGAAAGACAATTCGGGAGGTGGTTCGTGAAGCCAAACTGATGTCGGAAGCAGAGTTGGAACGGGTCCTCGACCCCTGGCCGATGACCAAGCCGGGACTTGGAAACGGCCAGGCGGGAGGGTAGTCAGATTTCATCCGTCGGCAGGTGAGCGAGGGGCGTCGCAGTTCCAGCAGGCCTCGAAGCCGGCATCGACCTGTTCGTGACAGACTGGACAGATCCAGTCGGGACCTGTCGCTTGAGATTCATGCAACCAGGACTCGAGCAATAATTTCGCGCGGGGCCAGATTTCGCTATCGACCACCCAGAGCTCCGGGTAGATTTCGACCATCGGGATTTCTCCCATCACTGAAATCAGATCATAGTTTTTCAACAGGCAGGCAATCCCCTCCTGCTCAAGCCGGTCCTTGAACAGACCAGCCAGCGGTCGCTCCCAGACGCCGAATGTATGCAGCTTTTTCATCACAGACCTTGTTGCCCAGACTGCTTCAACCCTTTCTCAGCTGGTCCAGGATCTCTTCACCCAGGACCTGGCGCTGCCAGTTCTTCAGCACGTCGAGCTGGTCCAAAGACTGAGGTTGTCGTTTTGCCAACTCCTCCAACAGCGCATTGTTGATCAACAATCCGGCATCGAGCTGCAAATCGACCGCCTTCCCGGCTCGCCACTGTTTCAGCGCGGCCAACCGCTTTTCAACCTCCGGCTCGCGAAACCGCCGCACACCCTTGGGAAACTGCGGCAACTGATTGTCCGGCAACACCTGGGCCTGCTCGACCAGGCGCAGCAGCTGTCTGCCGTAACGTTCGGCCAGCCGGGGATATACCCCCTCGATACTGGCCATGGCCTTTTCTGATTCCGGGGCATTGAGGGCAATAGCCAGCAAACCCTGGTTGCCGAACACCTTGAACGGCGGCACGTCACGCCGTTCGGCCTCCCCTTCCCGCCATTCGAGCAACAGATCGAGAATCGCCAGCTGCCGGGGCGTCAGTTTGCCGGCCCCCTTGAAGCGCAGATACTTCGGACCGCTCTGCACATCGAAAGCCACCTGTTCGAGCAGCCGGCATTCCTCGGCAACCCATTCCTCCCGCCCCAGAACTCGCAGGCTGGTCAGCATGATCTCCGCCAACCGCTCCAGGTGGCGGGTGTCTTCGGCAGCATAGTTCATCATATCATGCGGCAGCGGTCGGATCGTCCAATCGGCACGCTGAAACTTCTTGTCGAGCTGAATGGAAAAATACTTGTTCAACAAGTCGGCCAGGCCGAACTTCTCCTCGCCACAGAACTGGCTGGCGATCATGGTGTCGAACAGGCCGCGAACCTCGAGGTCGAAGTCCCGGCGCAGGCAGCGCAGGTCGTAATCGGCGGCATGAAACAGCTTACGGATGGCCGGGTCGGCCAGCACCTTGCGCAGCGGTTCGAGATTGGCAAGCCGCAGGGGATCAACCAGCAGCGTCTCCTCGGGAGTCGAGAACTGCAGCAGGCAGGCCTGCTCACGATAGTGGTGCATGCTATCGGCTTCCAGGTCGATAGCGATCGAGGCATGCTGCTCAAGCCGCGCGGCGAACGCCTGCAACTGTTCCATTTCGGTGATAATCGGTATGGCTACGGTCAAAACGGCTCCTTAGTGTCAATGCGCGGCCGGCTGACAGCCGGCCAGAAGCGGTACGAGTTTTTTGTGGGCACCATGCAAAGGCATGGTTGCCAGCTCAGCGATGGTGAGTTGCCGGCTTTCCTGGGCTTCAGCGACCAAAGTTTCTGTCGATTCGGCAACAAACAGGGCCAATTCCAGGCGGAAATGCGAATAGGCATGCCGGACCTCACCAACCTCGCCGCTGGCCAGATCTGCCGAGAACTCACGAGCCAGACGCCGGGCGGCATCCGAACGACTTTCATCCGGCAAAACTTCCGTCACCGGGAACTCCCAGAGCCCGCCGAGCATGCCATCCAACGGACGCCTGCGGATCAGCCATTGCCCATCCTTGCAAAGCGCCAGCACGACCTGCTGCACAGTCGGCACAGATTTCTGTGGCGCGGCCAACGGCAACTCTCCTGTCAGCCCGAGCTGATTCGCCTGGCAGAGCTGTTCCAGGGGGCACTCGTTGCAGGCCGGGCACTTCGGCAGGCAGACGGTCGCGCCGAGATCCATGATCGCCTGGGCGTAATCATGTGGCTGGCCGGCAGGGGTCAGCGCTTCCGCCCAAAGCCAGAGCCGCTTTTCCGCAGAACTGCTGCGCGGCGGCTCCTGCAAGGCAAACAAGCGGCAGAGCACCCTTCGCACGTTACCGTCCAGAATCGGCGTCGCCTGGTTGAAGGCAATCGAAAGAATCGCCCCGGCTGTCGACCGGCCAACCCCGGGCAGCCCCTGCAGGGTTTCAAGCTCGGCGGGGAAATGCCCGCCAAACTCCGCAACGATCTTGACCGCCGCCGCATGCAGGTTCCTGGCGCGCCGGTAATATCCGAGCCCGGCCCATTGTTCGATCACCGTTTCGACCGGCGCTGCCGCCAGCGCTGCCACATCCGGAAACCGGGCGAGGAAAGCTTCATAATGGGGGATGACCGCCGTGACCGTGGTCTGCTGCAGCATGATTTCCGAGACCCAGATCCGGTAAGGGTCGCGGGTCTGGCGCCAGGGGAGGTCACGCCCGGCCCGGCTATACCAGGCGAGAAGCCGCTCGGCAACTTCGTCGGGAGCGAAGGGCAACTCTTCAGACATGATACGTTGTACGGCAAGATGGCAAGCTAACTGATCTCCTGTAGTGCCGCAAGAGTCGCATCCATCTCGAAGTCGCTGCCGATGGAGATCCGCAGGCCGTGTGCGAGCAGTGGATCGGAGAAATGCCGGACCAGGATCTTGCGCTGGAACAAGCCGTCATAAACCCTCTTCCCATCCCGATCCGGCGGCACGGCAAAGACATAATTGGCGCAGGAATCGAGCACCTGGTAGCCGAGGCTTTCCAGCTCGGCGGCAAACCGCTGACGGGTGGCACAGATTTTTGCAACGATCGTCTTGAGATAGGCCTGATCGCGAAGCGCGGCACTCGCCGCCACCAGCGCCAGCCGGTCGAGGTGGTAGTGATCGCGAATCTTATCGAGAGCCTGGATCACCTCCGGCCGCGCCACTGCCAGCCCGAGCCTCATCCCGGCCAGGGAATAGCTCTTCGACAGGGTCCGGGTGATGATGACATTGTCATACTGTTTCACCAGCTCCAGGGCGTTCTGCTCGGCAAAGTCGACATAGGCTTCATCGACCACCAGCACTCCAGCGCAGCGCCCGGACAGCTCCGCTATGTAAGCGTTATCAAAGGCAATCCCGAGCGGCGCATTAGGACTGGTCAGGAAAAAGATCTTCCCCGCGTAGAGTTCCGGGAAATCGGCAATCCGTCCCTCATCGGTCAGGCTGAAAGTCCTAACCTTCGCCCCCTGGATTTCGGCCAGGGTTGCATAGTAGGAGTAAGAGGGATGCACGTAGGCGATCTCGTCCCCGGCGTCGGCAAAGGCGCGAATCAGGTTGTTGAGCAGCTCGTCGGAGCCGTTGGCGCTGATCACCCAAGCGGGGTCGAAGCCGTAGATGTCTGCCGCGACCTGGCGAAACTCGCGGCTCGCCGCATCCGGATACTTGCGCAGGTTGTTGCCGTCCGCGCCCAGCTCGGCGAGAATCGCCTCACGCACCCTGGGCGAGGGCGGGTAGGGATTCTCGTTGGTGTTGAGCTTGATCCACTCGGCCTCGTTCTCCGGCTGAAAACCGGGGACGTAGCCAGCCATCTCGGCAATGTTCTTGCGTAACTGTGACATGTCAATATTCTTTCAGAATCTCGTAATGGGTATTCCGCTTCGCCGGAATGAACCCGGCACCGCGGGCGATCTCGATCACCTCGTCCTGCGACATGCGGAACGAACAGCCGGCCGCGGCGACAACATTCTCTTCGAGCATGGTCCCGCCGAGATCATTGGCACCGAAGAACAGTGCCACCTGGGCCATCATCGCCCCCTGGGTCACCCAGCTCGCCTGGATATTGTCGATGTTGTCGAGAATCAGGCGTGACAGCGCCAGCACCTTGAGATACTCGACCCCGCTCGCCGTCTCGCCACCCAGCTCGGTGTTGTCAGGCTGAAAGGTCCAAGGGATGAAGGCGGTAAAACCACCAGTGCGCTGCTGGATCTCCCGGACCCGAAACAGGTGCTCAATAATATCTTCCGGGCTTTCCTTGGAGCCGAACATCATCGTCGCTGTGGTCCGCATGCCGAGGTTGTGAGCCTCTTCCATGACATCGGCCCACTCGCGCCAGCCGATTTTGTTGGGTGAGATCTCCTTGCGTACCGCGTCGACCAGCACCTCGGCACCGCCGCCGGGGAGCGAGTCGAGCCCGGCCGCCTGCATTCGCTGCAGGCACTCGGCCATGGGAATCCCGGAGAGCTTCGCGGTGTGAATGACTTCGGCCGGCGACAACGAATGCACCTGCAGCTGCGGAAACCGGCGCTTGATCTCGCGGAACAACTTCTCGAACCAGTCGATCTTCAGTTCGGGATGCAGCCCTCCCTGCATCAACAACTGGGTCCCGCCCCGTTCGACCAGCTCGGCGATCTTGGCGAAGATCGTCGCAAAGTCGAGCAGATAGGCATCGCTGGCTTCGGCGTCGCGATAGAACGCGCAGAACTTGCACTGCGACTGGCAGACATTGGTGTAGTTGACGTTACGATCGACGACAAAAGTCACCCTCCCGTGCGGGTGCTTCTGGCGCCGTAGCGCATCGGCAAGCTTGCCGACTGTCAACAGATCGGCCCGGGTCAGCAGAAACAGGGCCTCCTTGCGATCGATGAGAGCGCCTTGAGCAAATTTTTCTTTCAGCGTTTCAAGCATGAGCAATCCAACTGCACCACCCGCCAGTCCCGCTCGCTAAAGTAAGAGGCTCACGAAAAAACATCGGATGTTTTGTGCTTCCGTTTTTCTTCGTACTCTATGCGGCTTCGTCGTGGGGGTTAGAATGTTTTCAGTTCGTTGTACAACGTATCACGCTCGACCGGAAGCTTGCCCGATTTGCGGATCATCTCGCAAAGCTGTTCCTTGCCAAGCGCCTGCGGCGAATCGGCCCCTGCGTCATGGCCGATCTTCTCCTCGACCACGGTGCCGTCAAGGTCATTGACCCCAAAGGCCAGCGCCACCTGGGCGATTTTCAGACCCAGCATCACCCAGTAGGCCTTGATGTGACGGAAGTTATCGAGGTAGATCCGGCTGATCGCCAGGGTCTTCAAGGCATCGACGCCGCCGACCCCCTTGGCTCCCGGCACCCGGGTATTGTCGGACTGGAAGGCGAGTGGAATAAACGCCTGGAAACCGCCGGTACGATCCTGCAGCGCCCGCAGTTTGGCCAGGTGCTCGACCCGATCAGCGTACGCCTCGAGATGTCCGAACAACATGGTGGCGTTGGTTTTCAACCCCTCGTTGTGCACGGTTTCGACAATTTCCAGCCAGCGGTCACCAGAGATCTTCTCCGGACAGATCTTGTCCCGTACTTCCTGGCCAAGAATCTCGGCCCCGCCGCCCGGCAGCGAACCGAGTCCGGCCTGTTTCAGCTCACGGATCACCTCGCGTGGTGTCTGTCCGGTCAGGCTGGCAAAATAGTCGATCTCGACCGCGGTGAACGCCTTAATGTGCAGCTGCGGGCAGTCGGCGCGGATTGCGGCGAGCATTTCCAGGTAGAAATCGAACGGCAGGTCCGGATGCAGACCGCCGACCATATGCAGCTCGGTCGCGCCGGCATCGACGGCCTCGGCACATTTTTCGAGGATGTCATTCAGGGCCAAAGTATAGCACCCCTCGTCTTCGACCCCCTTGGAAAAAGCGCAGAAGGTGCAGCGGTTCACGCAGAGGTTGGTGTAATTGATGTGCCGGTTGGTATTAAAATAGACCCGGTCGCCGTTCAGCCGGGTATTGGCCAGCGCCGCCAGTTCGCCGATAGCGAGCAGGTCGTTGCTTTCGAACAGCGTCAGCGCCTCGTCATCGGAGATGCGGGTGCCGGATTCAATTTTGCCGCGAATGCCTTTGTACAAATCTTCCATTTTTCAATTCACTCATTGATCAGCCAGCACGAAGCGGGCTGGCGACAGAGTCTATTCAGTTGTTCCCCAACGTTTAAACAATTGATGCTCGATCTGCAAGCTGTCGAGCACCTTGCCGACGACGAAGTTGACCATCTCTGCAACCGATTGCGGACGCTGGTAAAACCCCGGCATGGCCGGCAGGATATGCGCTCCGGCCCGCGACAGGCGCAGCAGGTTCTCCAGGTGGATCTGGTTGAACGGGGTTTCGCGCGGCACCAGGATCAGCTCGCGGCGCTCCTTCAATGCCACATCGGCGACCCGCTCCAGCAGATTTTCCGACAACCCGGCAGCAATCCGGCCAGCCGTTCCCATCGAGCAGGGACAAATCACCACGGCATCCGGCGCCGCCGTTCCGCTGGCGACCGGGGCAAAGAAATTGTCCAGAGCGACATGCGCAAAGTGCGGATGCGCGCGAAAATAGCTTTGCAGCGCCGCCGAACGCTCGGCGAAAGCTTCCGGCAACTCAAGACCGGTCTCAAACTCGGTGACCTGGCGTCCGGCGTTGGTCAGCAACAGGGTGACTTCACCCCCCGCTGCCAGCAGCTCCTCGACCAGTCGTAAACCATAGATGGACCCGGAGGCTCCGGTTATGCCGACCACATAGTGACTCATTTCTTTATCCTAAACCAGGGCGTCGACCAGGGCGAAGAGAAAGATGGTGACGCTGATATAGCCATTCATATTGAAAAACGCCGCATCCAGCCGTGACAGGTCATCAGCCTTGACCAACAGGTGCTCATAGATCAGCAAGCCGGCCACCACCACGACTCCAAGGAAATACACCCAGCCCAGCGGGGTGCCGACCATCAGCAGCAGCAGCAACAGGACCATGATGATATGAAAGACCCTGACCAGGCGAATCGCACCGGCCGCTCCGAGCTTGACCGGGATCGAATGCAATCCAACCTCGCGGTCATATTCGAGGTCCTGCAAGGCATAGAAGATATCAAACCCGGCGACCCAGAACAGCACCGCCAGCCCCAGGGCGATGACCTGCCAGGAGACCATCCCGAGCAGCGCAATATAGGCGCCGATCGGCGCCGCGGCCAGGCAGATGCCGAGCACCACATGGGCGTAGGCGGTAAAGCGTTTACACCAGGAGTAGAGAACTAAAAAGAACAAGGCCACTGGCGCCAACTTGAAGCAGAGCGGGTTGAGCATCCAGGCGGCCAGGAGCAGCAGGGCGAACGAACCGAGCACAAACAGCCAGGCTTCCAGCAGCGAAACCTTGCCGGACGGAATATGCCGTTCGGCGGTGCGCGGGTTGGCCGCATCGATGCGGGCATCGATGATCCGATTGAGGCCCATGGCGCCGCTTCGGGCGCCGACCATCGCCAGGCAGATCCAGAACAGCTGGCCGAAACCCGGCGACACTTCCGCCTCAAGACTCGCCAGGATCACCCCCATCAGGGCAAAAGGAAAGGCAAAGATCGTATGCGAGAACTTGATCATCCCCAACAGATCGCTGATTTTTCCCAGGGGCGGGCTCGTTTGCATCGGATTCCTCGACAAATGGATGTACGGTCCGCAGTTTACAACGCTGACGTGACTGGGACAAGCAGAACCGCGTCACTCTTGACAAAAGCCCCATCGGGGAGGGTTGCTGAAAGCGTTGCTTCATCACTATAATGAAGTGAGAGGGGGTACTCCATCCGCCGCAAGCGGGCCAGGGAGGCTACCATGACAGGAGAAGAGATCAGAACCGCTATCAACCTGCAACTGGACAACGACACCCAGTTCATCAAGTGGTGGCGCAAGGAAAACGATTTTGTCGATTACGAACTGATCGACAAGTTTCTCGGCCGCCTGGAGGAAGGTCAGACCTTCAGCGGGTTCGAACTGCTCGACCTCGACCAGATGCTCGAGGTCATGCAGCGCTGGCCGTCCGTCAGGGTCACGCTGGAACACCGGACCCATGGCGATTTCATCCATTGGGAGCATCAGGAACATGGCCGCGCAACGGTCGAGGAGCTTCCCTATTCGGCTGCTTCGCTGATGCACATCTTCGACCGTGAGACTCGGGGCGACACGATCCAGTAATCTGACCCCTGGTTCAGGTCAGAGTTTGTCGATCCCGTACTCTTCCCAGCGCCGTTCCACCTGCCGCCGGGTCTTGTCGTCCAGCTTGACTGCCGGAGGCCAGGCGCGCTTCTTCCCTTCGTCCGGTCCTTTGCGGGTCGCGTCGATGCCGATGCGTGATCCACCAATGACCACGTCTCGGTTGGGGTCTAGATGATTAATCGTTCGCCAGAAGCTCTCGGCGAGATCCTGAATTCTGACATCCTGGTCAAGAATCACCAGCAGCCGCGAACCACGCAACATCCCCCGCTCCCAGAGTTCGTGGATGATCCGTCGACCCTGGCCGGCCTCCTCTTTGCAGATCGAAACCAGGGCGCAACCATGAAATATCCCTTCCACCGGCATGTTCAGGTCGACAACCTCAGGGTGGTCGGCCTGGATCAGTGGCAGGAACAGCCGCTCGGTCGCCTTGGCCAGGTAACAGTTTTCCATCGGTGGCCGGCCAACCACGGTACAGGGGTAGAGGGCGTCCTTACGGTGGGTAATGGCCGTCACCTGCATGACCGGTGCCGGCTCCAAAGGCGCATAATAGCCGGTGTGATTGCCAAACGGGCCTTCCGGCAGGGTCTGGTTCGGCAGGACATAGCCCTCGATGACAAATTCGGCCCGGGCCGGGACCTCGAGATCGGACGTCAGACAGCGGGCGGTTTCAATCGACTTCTGCCGTAGGTAGCCGGCAAAGGCGGTCTCCTCGATGCCAGGCGGCAAAGGCGCCGTCGCGGTGTAGGTCAGGACCGGGTCGCCGCCGAGAACGATCGCAACCGGCATCGGCTTACCGCGGGACTGCCAGGCCGCAGCGTGACGCGCTCCGTCAGACATCTCCCCCCAGTGCAGCCCGAGCAGCTGCGGAGCGAAAAGCTGTGCTCGGTACATGCCGCAGTTGTCGCGGCCGGTCGCTGGGTCACGGGTGAAGACCATCGGCATGGTCAGAAACCGGCCACCATCGTGCGGCCACGATTTAAGAGCCGGTATAATCGAGATGTCGGGCCGTTCTTTTTCGACCACCTCCTGGCAGGGCGGGTTAGAAATCAGGCGTGGCAGCCAGAGCGGGTTTTCGACGAGTTGCCAGAGTTTTTCCTCGCCGCTCCCCCCATCGATTGCCTTCAGATCAGCCGCCAGTCGATCAGCCTGGTATTGGACATGATCGGTCCAGAGTGCCCAGGCGGTGCGCTGCCGGGACCCGAACAGATTGGTCAGCACCGGAAATTTAGCACCCCGGACCTTGTTGAACCGCAGCGCCTTGCCGCCGCCCGTTTGCTTGCAGACCCGATCGGTAATCGCCGCGATCTCCAGCAGCGGATCGACCTCAACGTCGACCGTTGCCAACTGATCACTCTCCTCGAGCAGGTCGAGAAACCCCCTGAGGTCCTTGATGGAACGTCTCAGCATTGCCATCTCGTCAGCCTCGTTCAGGTGAACTCATTGCCCCCAGCCGCCGCCACCGGGAGTTTCGATCACGATGACATCATCTGCCGCCGCCTGGAAGGAACACTTGCCCGGCAATTCTTCACTTTCAGACCCTGTCATGCGCTGGTTACGGCCAACGCTGCCGGGTGAACCGCCGCGCAAGCCATAAGGCTCGGTGACGCGACGATCAGTCAGCAAGGTGACCCGGGCATCGGCCAGTAACCGAATTGCCTTGACCACCCCCTCGCCACCCCTGGCACGACCGGTCCCTCCGGAACCCTTGCGGAGTTGGTAGCGTTCGATGCGCAACGGGTAGGCATGCTCGAGCGCCTCGACCGGAGTGTTCAGGGTGTTGGTCATGTGGCTCTGCAATCCCGACGCACCCGGGCCCTGCGGTCCGCCGCCGCTGCCACCGGCGATGGTTTCATAATAGGCGAACAATCGCTGCCGGCGCGGGTCGTAACCACCAATGGTCAGGTTATTCATGGTCCCGCAACTTGCGGCCGGGATCTGCCCCGGCAAGGCCTCGGCCAGTGCGCCGAGGATGACATCGACCACCCGCTGCGACGTCTCGACATTGCCTCCGGCAACTGCCGCCGGAAATTGTGCATCGACTACGGAGCCCGGGCGGGTCAGAACCTCGATCGGACGCATGCAGCCGGCATTATAGAAAATCGTCTCTTCGGCCAGGAGACGAAACGCGTAATAAACTGCCGAGAGGGTGATGGCCCGGACCGCGTTGACACAGCCCGGCACCTGATCGTCACTCGAGCGCAGATCAATCCTGGCGTTGCGCCCGGCGACCGACAGCTCGACCACGATCGTGATCGGCTGGTGACCGACGCCATCATCATCCAGTTGGTCGCTGAAACGATACGTGCCATCCGGAATCGTGGCGATCACCTCGCCCATCATTCGCTCGCCATAATCGAGCAGCCGGGTTCCGTACCTCTGCAGCTGCTCAAGACCGAACAGGGCAAGCAGTTCCAGCAGGCGCCGCTCACCGACCCGGTTGGCAGCGATCTGGGCCGTCAGGTCCCCTTCCCGCTCTTCCGGCGTACGGACATTGGCCAAAAACAGCTGGAGCAGGTCCTGATCGACTTCACCCTGTTTGAGAATCCTGACCGGAGGAATCCGCAACCCTTCTTGAAAAATGTCACTCGACAGTGGCAGAGATCCGGCAGACATGCCACCGACATCGGCGTGGTGAGCGCGGTTCGCCAGGTAAAACACCGGGCGTGGTCCGGCATCGAACACCGGCATCACCAGGGTCAGGTCGGGCAAGTGGGTACCGCCCCGGTAAGGGTCATTGAGCAACAACATATCTCCCGGCAGCAGGTCAGCAAATTCGAGCGCTGCAGCGACCGAGAGCGGCATCGAGCCGAGGTGCACCGGGATATGCGCCGCCTGGGCCAACATGGCGCCCTGGCCATCAAACAAGGCGCATGAGAAATCCCGCCGTTCCTTGATATTGGGCGAGAAGGCCGTACGCATCAGCACTGCGCCCATCTCCTCGGTCAGTGACGTCAGCCGGTTCTTGATCACCTCGAGGCGGATCGGATCGATAGCATCAAGCATCCCCGATCCTTTCCGCCAGCAGGCTGAACTGTTCGGTCACGCGGACTCGCCAACCCGGCTTGATCAGCAGCGTCGCCGTGTCCTCCAGAATCAATTGCGGTCCGTGCAGGACACTGCCGCAAGCCAGCTCGTCACGGATCACAATCTGACAGGATATGTCTCTACCCTCCATGCGCAGCGTCCACTCCCTGGTCTTCCTTGGCTTTTCGGGAGCTGGCGGACTGAACTCGATGCGGGGCGTCGCTGTTTGGCCGATCGCCCGCAAACGCAGGTTGACAATTTCCACGCTGCGTTGGGGATCACTATAGCCATAGAGGGACTGGTGGGCCTGGTGAAACTGCTCAACCAGCTGAGCACTCAATGGCACCTTGATTTCATACGACTGGCCACGGTAGCGCAGGTCAAGTTCGCGAACCAGCCGGACCGAATCAGTCGGGATCTGCTCCCAGACCATTTCCTGCCGGGCCAGGGCCTCCAGTGGTGCATAGAGCCGTTCCAGCTCAGCAGGTTCAAGGGGGGCAAGTTGCAGAATCGAGTGGGAATAATCCCGGATCGAATCACTGATCACCATGCCGAGTGCCGACAGCAGCCCCGGCAGGGGCGGAAAGAGGATTTTATCCATGTTGAGCTTTTCGGCCAGCGCACAGGCATGCAGCCCCCCGGCACCGCCGAACGGTACCAGGGTAAATTCACGCGGGTCGTGTCCGCGCTCGATGGAGACGACCCGGAGCGCACCCGCCATGGTCTCTTCGGCGACCTCGACCACCCCTTCGGCGAGGGCTTCAGCCGCCAGTCCAAGTTGCCCGGCAAGCGTCTGAATGGCCTGGCTTGACCGTTTTTCATCAAGCGTCAAGCGACCGCCGAGAAACCGCGCGCGGTCAATTCTCTTGAGATACAGGTTGGCATCGGTCACGGTGACTTGGTCCCCCTTGCCGTAACAGACCGGCCCCGGATCAGCACCGGCACTTTCCGGACCGACCCGCAGGGCCCCACCGGCATCGCGGCGGGCAATCGAACCGCCGCCGGCACCAACGGTGTGAATATCGATCATCGGCACCTTGACCGGCCAGTCTCCGATGACCGTCTCCGCAGTGGTCGGAATGACACCGTCACACAGGGCAACATCGGTACTGGTGCCACCCATGTCGAAGGTCATGATGCGCTCTAGCCCCTCCTGTCGGGCCAGGTGGAACGCGGCGACCATCCCGCCCGCCGGTCCGGACAGGATCGTCCGCACCGCTTCGCGTCCGGCGGTTTTCGCCATGATCGAACCGCCATTACTCTGCATGACCTTTAACGCTCTTGGCAGCAGCTGATGCTCCAGCGTGTCGAGATAACCTTCCATGACCGGCGACACGAGCGCATTGACCACGGTTGTCGAGGCACGTTCAAACTCGCGATACTCCATGAGGATCTGGTGTGAAAGGGAAACCCGGAAGCCGGCCGCTGCCAGCGCCTGGCCAAGCCGTCGTTCGTGGTCCGGGCAGGCATAGGAATGCAGCAGGACAACCGCAACCGAGGCGACCGCCAGCCGCTGACAGGCAGCGACGACCCGGTCAATCTCCTGCGCCGTGAGCGGTGCGACGATCTCGCCGGTCGGGCCGATGCGCTCCGCGACTTCAACCACCCGTTCCGGGCTGATGGTCTGCCGACCGGCTTTTGGCTGCAGGGCATAGAGCTGTGGGCGATTCTGCCGACCGATCAGCAACAGGTCGGCAAAACCCTGCGTCGTGATCAATACCACCTCGGCCCCCTTCCCCTCCAGCAGGGCATTGGTCGCCACGGTCGAACCATGAAAGATAGTCGCTGCAGCAGTCCCCAGCAGCTTGTCAATCCCTGCCAACACGGCTCGGCTCGGATCGGTTGGGGTTGACGGCAGCTTGTAACAGCTCAGTCGCTCGCCATCGACCAGCACCAGATCGGTGAAGGTGCCACCGGTATCCACCCCAAGCAGGCGGCTATGTGGATAAGGGTCTGCCATGAGCACCACTATACTGCATTTGCTTCCGATCGTCAGCTGCAACAAAAAAAGCCCCCCGGCAATCCGGGGGGCTTTTAAACGACAGAAACGGGTCTTAGAAAATGGCCAGTTTGGCCAGCGCCATGACTTCTCCCGGAACGATCCCCAGATAGAGGACGCCGATAACGGCGATCACGATGGAGATGACGACACCCGGGCTCATGGTGACCCAGCTGTAATCCTCTTCCGGAGCCTTGAAGTACATATAGACGATGATTCGCAGGTAGTAGTAGAGCGAGACCGCCGAATTCAGCACCCCGATAATCGCCAGCCCGATATATCCTGACTGTATGGCACCGGCAAAAATGTAGAACTTACCGGAGAAGCCGGCTGTCGGCGGAATCCCCATCAGGGAGACCAGGAAGATGGTCATGGCAACGCCAAGGAACGGGCGCTTGAAACCGAAACCGGAGAAGCCCTCCAGGGTCAGGTTTTCTTCGCCTTTCTTGCCGGCCAGGACCAGCACGCCGAAAGCACCAAGGTTCATGAAGGTGTAGGCAAGCATATAGAAGAGGATGCCCGAGATCCCGATCGCGTTGTAGGCGACCAGACCGACCAAGGCATAACCGGCGTGGGCAATCGAGGAGTAGGCCAGCATCCGCTTGATGTCGGTCTGGTAAATCGCAATCACGTTACCGACGATCATGGTCAGGATTGCCAGGACCCAGAGCATACCGGTCCAATCGGCCTGCAGCCTATCGAGGCCAAGGATCAGCACGCGCACAAATGCGGCGAAGGCGGCGGCCTTGGGGCCGGCGCTCATAAAGGCGGTAATCGGGGTCGGGGCACCCTGGTAAACATCCGGGGCCCACATATGAAATGGCGCGGCAGCGATCTTGAACAGGAAACCGATCGACAGCAGGATCAGCCCGGCGATCGCCATCGGGTTACCGATCATCGCCGGGTGGGCGCTAAACGCTTCCTGGATGTCAGCCAACTGGGTCGAACCGGCAACTCCGTAGAGCAGGGCAATGCCGTAGAGCAGGAAACCGGTCGAAAAGGCGCCGAGCAGGAAATACTTCATCCCGGCTTCATTCGACTTGAGCTGACCGCGGAACAGTCCTGCCAGCACATAGAGGGAAATCGACAGAATTTCCAGGCCGAGGAAAATCGTCATCAGGTCGATCCCCGAGGCCATGAACATGGCGCCGACAGTGGCGAACAGAATCAGCGGATAGTACTCGCCAATCGGGTAACCTTCTCGCTGCAGATAGTCGTCCGACATCAGGATCGTCAGACCGGCGGCGACCAGGAAGGTGACGTTGAAGAAGGTCGCATAATTGTCCAGTGCGACATGACCGGCAAAACCGAGCAGCGGCGGGGTGCCGAGACTGGTCCAGCCCAGAACTGTCACGATACCGGTGACAATGATTCCAATAAAGCTGATCCAGGCAGCCGGGGCCGATTTGCCACGGGGCAGAAATGCATTGATCAGCAGCAGCACCATACCGAAACAGCTGAGGACCAGGGGCGGCATGATCGTCGCAAAATTGACGTTCTGCATGGCAATTTGCACCAGATTTTCCATCGAAATGCTCCTTCTGAAGCGATGTTAAATGTTGATACTTTAATTCGTCTTTAAACTTATTCGCCGTGGTGAGCGGTCGGAGCAGGCACAACCTCGACGATCGCCACCTGCTGCTTGCCTTTGACCTGCACCAACAGCTGATCAAGGGCCGGGCTCATCTTCTCAAAGAAGATATTCGGCGAGACACCAATCCAGAACACGAACAGCAACAGCGGCAGCATGACGATGATTTCCCGGGCCGAGAGATCCTTGACTTCCTTGTTGGCCGGATTTGTCAACTCGCCGAACATGACCCGCTGGAACATCCAAAGCATGTAGACGGCGGCGAAAATCACGCCGGTGGCGGCGAAAATGGCAAACCAGCGCAACTCGCCAGCGAAGGCGCCGACCAGAATCATGAACTCGCCAACAAAACCGTTGGTGCCCGGCAGGCCGATCGACGAGAAGGTGACGATCATGAAGATGGTGGTGAAGATCGGCATCTGCTTGGCCAGTCCGCCGAAATCGGCGATCAGGCGAGTATGGCGACGTTCGTAAATAAAGCCGACGATAAGGAACAGCGCACCAGTCGAAATACCGTGGTTGATCATCTGCAGCATGCCGCCCTGCAGCCCCTGGATATTCAGGGCAAAGACCCCGAGCATGACGAAACCGAGATGGGAAACCGATGAGTAGGCGACCAGTTTCTTGACGTCATCCTGCATCATCGCCACTAGCGCGCCGTAGATGATGCCGACCACGGCCAGCACCGCCAGGTACGGCAGGAACTGTTGGGTCGCCTCGGGAAACAGCGGCATGGCGAAACGGATGTAACCGTAGGTACCCATCTTCAGCAGAATAGCGGCCAGGATAACCGAACCGGCGGTCGGTGCCTCGGTATGGGCATCCGGCAACCAGGTGTGGACCGGGAACATCGGCACCTTGATGGCAAAGCTGAAAGCAAAGGCGAGGAACAGCCAGGTCTGCAGCTCAGGAGCGATATTGAGCTGATAGAAATGGGCAATACTGAAACCCTGCTCGAACGGCACACCGGACTGGATTGCCAGGTAATAGACGTAGATAATCGCCACCAGCATCAGCAGCGAGCCGACGGCGGTAAAGATAAAAAATTTGACGGCTGCGTAGATGCGGTTCTTGCCACCCCAGATACCGATCATGAAGTACATCGGGATCAGCATCAGTTCCCAGTAGATGTAGAAGAGGAACAGGTCGAGGGAGATGAATGCGCCGAGCATGGCGGTCTCGAGCAGCAGCATCAGGGCCATGAAACCCTTGACGTGCTTGGTGACACCGGACCAGGTTGACAGCACAACGATCGGCATGATGAAGGTGGTCAGCATCACCAGCCAGAGGCTGATCCCGTCAACCCCGACATTGTAGTTCATCTGGAAGTAGTCACCGATGCTGATCCAGCGAGCAAACTCGGTGTAGTGCATGGCGGCTGAGGTCTTGAACGAATCGTCAAACGCCAGCGGCAGGCTGATGAAAAAGGTGATCAGGGTCACCACCAGGGTCAGCCCTTTGAGCAACCCGTCGTTATCCTTGGGAATGAACAGGATAACCAGCATCCCCAGCAAGGGGAAG
>DATFMT010000123.1:0-3435 GCA_035266745.1 Geothermobacteraceae bacterium | reverse complement strand
GGTCTGCTTGACATTGACCAGCTTTGCCCGGCAGTCGCTGCGTGAGGAGAGCTCGAGGCCTTTCAGCTGCACGGCCTGCTGCGCGTCGTCCTTGCCGTTGGCGAAAGCCATCTTCATGTTTCCGAAGCTGACATCGGTGCTGCCGACATACAGCAGCGGCAGCGCCTCGACCAGGTCGAGCGTGCCGTGCAGCCCCTGCCAGGTCAGCTCGCCGTCTTCGCCGCGGATCTCCAAGCGAGGCATGTCAAAGGTCCCGACGATGGTCTTGTCGCCCGGCGCGTAGCTCGAATCTACGCTCAGCCCGCCCCACTCAATCTGTGCCTGACCGATGCTGGTCTCCAGCGCCGGGATGCGGACCCGGTCGGTCATGGTGCCGGAGAAGTCGATCCTGGTCACCGAGAGGGGTTCGCTCAGCTGCGGGAACTCCTGGAGCAGCCGCTCGACAGTTTCACTGCTCGGGGTCACGCTCACCAGCCGGGTTTCGATCAGCGCCAAGCCGGGCGCGGCACCGGCCAGCAGGGGGCCGTGCTTGATGGCGCTTTCAAAGACGATCTGCAGGGTTTCCTTCTGCGTATCGAGGCCGGCTTGCGCTCCCGGCCTGGTCGCGTCCGGAAGCTCCAGTTCGAGAACGGTCAGCGCCGTCGAGGCGAGGAAGCCGCGCTGGTAGCTCTGCTGGCTCATGGTGATAGGACCCAGCCGCCCGAACTCGTCGATCATGTGGGTATATTGACTTTGGACCTGGCCGCCGACGACGTAGGTCGCGCCGGCCCAGCCGGCGACGCAGAGCAGAATGACGATGATGAAAATGACGAGTTTTTTCATGGTCCCTCCCGGGGTGAAATGACAAAAAGTGAAACGGGTTCATGATTGCACTGCACGATCAAGCCAGGTCAGTCAGGCCTGACCCGGTTACGGTTGTTGATGCCATATCTGCAGCTCGAACATGGCGCCCAGGCTCGGCACCACAAGTTCCAGCGGGACAGCGATGGTCGGAATCCCAGCCGGAACAACCACCTCGATCAGCTGCAGTTCCGCTTGGCAACTCGTCTCGGTCGGCACGGGCGAGAGCTGCGCCCCGACCGCCTGGCCATTGATCCTGATCCGCGTCTCGGCACAGAAGGAACGCGTCGCGGCGGCCGGGCCGCTGAGAGCAAAAAAGGCTCTGTTCGGGTCGTCGCCTCGCAGCAGGCTCGGCGTGACCGCGAGCCTGGCAGCATGATAGCTCAGGTCGATGCTGCGCACTCGGGACAAAATCACCCGGCAATAATAATCGGCCGCGATTTCACCGGTCCGCCGGTCGCGAAATGTCTCTTCCCGCTCCTTCGCGGCGGCTGCCGACCTAACCTGGTAGGCGGCCAGCGGCGTCAGGACCAGGCGTGACTGCGTCGAATGAAAGTCCCGTGTCTGAACCCAGCCCGCTTTTTTGGCCCGCAAGCGCATGGAGCGAGGGCCGCTGAAGTTGATCAGATAGCGTCCGTCACGATCGGTTGCAACCGGCGCGGAACAGTAGTCCTTGTCCCATACCAGCTGGCCGTTTGAGCGGCCCCAGCCGGAGTAACAGGCGGTCACGGCAACGTCGCCGAGTGCAGCTCCGGACTCGGCAACCACCTGCCCGCTGAGCTGTTGTTCCTGATCGGTGCACCCGGCAAGAGCCAGCAGCGGGAGCAGCCAGATCAACGTCCTCCATGGCACCGGTCTCTTCACCTTGACCTTGCTTACTTGATGCCAATTTTGCTTCATCTTGATGGGGATACCAGCCGGCTTTGGGAAGCGGGAGAATCGAGACATCACGCCCGGCCCCGCTTAGCTTTCGGTGAGGACAAAAGGCACGATCAGGCAGACCACGGCAACGGCCAGAAACAGGTAAATATTTTTAACGAAATAGGGATAAACCATCATCGCGAGGCCGGAAAAAGTGGGAACCAGACGTTTTTGTTTTTTCCCGTAGGCGAAGTACGCCAGGCCAAATGAGCCGATAAAGAGCGATAAAAACAGTTGGGTTGAGGTATCCATTGTAACTCCCTTGCGTTGGCAAAACCTACGGAAGACAGGATAGCAGATTCAGCGGGCTTTTGCTCAACGCACTGTCTCGATCAGCTTGCGCAGCTCGGGCGGCAGCCAGGAGCGCTGCCGGCGGGTGTTGTCTGTTTCGCGCTTCTCCCGGATGATGCGGCTTCGTTGAGGTTTTGGCTGCTGATTAGGTAATAAAAATAAAGGAGGACCATTACGAAAGACACAAAAATGACACCTTCAAGATCGACATAAAAGTTAACATATTCGGCAAATACAGTTGCGGTTATGAGACTAAATAGACACCCTGCTGGAAGAGCAAGAACCCATTAAGATAGATTTTTTCCTGTTTTCTCTTGGGATGTCGTCCCACATAATATTGCTCCTAGAAAATTCTTTTTGTGGCCTATCATGGGATTATACTAGCGAGCCGGCTGAATATGGCAACGAGAATACAGTTGAAGTTTTAGCACTTAACCCAATGACCTATAAGTAAAAACAGCTAGAGTCTTTCTGTTTCATTTTGCGAAAATGTCGCTGTGATTTTTGTTTAAGTTTTAGCGCTTAACCATACGATCGCTAAGTAAATAGCTGGAATCCGTCTATTCCTTTTTGCGAAAATTCCGACTCAAGCAAGTCATGGTCGCGCAACACAATGAAGTCAGGTTTCAACTGTCATTTTTCAAAACCAACAAAGACAAAAACCCGCACGGACTAGACGTCCCGCGGGTTTCAAATAACTTTCGAATCCTCTCACCTTCCATGGCACCCCCCATGATTACAGATCATTTCTTATGCCACGCTCATCAACCGAGCTCCCAGCAAGAATCGATAGATTAAACACTCTCAAAGAACAGCGTCTGTCACCGCTCAAGTTCACGATATACTTGACATGATATCGCACTTGCCTGTTGGGCCTTGACATTTTTACGGAGGAATCAACCGTGAACCACAGCAAGCTCCGCACCGCTAAAGTCCTTGTCGGCAGTCTCATTATTCTCCTCGGTTTATGCGCTCTAGCATTCAGCGGCACTGAGACCAAGTCACCTGTCGTCCGCTTGGCGATGGTCAACATCCCCGATGACATTGTAAGGCCACTGCTGCCGGAGTTCCAGAAGCAGACCGGCCTGCCCGCCGAGATCGTCTATACCGGCGACGACCCCTATGGGCCGGCCCGGGCCGGCAAGGCCGACCTGGTCATCTCCCACTATGGCCATCACGGCGTGGAATCGTTCGTCAGCGAAGGCCTGGGGTGCTGGCCGCACCCGGTGTTCGCCAACCAGATGGCGCTGTTCGGACCGCCCGCCGATCCGGCCAAGGTCAAGGGTCTCAGCGATGCGGCCGAGGCGTTGGCGCGGATTGCCGCCAGCAAGTCGCCGTTCGTCGTTAACCGCAGCCCGGCTGCGCGCTACCTGGAGGAGGTGT
>DATFMT010000122.1:0-13884 GCA_035266745.1 Geothermobacteraceae bacterium | reverse complement strand
CTGGTTGGTGATGTGGATCTCGAACTGAACCAGCTGGTAAAAGAGCGTGATCAATCCCATGGCCAGGGCGCTGTACCAGAGAAAGCGACGGGAGATGAAGATGTAGCCGAGGATGAACATCGGAATGTTGAGCAGCAGGTAAAACAGGCCGGGATTCAACAGGCCGGTCTTGTAGTAGAGCAGCGAGCCGACCCCGAACAGTCCCCCGGGGACAAAATTGTGGGGGATGCCGATCGCTTTCAGGACGATGGCCTGGATCAGACTGCCGATGGTGATCAGCCCGCAGTTCCAGAAGATCGAATAGACAAACCGGCTTCTCTCTTCGCTCATAACCTATCCCCTTTCGATTCGAGGGCAGTTGTCCGAGTTGTGTGCGGACGGCATCCTGCCCCGGTGTCGCAGCCATGTCAACCGATTTAATGTCGCGCTCGAAGAGTCAGTCGATTGAGGCCGACGAAACGGCTGGCCGCGGGTGCTCGGTACTGAAGAGACTATTATACGGCGGACCTGCCAGTTGGCCAGGGAATCTTGGCTGCCGAGGGGAGGCAACGCAGACTGCCGGCGTCAGGGGGTTCAGAGTTGATTAGCAGCGGATGCGATCAGGGCGCGCTTGGCGGCCGGCCGCAGGCGCTTGATCGCCAGTTCGCGGCGGCTGGCACTGCTGCGGTCGTGACCGGACTCGAGGTAGACCAGCTGGCGCGGGGTGCGGCCACGAAAATACCTGGCACCGGCTCCCCGGCTGTGTTCGGCAAAACGCCGGGCGACATCGGTGGTGATGCCGGTGTAGAGCGAGGCATCGCTGCAGAGGATGATGTAGACCTGCCAGTTCATGTTTTCGCACCTCCCGGTGGTCCGGATCAGAAATTCAATGCGATCCGCGGGTACTCGCCGCGATCCTCATGGAGACAGCGCCAGGCGTCATCCAGCAGGGGTACAACGTCGATGCCGAGATAGATTCCCGTGACCAGGGAAAGTTTTTCCCGGCTGCTCAGGAAGAGCGACTGTGCACCGCGGAATTCACCGGTGAAGCGCTTGAGCTGGGCGGCGGAGAGCTGAATCAAACCCTGCACAAAACGGCCGCATACGCTGGACTGGCCGGCCGCCAGCCAGATCGCTTCAAAGGCCTCATGCGCCTCCCACCAGTAAGCGTGGTTGAACAGGTCGATCCCGTAGAGATAAGGTTCACAGCTGCGCCAGTCGGCGGGCGTGAAGCCGGGCAGATACTCCTCCTCCTGGCCGTAGGAATGGCCGGCCGGATCGTTGCGCGGGTGGGGGAGAGGCGAGTCGGTCTGGAAGGGGAGAAAACGGTAGGGCGGAAACGTCCGCCGTGTATAGCGTGGCAGGTCAGGTTTGCAAAAAGTCGGTTCCATGGAGCTGCTCCGTGCCTGATGCCGATGTCGGCTGCCGCGGCGACGCCGCTCGCTAGCGAAGGGAGTCGCCGGCGCTGAACGTCTCCTGCAGCAATCGGGTAAAGACCGCTGCCGCCGGCGACAGGGTGCGCCGGCTACGAGTAGCCAGCCAGAACTGGCGCTGTACCGTCAGCCCGGTGACCGGGACCATCACCAGCTCGCCGCGTTGCAGTTCCTGGTGAATCGAAATTTCCGAGAGGAAGGCCGCGCCGAAGCCACTGAGCAGGGCCTGGCGGACCGCTTCATTGCTGCCGAGACGAACGGCGACCTGCAGCCGCTCCGGGTCGCCGCCGGCGAGGCGCAGGGCGAGGCGGAGCGCCTGGTCGCTTCCCGAACCGCTTTCGCGGACGATCAGCGCGGTCTCCAACAGCTCGGAGAGGCTGAGCGACGTGCAGCGGCTTAACGGGTGATCGGCACTGACCGCCAGCACCAGCAGGTCATTGGTCAGCGCTGCGTAGTCGATACCCCGCTCATTGCCGCGGCTGCCGACCACGGCCAGCTCCACTGCATCGGCCAGCAGGCTCTCGCGCATCTCCCGGCTGTCACCGCTCCGCAGGGTCAGCTCGATCCCGGCGTGTTCGGCTGCCAGTTTTGGCAGCAGCGTCGGGATCAGGTAATTGGCGGGGATGTTGCTGGCACCGACGGTCAGGCTGATCTGCCGCAGCCCGCTGAAGCCGGCCAACGCCTGCTGCAGGCCCTCCAGTTCGGCTATCACCCGCCGGGCATGCCGCAGAAACAGTTCCCCGGCCCGGGTTGCCTGGACGCCCCGCCCGCTCCGGTCGAGCAGACGCAGCCCGACTTCGTTCTCAAGGGCCGCCATGTGCTGGCTGACGGTCGACTGGGTCAGCGAGGCGGCTTCGGCGCAGCGGGAGAAACTGCCGGTCTCGACAATGCTGACGAAGAGCTCGATCTGGCGCAGGTTCATGGCTTTCCCTATTGGTAAAACAAATATTAGCCATTGGTTTTATCGAAATTATCAATTTGACTCGTCGCTGTCAATCGCTGACAATGCCGGCTCAGATATTATTACCCCTTGAGTCAGGAGTAAGACCGTGAAAAAATTTGTATTAGCGTTGGCTGCACTGATCCTTTTTGTTGCCTTGCCGGCAGGAGCCACGAACCGCACCGGACTGGTGACCATGGAATTCGATCTCGGCGCCCAGCCGGCCGGCAAGGATGTCCGCCTCTGGGTCCCCTATCCGGTCTCCGACCAGGACCAGCTGATCGGCCGGATCCGGTTGAACGGTGATTATGCCGACTCCGGGGTTTACACGGTGCGCACCAACGGCACGCCGTTGCTGTATGCCGAGTGGCCGGCCGGAGCCAAAAGCCGCAAACTGACCTTGAGTTTTGCCGTCAGCCGTGACGAGCTGCGCCGCGGCGACCTGCCGACCAGCGAGCCGGCCTGGAATCAGACCGATTCCGCCGAGTATCTGGCTCCCTCCAGCCTCGGTCCGACCGACGGGGCGGTCAAACAGCTGGCCGACAAGATCGTCGCCGGCAAGACGACGGTGCTGGAACGCGCCAGGGCGATCTACGACTGGACCGTAGAAAACATGTACCGCGACCCCGATACTATCGGTTGCGGCCTGGGCGATGTCATCGCCCTGTTGGATAAACCGGGCGGCAAGTGCACTGATATCTCCTCGGTGTTCGTCGCGCTGTGCCGGGCGGCGGGGGTGCCGGCGCGCGAAGTCTTCGGCCTGCGGCTCGGCAAGAAGCCCGAGCAGGAGATTACCAAGTGGCAGCACTGCTGGGCCGAGTTCTTCCTCCCCGGATACGGCTGGGTGCCGGCCGATCCGGCCGACGTGCGCAAGGCGATGCTGGTCGAGAAGCTCGAGCTCGACAGCCCGCGGGTTGCCGAGTTGCGCGATTACTTCTGGGGCGGCATCGACGCCTATCGCTTCAAGCTCGCCAGCGGCCGCGACCTGCTGCTCAACCCGCTCCAGACCGGCAAGCCGCTCAACACCTTCGGCTATCCTTACGCCGAGGTCGGTGGCCAGCCGCTCGACTTCTACGACCCGCAGAGCTTCGGCTACACGTTCAGCTTCAGGGAGTTGTAGCAAGTCCGGCAATTTCAGCGAGAGTGCAAAACAGAGGGCAGGTCGATATGACCTGCCCTCTGCTCATCGTACCCGGTGTAACGGAGGATTCTTCATTTCGAAGGGAACAGACCTCAGCCGGTCGTCGTCGGGTTGATCCCCCCTTTGACCTCGGAGACCCGGTTGACCGGGAAACCGCCGCGCCGGGCATGTTCCCTGACTGTCATTTCGTCGGGGGCCATATGGACGCAGTACATCTTGTTGTCGGTGACGAAGCTTTCCACCCAGTGATATTCCGCATTCATCCCCTTCAGGGTCTCGTTGGATTTACGGGTGATCGCCTGGAGTTCTTCTTCGGTCATGTTCCCCAGACCTTCAATATGACGTTCGACGATGAATTTTTTCATGATGTTTCTCCTTTCAGGTTTCGGATCTTAGGTTTTTTTCCAATCGGCTTTTGATCAAGCCTTTGACCTGTTACAAGACCAAGAAATATGCCAACTGGCTATTAAGTAATTTATTGAATATTTACAGTTAGTTATGTTGGTCTTTGGTGGGTGGTGGAAATGCGGGATTTTTCATTTTTTTCGAATTTTCGTAAAATTTGCGAAATGACCCAGGAAGGGTCAAGATTGGCCCGGGCGCTTGATCCCGATTTTTTTCATGCGTGAGGCCATAGTGGAGGGATGGATGCCCAGTAGTGCCGCCGCCCCCTGTTTACCGGAAACCCGCCAGCCGGTCAGCTCGAGGGCGGCCAGATAACTTTCTCTCTCCAGCTTCTGCAACTGGTGTTCCGAAAGGATCCGCCTTTCGCTCGCGCTGGTGACGGTCGCAGCCGGCTGCACGGTTGAGACATCCGCCTTTGGCAGGGCCCCGGCGATATCGGGCCGGGAACTTGTGGCGGTAATGACCGCCCGTTCAATGACATTCTGCAGTTCGCGGACGTTGCCCGGCCAACGATAACTGCCGAGTCGTCCCAGGTCTTCCGTGGACAGCTGAAGTCCGGATCGCCCCATCTCCCTGGCGGTCTTTTGCAGGAAGAATCTCGCCAACTCGGGAATGTCATCGCCCCGTTCCCGAAGAGGGGGAATCTCGATCGGGAAGACATTCAGTCGGAAATACAGGTCCTCACGGAAACCACCGTTCTGCACCTCCTGCTCGAGAATGCGATTGGTTGCTGCGATCACCCGGACATTCACCTGCCGGGTGCGGGAACTGCCGACCGGTTCAAATTCACCTTCCTGCAGAACCCGCAGCAGCTTGCTCTGCAGCATCAATGGCAACTCGCCGACCTCATCGAGGAAGATCGTTCCACCATCGGCCAGGGAAAAACGTCCTTCGCGTCTAACCAGGGCTCCAGTAAAGGCACCTTTTTCGTGGCCGAACAGTTCGCTTTCGACCAGGTTTTCCGGTATCGAGGCGCAGTTGACCCGGACCAGTGGACGGTCCTTGCGGCTGCTAGCGGCATGGATACAGCGGGCGATCAGCTCCTTGCCGGTGCCGGTTTCCCCGGTAATCAGCACCGTGGCATCGGTACCGGCAACCTGCCCGACCTGGCGGATGACTCCGGAGAGGCCCCGGCTCCGGCCGATGATCTCGGCTCCGCCGCTCAGGGTTTTGATTTCCTCTTGGAGATATTCAGTATCACGGTGCAGTTGCAAGATTGTTTTCTCGGCGTCAAGCTTATCAGCCAGGCTGCGGAGAATCAGGGTGTAATATACCTTCTGGTCCAGCTCGAATTTCGACAGCGTCGCCTCCGTCGGAACTTCCTGACCGTCGGTATCCCGGACGGTCAGCCCGCCCGGAATCCAGAGTGAACGCTGGTCCTTGGGCAGCCGCTCCAGCGACTGGAGCAGATTAGCCAGTTTTTCGCGCGACCTGCTCTCGAGGAATTGCTGGAAGCCGCAATGTGGCAGCTCGGCCGGTTTGGCCTGGAAAAGTTTCATACCGGCCGGATTCATGTGCTTGATTGACAGGTCTCGGTCCAGCTCGACAATTGCATCCATGGCGCTGTCGACCAGCAGGGAAAGGTTGGCCTGGCTCTCGCGCAGTTCGGCTTCAGCCCGCAGGCGCTGCAGTTCGGCGGTGGCCCGGGCAGCGAAGATCTGGAACAGTGCCAGAAGCCCGGGCTTCTCGGGCATCGGCTTGGTATCGAGAACGGCAAGATGTCCGAGGATTTTCCCGTCAAGATCGATGAGTGGCACTCCCAGGTAGCTGACGGCCTGAAAGGCATTGTCAGGGAACAGCTCCAGCGCCTGATGGGGATAGAAGATCAGGCGGCGTTCCCTGATGACCGGTTCGCACGCGGTCCCCCGGATGGCGTACTCAAAATCATTGTGCCATTTGCCATGCAGCCAGAAAGCGATGGCCCGCAGACGCTGGGTCTCGGCCAGATATTCGGTCACCCAGGCACCGGATGTTCTCATGGCGTTGGCCAGACTCAAAACCAGGGCGGAGAAAAATTTTTCGCCGGTCTGCGTCGCCGTCCCCTCAAGGATCGCGCGGAGGACGGCGTCCTCTTCCTGGCTTTCAAACGGGATGCTGAGCGGGCGGTTGGGTGACTGGTCCACAGCGCGGCCTTTCCAGGACAAGGGGCAATACACTATGGATTATACCATTCCGGAGTTGCCCGGCAGCCTGGTTGCAGTGCCTTGAGCTTATGCGGCGATCAACGCACCAGCAGCAGCCAGATTCCCCAGCCGGTCAGCAGCGCTCCTGCCCCTCCGCTGACCCAGCGTTCCAGCGGAACGACCTTCTCCAGCAGCACGAAGCCGCCGATCAGTGCCACCCACAGCAGGTTCATCACCCCGGTAACGAACAGCAGTCCCATCAGCGCCCAGCAGCAGCCGAGGCAGAACAGGCCATGGCGCAGGCCCATGACGAAGGCCCCGGCACGGCCGTCGCGCCATTCGTTGAGCAGGAAGTTCAGGGGGGAGCGGCAGTGAGTCAGGCAGCGTCGTTTCAGGTCGGTCCATTGAAACAGGCCGGCGGCGATGAGGATTGCTCCGCCGAGCAGCGGGCTGGTGCTCTTGAGCATCGTCGGCGACAGCAGGGCGGTGGTCTGCAGCCCCCACTGGGCAACGGTGGCGAAGAGGCTGAATAGAGTCCACATCGCCAGGTAGCCGAGCACGAACAGCCCGGTCGAGACAAACGGCTGGCCCTGACTGGCACGTTTCCGGTAGGTCGCACTGAAGATCAGGATCATCGGCGCGGCCGAAGGGATCATCATGCCGGCCATCATCACCGTCCACATGACGAAGCAGAGCACGGTCTCGGCGGCGGTCCAGCTGCGCAGTTGCGGTTCGGCCATCGTCATGCCGGCCGGCATCTGGTCCATCATCCAGACCAGGTAGAAGAGGTAGAGCCAGGCCAGCAGGCAGAGCCCGACCAGCCCGCCGATGACCAGCGTCCGATCACGGAGCAAGACCCGACTGTCGCTACTCATCCCTGGTAGGTAAACGGGGAGTAGAAGCCGTTCTTCCGGCTGATCTCCCAGCTCATGCCGTGATCGGTGTAGCTCAGCCGTTTCGAGCGGGCGACCACCACCGGGTTGCCGGGAGTGATGGCGAGCGGGTGGCCGCTGATGGTCGTATCGCCGCCCCCCTGGCCTTCGATCGCCTCGATTTCGGCCGTGGCGATTCCCGGGATGCTCAGGCTGCGGGTTTTGCCGCTCCCCTGGTAGGCGATCTCGACGCTTTTGATCCCGAGGAAGTCCCCGACATGCGAGGCCAGCACCCCCGGGACCCCGCCGGCCTGGCCGGAAAAGATTTTGCTCAGCGCATCCTGCTGCCCCGCGTCCCCCCGGCTGTCGACGTAGAGCGCCGCCTGCCAGGGAACTTCGGCCATGTGGCCGGGGGCGTGCACTGCCATGGCGGCGTTGAGCCCCTTCAGATCGATGGCGTCGAAATGACCGCCGTCGATGTGCCAGCCGACCAGCACCGTGCAGTCATCGTCATCGGGACTGCTCAGAAAGACGCAGGGACAGGCCGCGTCGCAGTTGCAGGTTTCGAAGTAGGTTCCGTCGATTTTCCAGCTCGAGCCCATGGGCGTCCCCCTTTCCGGGTAGTGTTCTGCTCTTAGATTAACATACCTGACGGTTTCGTGACGGGGGCTACTGGCCTGGCTTGTGCCATGTTAATGTTTGACAATGAATGGCTTTTGCGGGTAGGAAAGCGTAACAGATCTCATCTCAGCCGCCGACAGGATCTCTCGTGAAATACCCGGAACTGCCGACCGATCGCAACCCGCCGCCGAAGCGCTTCCTCGATGTCTTCCGCTACAGTCGCCGTGCCCTGCAGCTGGTCTGGTCGACCAGCCGCCGGCTGGCGCTGATCTTCGCCGTGCTGACCCTGGTCGCCGGGGTGCTGCCGGCGGCGGTCGCCTGGATCGGCCAGCTGATCGTCGACGGGGTGGTCGCGGCGATGACCCAGCACCAGCAGACCGGCAGCGCCGACACCAGCTATGTCCTGCTGTTCGTCGCCGCCGAGGCCGGGGTGGTGGCGCTGATCGCCGGCAGTCAGCGCGGCATCGCCACCTGCCAGGCACTGCTGCGGGCGCTGATGGGGCAGCGGATCAACGTGCTGATCCTGGAGAAGGCGCTGACTCTCAAGCTCGCTCACTTCGAGGACTCGGAGTTTTACGACAAGCTGACCCGGGCCCGCCGCGAGGCCTCGACCCGGCCCCTGTCGCTGGTGACGCGAACCTTCGGCCTGGTGCAGAACGGCATCTCGCTGGTCAGCTACGCGGTGCTGCTGGTACAGTTCTCGCCCTGGACGGTGCTTATCCTGGTCTGCGGCGGGATTCCCGAGTTCCTCGCCGAGGCGAAGTTCTCCGGCGACAAGTTCCGCCTGTTCCGCTGGCGCTCACCGGAGACGCGGATGCAGATGTACCTGGAGACGGTGCTGGCGCGCGAGGACTACGCCAAGGAGGTCAAGCTGTTCCGGCTTGGGCCGAAGCTGCTCGAACGCTACCGGGCGATCTTTGCCAAACTGTTCGCCGAGGATCGCCGCCTGACCCTGCGCCGCGACTCCTGGGGTTTCGCCCTCGGCCTGCTCGGGACCGCTGCCTTCTATGGAGCCTACGCTTGGATCGCTCTCTCGGCGATCCGCGGCTCGATCAGCCTCGGCCAGATGACCATGTACCTGCTGCTGTTCAAGCAGGGGCAGTCGGCGGTCTCCGCCAGCCTCTCGGCGATCAGCGGTATGTACGAGGACAATCTCTACCTCTCCAACCTCTACGAGTATCTCGAGCAGCCGGTCCCGGGTCACCGGGGCGAACTGCAGCAGGGGCCGCAATCCGGCGACGGGGTCCGCTTCGAAGCGGTGACCTTCAGCTATCCCGACAGCGAGGAGCCGGCCCTGCGCGATGTCGATCTGCAGCTGCGCCCCGGCGACTCCCTGGCGCTGGTCGGCGAGAACGGCTCGGGCAAGACGACCCTGATCAAGCTGCTGACCCGGCTTTACCGGCCAGACTCCGGCCGTATCCTGCTCGACGGGCTCGACCTGCAGCAGTGGGATGCCGCGGCCCTGCGCGCGCGGATCGGGGTGATCTTCCAGGACTTCGGTCGCTACCAGTTCCTGGTCGGGGAGAATATCGGTGCCGGCGATATCCGTCACTTCGAGGACCGCCAGCGTTGGGAGGAGGCGGCGGAGAAGGGGATGGCCCGCGAGTTCATCGAGCGGCTGCCGCAGCGGTACGACACCCAGCTCGGAAAATGGTTCAAGGGGGGCCGCGAGCTCTCCGGCGGCCAGTGGCAGAAGATCGCCCTGGCGCGGGCCTTCATGCGCAGCGAAGCCGACCTGCTGGTGCTCGACGAGCCGACCGCGACCATGGACGCCGCCGCCGAGGCGACGGTTTTCGAACACTTCCGCGAACTCAGCAGAGGCAAGATGACCATCCTCATCTCGCACCGCTTCTCGACCGTGCGGATGGCCGATCAGATCGTCGTCATCGACAAAGGGCGCATCGTCGAGCAGGGGAGCCACGAACAGTTGATGCAGCAAGGCGGCCAGTACGCCTACCTCTTCTCGCTGCAGGCGGAGGGGTATCGCTGATCGGCCGGAAGCTAATTGCGAATTCGTCTCGGGCCGCTGGTGTGCTAAGCTTTCACCGATTGTAGACCGCTTTCCATTGCAGGGGGAATACGATGAATTTCGACAGCCTTTCCTCGGCCTTTTACGAGTTCTATCAGAGCTACACCATCGTGGTTGTTGTCCTGGCGATCGGTCTGGTGATCTGGGCCTATCGAAACCCCAAGGAGAGTTTAAAGTTTTTTCTCTTCCTGTTGTTCATGGCCGCGGTGCTCTTCGCCATCAGCCTGTTCAGTGATACCGTCAACATCGGCTCCGGCAGCAAGAGGCAGATGATTCACAAAACCGAACAGGCCGACCAGTAGCCGTTGCTTCGGCAACGGAATCACCTCTGTCCGCCGGTTCGTCTCTCAGCCCGTAAGGCAATTGCCGGTCAGCCGCACATCGCCGCTTCCAGTCCTGCCAGATTATTTCCGACCGGGCAGGGCCAGCTCCTCCAGCAGGTCATCATAGCGACCGACCAGGGTTCCCCAGTCATAGCGGGCGACATGGGCGCGCAACATTTCGTTGGGGCAGCCCGGGTGGCGCAGCAGTGCCCGCAGGCGTTCCAGCAGGGTGGTAAAGTCATCATAGAGAAACTGGCCCTGCAGTGCTGCCGGCACGTGTTCCGGATAGGCGAGCCTCCGAGGCAGCAGAGGTGTGGCGCCGCAGTAGATGGCCTCGACGACGCTGACGCCGAAAAAGTCGTGGACTGAAGTGACCGGCAGCAGATCGGCCCGCCAGAGCCAGCTGGCATAGTCGGCAAAGTTCTCGGCGTAGCCGTACCGTAGGATCCGCTTTCCGAGTCGCAGCCGGGCTTCGTTGAACACCAGCGGAGCTTTGCGGTAGGTTTCACCGAGAATCGCTACCTCGAAGTCCACCCCTTCTGCCTGCAACTGGAAAAGGGCGCTAAAGAATTCCTCCGGATTTTTGTCATACTCCCAGCGATGGTTCCAGAGCACCAACGGCTTTTTCGCCGGACTTTTGGCGGTGTCCGGCCGGCAGTTGTCGAGCCGCTTCAGGTCGATCCCCAGCGGCAGGACCGAGCTTTTGGCGGTGATCGCCGGCAGGCTCTCGAGTTCGTTCTGGTCGGGGAAACTTGCGAGATAGGCCGGTAACGCTCCGAGGAAGGCATCGCGATGGTAGCTGGAATTGAACAGCACGGCATCGGCGGCCAGGGCACTGGTGTAGTTGATGAACGCGTAGTGGGCGTCACGTCGCTGCGCCGGGTCGGCATCATCGGGGGACCAGGGATAGGTCAGCTGATTTTCGTGACAATAGAGGGCGGCCGGGACTCCGCCGGTCCGGTCGCGGGTCAGCGCGAGAAAGGTGGTCAAGTCGAGCATGTCGCTGGCGAGCAGCAGGTCGGGTCTGCAGTCGCGGGCCATGAATTGTCGCGCCAGGGAAACCGCGCCCCCGTGCATGCGCCACTTCCAATGCCGTCCGCTCAGGGTCAGCAGCTCAACTTCGTGGCGACTGACGCGGGCGAACATCTCGGCCCAGGCGGCGTGGGAACCGCTATGGAAAGGTTCGAGCAGGCAGATTTTCATCATCCGGGCTCCTTGACAGAAAAATGATTCTAATCGGCGCTCTGGCGGATGACAAGGAGGATTTGACAGGGGTCAGGAGATAACGCACTATGGCGACGTTACCGTATCCTGTTGGTTTAGCGGATGGATTATGTCCAGAGTGCCACGTTGAGGCAGCCGTTCCGGCAAGCCACACCGGCTGTTCGCAGGGCAGTTGGACAACTCAATTATATTTTCTCAATGCCTCAGACCGCTACGGAGCCGTCCATGTCAGCCCACGGCAGCAACCCGACCAAGGCGATCATGTACGCCTTTTTTGCCAACCTTGGCGTCGCCGTGACCAAGGCCGTTGCGGCCTGGTTTACCGGTTCGTCGGCGCTGGCCGCCGAGGCGTTCCACAGCGCTGCCGATGTCGCCAATCAGGTACTGCTGCTAGTCGGCCTCAAGCGATCGCAGCAGCCGGCCGACAGCGAACACCCGCTCGGTTACGGCAAGGCGAGTTATTTCTGGTCGTTCATGGTCGCGATCCTGCTGTTCAGCAGCGGCGGGCTGTTCTCGATCTACGAAGGGGCGCACAAGCTCAAGCACCCGGAGCCGATGAGCTATGCCTGGGTCGCCCTGCTGGTGCTGGCGGTCTCCATTGTCCTCGAAGGGCTCAGCCTGCGCGGCTGCCTGGTGGAGATTCGTAAAGTCCAGCAGGGCCGGACCCTGCGGGAATGGGTCCGGACCACCCGCAGCTCGGAGCTGCTGGTAGTGCTGGGTGAGGATCTCGCCGCGCTGGTCGGGTTGAGCATCGCCCTGGTGTTTGTCCTGCTCGCCGTGGTCACCGGTGATCCGTGCTTCGACGCGATTGGCTCAATCTGTATCGGCGTTTTGCTTGTCGTGGTGGCGATCTTCATCTCGATCAAGGTCAAGACGCTGCTGATCGGCCGCTCGGCCGACCCGACGACGGTGGCGCAGATCCGTGCCATGATCGAGGCCGACGCGGACGTGCTGGAACTCTACAACGCGGTCACCCTGCAGATGGGCGCGCAGGCACTGCTGGCGATCAAGATCCGCATGCGCGAGTCGCTGTCGGTCGGCGAGGCGGCGCGGGCGATCAACCGGCTCGAGCGTGACATCAAGAATGCGATTCCCGATATCGGCTGGTGTTTTGTCGAGATTGATGTGACGGATTGAAGTTCGGATGACCGGGGATAGAGGTATTGCCAGCAGCGATCCTGCTGACACATCCTTCCCGGGAACTGGTCATCGGAATTATTGCTTGCAAGTGTTTGGCTATTTGGTTATATTGCCAAATAGATGGAGGATTGTATGGACACAAAACGAAAAGCTCACCTCAATGCCCGCGCCACGGTTCTCAAGGCGATGGCTCATCCGACCCGTCTTTTCATTATCGAAGAGTTGGAAAAGGAGGAGCGCTGTGTCTGCGCCTTGACCGAGCAGATCGGCGTTGACGTTTCAACCGTCTCGAAGCATCTCTCGGTTCTCAAACAGGCGGGAATCGTCATCGACGACAAACGTGGCAACCAGGTTTTTTATCGTCTTCGAGTTCCCTGCATCCTTAACTTTTTCGGTTGCGTGGAGTCAGTTTTGGAGTCAAACGCCAGTGACCAGGTTTCTGTGCTGGGCCTGGGTAGCCAGTAAATTTTTTTGTTTTAGAATTTGGCGATTTGACCAAATACAAAAGCAGGTAGAAAGGTTTTATGCACTGGAAAAATGAATGGAAACCGCTTGTGGCGATCGTTGCCGTTTTCGTGGCGTTGTATTATCTGCCGGTTGTCTGGCTGCAAAGCTCACCACGGTTAGAGAATGCTCTCTGGGAAGCCCTGTCTCTGGCGAAGTGGTATGCTCGGGAACATGTCCTGCTCTGTCTGGTCCCAGCATTTTTTATCGCCGGGGCTGTCGGGGTGTTCGTAAGTCAGGCCGCCGTCATGAAATATCTTGGTCCCAGGGCGAACAAGATCCTGGCCTATGGGGTCGCCTCGGTTTCCGGCAGCATCCTGGCGGTCTGTTCCTGTACCATTCTGCCGTTGTTCGCCGGGATCTACCGCATGGGTGCCGGCCTGGGTCCGGCGAGTGCGTTCCTTTACTCCGGTCCGGCGATCAACATTTTGGCGATTGTCCTGACCGCTGCCGTTCTCGGGCCGGAGATGGGGATGGCCCGCGCCGTGGGCGCCGTCGGTTTTTCGGTGGTCATCGGCCTGTTGATGCACCTGTTTTTCCGCCGTGAAGAACTGGAAAAGGTCGCGGCGGCGGCCGCGATGCCGGAACCGGAGGTGAGTCGCCCGCTGTGGCAGAACGCCCTGTTCTTCGCCGTCATGGTCGGCATCCTGGTGTTCGCCAATTGGGGCAAACCCGCCGAACCGACCGGGCTCTGGCAGATCGTTTATGCTTCAAAGTGGCCGCTGACCGGGCTGTTCGCCCTCGGTTTGGCCGTCATCCTGGTGCTCTGGTTCGGGGTCAGTTACTGGCGGATGCTGGCGGTTGTGGCCCCGGCACTGATCTGTACACTGGTGCTGCCGAGGCATCCCGAACTGGCGTTCGTTGCTGCGACCGTCGGTTTAACAGCTTTGCTGACCACCAGTCGTGATGGCGACGGGGAGCTGGCGGAGTGGTTTGACACCAGCTGGGATTTTGCCAAAAAGATCCTGCCGCTGCTGCTCTGGGGGGTGTTGATCGCCGGTGCCCTGCTTGGTCGCCCGGATCATGAGGGGCTGATTCCGTCGAGCTGGATTGCCGATCTGGTTGGCGGCAATTCAATGTGGGCCAACCTTTTCGCCTCGGTGGTCGGTGCATTCATGTATTTTGCGACCCTGACCGAAGTGCCGATTCT
>DATFMT010000121.1:0-16790 GCA_035266745.1 Geothermobacteraceae bacterium | reverse complement strand
GCGGGCCTTCTGCCGCTCGTTCATGATATCCATGGCGATCTGACGGGTCTGCTCCGGACTGATCCGGGGCGCCTTGGGCAGCGGCCGCAGGGCGCCATCGATACGGTAAATCGGTGGTAAGCCCGCTTTCAGGTGGATATCGGATGCCTTGGCCTTGAGGGCCAGGGCCAGGATATCGTTGAGTTCCATAAGTTGACTCCTTGGTTTCGGTCAGGCCGCCCGCAGCGTGACCCCGGTCGAGCCCGGGAGGGTTCAGGCTGACGCCGTCTCGGTTTTCAATCCGAAATGGACCAACAGCCTCTGCTCAATCTCGCTGGCGGTTTCCGGGTGCTCGGCCAGAAACGTCTTGGCGTTTTCGCGTCCCTGACCGATCCGTTCACCATCATAAGAATACCAGGCGCCGCTCTTCTCGATAATCTCGGCCTCGGCGCCGAGATCGACCAGGTCGCCTTCGCGGGAGATACCGGTGCCGTACATGATATCGAATTCGGCCTCTTTGAAAGGCGGTGCCACCTTGTTCTTGACCACCTTGACCCGGGTCCGGCTGCCGATCATGTCCTGGCCCTGCTTGATCGCGGCGATCCGGCGGATATCCATCCGCACCGACGCATAGAACTTCAGGGCGTTGCCACCGGTGGTGGTCTCCGGGTTGCCGAACATGACACCGATTTTCATCCGGATCTGGTTGATGAAGATGACGCAACAGTTCGATTTGCTGATGGTGGCGGTCAGTTTGCGCAGCGCCTGTGACATCAGACGGGCTTGCAGCCCCATGTGGGCATCCCCCATCTCGCCCTCGATCTCGGCCCGTGGGACCAGGGCCGCGACCGAGTCGACGACCAGAACATCGATGGCGCCGCTACGCACCAGAACCTCGGTGATCTCAAGTGCCTGCTCTCCGGTGTCGGGTTGGGAGACCAGCAGGTCGTCGGTTTTGACGCCAAGTTTGCGTGCATAACCGATGTCGATAGCGTGTTCGGCGTCGACGAAAGCGGCGATGCCGCCTTTTTTCTGTGCTTCGGCGACGATGTGCAAGGCCAGGGTGGTCTTCCCCGAGGACTCCGGGCCGTAGATCTCGATGATTCGGCCGCGGGGAACGCCGCCGACGCCCAACGCGATGTCGAGAGAGATCGACCCGGTCGAAATGGAGTCGACGTCCGGCAGGACAAAGTCTTCGCCGAGACGCATGATGCTCCCCTTGCCAAACTGTTTTTCTATCTGACCCATGGCCAGTTCAATGGTTCTGTTTTTATTGTCGTCCGCCATATTGGTTCCTCCTGTTGATTTTGATAGCAAGTCTGCCGTCAGCGCGTGACAAAATATGTCTCAATGTCTGAGCCGGGCCGAATAGAGCTCGGTGTGCCTGGCTCCTTGCGGCGTCAAGCGGCTTTGGTAAAGCACCAGCCGCTCGACCCGGAATTCTGCTATCGGCCGGGTCAGGACCCCGTTCGGCACTTGCGGCAGGGGCATGAGCTGGCGGCAGCGACCGATTGTCAGGTGGGGGCGGAAGGGACGTGATTCTTCCGGAATCCCAATCTGCAGCAGACCGTCGGACAGTTTTTGATGCAATTGGCTGACCAACTCGGGTTGTTCCAACCCGATCCAGAGGATCCGCCCGCGATGCCAGGAGGGGAAAGCATCAATCCCGGAGAATGTCAGCGAAAAGCAACAAATTGAATCCCCTACCGATAGCACAGTGTCGCCCAGTTTTTCAAGGGAATCTTCCGGCTGGTCACCGAGGAATCGGAGCGTCAGGTGAAGGTTGTCGGGAGCGCTCCAGCGAATTGCGGGCATTGACGGTTTTAGCCCGGTTTGTAAGCGCCTTATCGCAGCTTTAACCGGTTGCGGCAGTGGGATCGCAACAAAGGTGCGAACCATGGCAGTCATGCGCGGCCTGATGCATCTGGTTGTGCGCCAGCCGGGTCCGCAGCGACCGGTTCGGTCAAAGGGAGCAGCAGATGGAACGTGCTGCCGCCGACCGAGGTGCCGGAACTCTCCACCCAGACCAGACCATTGTGGGCTTCGACCATCCCCTTGACCAGGGCCAAGCCCAGGCCGACTCCCTTGCCACCGAAGCGGGTCTGGGAGGTAAAGTGTAAATTGATTTCGCCGATTTCGTAAAACTTATCAAAAATCTGCAGCTGTTCGTCTGGATCAATGCCAATGCCGGTATCGCTTACGCTCAGTTGCAGGTAGCTCGGCGCCAGCTCCTGCTGGAAAAACGGCTCACGGAAACGTTGCAGCTGTTCTTGCCGATCATAGACCTGTCGCTGTGACAATGTGTTTGCTGCGAGACGTATTTTGCCACCGGGAGAGGTGAATTTGATCGCGTTTTCAACCAGCCGCTCCAGGGTCTTCAGCAGGTGATCGCGATCGCCCTGGAACTGCTTCACGACCGGCAGCGGCTTGACGACCGACAGGGTCAAGCGGTTTTCGGCCAGAACCTCGGTGAATTTTTCAACGAGCTGTTCAAGCAGATTGTCCAGCTCGATATTTTCGTGGCCGAGGTAGATGCTCTGGGCTTCGAGACGGGCTATTTCCAGCAGGTTGTTAATGATTTCCTCCAGCCGTTTGCCCCCCAGGTGCACCGCAGACAGGATCTTTTTCTGTTGTTCGGTCGCAGTTGCGGCGAACTCCTCGAGCAGCAGCTGGCTGCCGGAGAGGATGTAGGTCAGCGGGGTACGCAATTCATGCGACGCCAGCGCGAGAAAGTTGTTTTTCATTTTTTCGGTGCGTTCCAGGGTGCGGGTAGCGTCTTTTTGCCGTTTGAGATTGTCACTCAGCAGTTTACGGGAAGCCTGCAGCTCGCGGTTGGTCGCCTGGGTCAGACGGTTCTGCCAGGAGAGCTCGTCGAGTAAATCGGCCCCGGCGATGGTAATGCCGATCTGTTGACCGATCGCCTGCAGGAGGTGCACTTCGTCGCGATTATAGATTCGCGTGGTTTGATGAAAGACGAACAGAACGCCGATCGTCTGCCCATTGCTGACCAGCGGGACGGATTGCAGAACTTTCCAGTTGGACTGGCGTATCGCTTGCGACCAGAGTCGGCGATCCTTTTTAAGGTTGGCTGATGAGACCGGCCGGCCACTGGCCAGGCCCCGCCCGATCAGGCCGCCTCCCGGCGGCAGGGCCTGCAGCTCGGCAAGAATGTCGTCGGCGATCCCCTCGTGGGTGACCAGTTCGAGCTGGTTCCCTTGATGGCGGGAGAGATAAATCCCGCCCCCGTCGGCGTTGAACGCTGCAACCACCATCTCCCTGACCGTTGCCAGGACATCGCTTAACGAACGGCTCTCGGTCGCCTTGAACGAGATCTGATTAATCAGGGTCAGATCGCGGTTGCGCTGACGGAGTTCCTGTTCAATTCGTTTCAGCCGGGTGACATCGCGGATAACCCCATGAATCACTTGGCGTTCATCCAGTGAGCCGAACCGGGCATGCACCGCCCCGGTAAACAGCCGGCCCGACTTGGTGCGAAACTGCAGGTCGCTCGCTTCGGCATAACCGTTCTTGAGGACCCGTTTCATCAGGCGCAGGTATTTGCGATTTTGTGCTCCGGGCAGCAGGGTGGCCAGGGAAAGGCGCGAGAGTTCACTGCCGGAATAGCCGAGCAGCTTTTCGCAGGCCTGGTTCTGGTCGAGGATCGAACCGTTTTGGGGGTCGACAAAAAACAGGGCGTCGCCGGCGTTGTCGAGGAGCTGCTGGTTGCGCAATTCGGCTGCGGCAAGCTGGTCACGGATTTCGCGCAGCTGTTCCTTGGGCTGCTCTGATTGCGAATCTGCCGTGGCGAGTTGACCGCTGCTGAATTGCCGTAGCGGAGCAGAGAGGATCAAGAGCGTGCCAGCGATACCGAATGCGAACAGGAAGATGGTTGCCGGGCCGGTTTTACCCAGAGCCTCCAGGCTGCTCGACGGGGTCGCCAGCGCCAGTCGCCACTTGCCACCGAAGGCGTTCAGGGGGACGTACGATAATGCCAGTTCGCGGTTGTGCGGGTGCGGAACAAAAGAGCCCAGCAACCATTCATCGATGATGAACGCATCGGACATGCCTTGTGTCAGATGGGTCAACAGACTGGCAAATCCCGGATCGCTGCCGAGTCTGGCAACGGCATCGAAGTCAAGACCGATCAGCTTCTGGTTTGGGTGGAGGAGGATTTTGCCGGTATGATCGAGAACAAACATGAAGTTGTTGGCCGGATCGTCGAAAACCTGCTGCAACAACGCCCGGGTTGAGATCAGTGCGCTCAGCTGCGAAGGACCTTTGCTGTTCGGCAGCCACTGGGTCAGTTGGATGGCCGATTCACGAGGGCCATGAATCAGACGCGGGCCATTGAGCTGCGGAGTGAATTCGGCCAGCAGGTGGAGCGGAATTCCTGACTCCTTGATCCAGCCAGGCGGGTATTCCGTCAGAATATTCCCTTCGGCATCCAGTTGAAAAATGCCCAGTAGCAGCTCGGGGGGGTAGTTAACCGCGAGGAGTTCGAGAAGGTCCGGATCAATCGGTTGGTCTGAGCGTAACTGGCTGGTCTGGATAACCCTGTCGACCCCGGTCGCCAGCCGGTTCAGGAGCGTTTCGATTTCCTTGGCTGCGTGCCGAGTAAGCTTCAGTTGCTCGGCGAGGGCTTGTTGCAGGCGGCACTGATGGCTCGCATAGATGCCGGCTCCCGCCAGTAAAACCAGCGCGGCAAGCAGTACCAGTCTGGTTATCCAGTTTTTCAGCGATAACATCGACGACTCACGAACAGGGTTAGCTGGAATCAGGCATGCTCCGGTTCTTCAAACCGCTGCATGGCATAGCGACGCAGCCAGTCAAGGGCGGTATAGCTGGTCAGGGTGCGAATCCGCTCGCGGTTGCCGCCGAAACGGAATTCTTCAACCCGGGTGGTTGCGGTGCCGGCCAGAGCAATGAAAACCGTTCCTACCGGTTTGTCAGCGGTGCCACCCGAGGGACCGGCAATGCCAGTCACGGCCAGCCCGAGATCGGTTCTGGCGGTGCGGCGAATTCCTTCTGCCATAGCCACGGCACATTGTCGGCTGACCGCCCCCTGACGGGCCAGAACCTCGGCCGGGACCTGCAGCCAGTCGTGTTTGGCACTGTTGGCATAGGTGACCGCGCCCCGTTCCAGGAACGCCGAAGAGCCCGGGGTATCGGTCAATAGCTTGGCGATCATGCCGCCGGTACAGGATTCGGCCAATGACAAGGTGGTGCCATGGTCAGCCAGCAGCTGGCAGACGACCCCTGACAGGGTTGCGTCAGCGCCGCCAAAGGCAAAATCGCCGAGGGCTTTTCTGACCAACAGTTCAGCTCGATCAAGTCGTTCGGCATGTTCGCCTGCACTGCGTAGCTTGACCAGGACGACCGGCATTTCGACCCCATAGGCGACCTCGACCTCACCCGGGAGCGCGGCCTGATGCAGCAGCGTCTCAACCTGCGGCTCTGCCAGGCCAAAAACTTTAACAATCTTTTCCAGCCGTGCAAGTCGTTCAGGTATGAATCGCTGCACGTCGGGGATAACCAGCTCCTGACACATGGTGGCCATTTCATCGGGAACCCCGGGCAAGAAGTAGAGGTCGGTTTCGTTGCGGCGCAGGTGAAAGCCGGGTGCCGTGCCGCGGCGGTTCTCCAGGAGCCTGCATTTGTGCGGCAGCAGTGCCTGTTTTTCGTTGCCCGGCTGCAGCGGGCGGTTGATGCGCCGGAAGTGGTTTTTGATCAGCTGCAGGGCTTCATCGTTCAGGACCAGTTTTTTTTCACAGGCCCGGGCTGCCGCCCGCGCCGTCAGGTCGTCACTGGTCGGACCGAGACCACCGGTGCAAATGACGACCCGGTTGCCTTCGGCGAGCTGCTGCAGGGCGGCAGAGATGTCCGCTTCAGAGTCCCCGACAACGCGTACCTCGGCCAGTTGCAAGCCGACCCTGGCCAGCTGCCGGGCAATCACGGCTGAATTGCTGTCGCTCAGCTCCCCGCTGAGCAGCTCGGTTCCCGTTGCCAGTACGGCAATTCTCGGCAGATCGGCGCTCATGCGAATATCCAGAGCAGCAGGCGCAGTACGCAGGCGGCGTAGACTCCGGCGGCGACATCATCCAGGACGACCCCGACCCCGTTTTTCAAGCGGCGGTCGAGCCAGTTGGCCGGCGGTGGTTTGGTAATGTCGAAGAGCCGAAACAGCAGAAAACCGAGGACGGCCACCGGCCAGCTGAAGGGGAGCCAGGCAATCGTGACCAGGTAGCCGAGCAGCTCGTCTATGACGATCCGCCCGTCATCGACGACCTGATAATAGTTGCCAGCTTGTTCGGCGATCCAGAACGAGAGAACCAGTAGGGCCAGCCAAACCAGGGTGAAAGCAGCTGGTGGCAGCCCGGCCAGCAGGTAATAGAGCGGGATCCCGGCCAGGGTGCCGAAGGTCCCCGATGCGACCGGAACGTAGCCCAGCCCGCAGTTGCTGGCGAGTGCCAGGACGAGGAATCTTTTCATCTGTTATCACCCTTGCCATGTTCAGTTTTTTCCAGCAGCGGAGCGGCCGCCAGGGTCGCCAGGCGATAGATCTCAGGAAGCGGCAGGGCGGTTTGCTCGGCCAGGGCGCGGCAGGATTCGAATTCCGGCGTGACGCGGAGCAGCTCATCGCCAGCGTAAATCAGTTTGACCGCGATCGTCCCGACCGGTGTGGCAACCGCCGCTGAGGAACGTTGCAGCTTGTAGCGCCGGCTGCGGGAACTGCGCACGCCGATCGCGCTGCTCTCCCGCATGATCTGCCAGGCCAGTTCAGCTTCCTGCTCCGGGTGGACGAGGACCGTCAACAGTTGCCCGGGGCGATTTTTTTTCATCAGCAGTGGCGTCAGCGAGACATCGAGGGCGCCTTGCTGAATTAAGCTGTCCAGCAGCTGGCCGAGCCACTCGGGGTTGCTGTCATCGAGGTTGCACTCGAGGATGCTGATTTCATCCCGGTCCAGTCTCGCCTGGTCATCGGTGTCGCCAAGAAAGCCCCGCAGCAGATTGGGGCGGTCGTCCAGCTCGCGGTTGCCAACGCCGTAGCCGACCCGGATCAACTGCATGGCGGGCAGCGGAGCGAACTCTGCGACAGTGACGGCGATCGCCGCACCGGTCGGGGTCACCAGCTCTTTTTCCGCCGAGGTCTGACAGATCGGCCGACCCTCGAGCAGCGCGGCCACGGCGGGGGCCGGCAGCGGCAGCCGGCCATGCTCGGTCGCGACGAAACCGTGGTGGATCGGCAGTGGCGCGGAGATGACCCGGTTGATGCCCAATAGTTGGAGGCCGAGCGCAGCGGCGCTAATGTCGATGATGGCGTCGAGGGCGCCGACCTCGTGGAAATGGACTTCTTCCAGCGTTTGGCCATGGACGCGGGCCTCGGCTTCACCGAGCGCACGGAAGATCTTGCGAGCGATGACGGCGGCCTGGTTTGGGAGCCCGCTTTCGGCCAGCAGCCGATCGATTTCTGACCAGTGCCGGTGCCGGACCTCCCTCTGGCAGCAGACGTCCGCGCGGGTCCCGGCAATGCCCATGCGTGTTTCCAGACGCCAGTCGATGTGCCAGCCCGGCAATGCCAGTCTCTCCAGTTCACTCGCCAGCAGTTTGCGATCAAGGCCGAGATCGGCGAGCAGGCCGAGAAACATGTCACCGGAGATGCCGGAAAACGGGTCGAGATAGAGCAGCTTCATCAGCTTGTCTGCCGGTTGATGCGGGTTGCGGCGAAGGCGGCACCGAAACCGTTGTCGATGTTGACCACGGTGACCCCGCTGGCGCAGGAATTGAGCATGCCGAGCAGGGCGGCGACCCCCCCAAAGGCGCTGCCGTAGCCAATCGAGGTTGGCACCGCAATGACCGGTACTGCGACCAGCCCGCCAACCACGGAGGGGAGGGCCCCTTCCATGCCGGCAACCACGATGATCACCGCGGCCTGTTGCAGGATGTCGCCGGCGGCGAGCAGTCGATGCAGGCCGGCTACCCCGACATCGACCAGTTCGCGGACCTGGTTACCGAGCATCCGCGCGGTGATGGCCGCTTCGCGGGCAACCGGCAAGTCGGACGTTCCGGCCGAAACGATCAGGACCTCACCCAGGCCAAGTGGGGCAACCGGTTTAGACTCCAGGGTCAATACCCTGGCGACGGAATCATAGTTGGCCAGCGGAAATTGCTTGGTGAGTTGCGTGCCCTTGTCGCTATCGATCCGGGTAGCGAGAATGTTTTTTTTCTGCCGCAGCATCCCCGCGATGATGATCTCGAGCTGCTCGAAGTTTTTCCCCGCGCCGTAAATCACCTCCGGTATGCCCTGGCGCAGCTCCCGATGATGGTCGAGTTTGGCAATGCCGACATCCTCATAGGGGAGTGAACGCAGGGTGGATAGAGCCGCTTCCAGCGAGAGTTCCCCGGCAGAGAATTGCAGCAGTAGTTCTTTTAAAGCTTGTTGATTCATGCCGCCCCCAGCAACGCAAAATTGGACTATAGCATTTTAATAGTCAATTACCAATTGTACAGAGGCGCGGAGCTCCCGGTCAAAATGCTCTGTCCAGGTGTACTCCAGCGGCTTCTTCGTGCCTCACTGTCCGGCCGTGCGTGGAAATTCATTGGTATGGTCCGTTCCCCGGATGGATGGTTGTCCGGAGAGGGTTTGGCTCGGAAACGGCACGACCGGATGGCAGGACAAGGACAGCCGGGTTTTGCTATTGTTTGGTTGACGATGATTTGTCGATAGGGATGACATTGTTGTGGCTGTTTTGGAGTGGCGGGCCAGAGGCAAGGCAGACTTGATTGCGGCCCTGCTCCTTGGCTTGGTATAGAGCCGTGTCGGCCTTGTTGACCAGTTCATACTCTTCGACGGCATGGAGCGGATAGCTGGCCAAGCCGATGCTGATGGTGAGATTGAACTCGCCCCCCCTGCCGTCTGAAAAGGGCTGTTCGGCAACCGCTGCGAGAATCCGTTCGGCGATGATCTGCGCCCCCTCGGTCCTTTCCGGGGTGATGATAATAAACTCTTCACCGCCATAACGGGCAACCGTGTCCATGGTGCGGATTTGCCGACCGAGCAGGGTGGCGACTCCTTTCAGCACTTCATCACCGACCTGGTGGCCATGGGTGTCGTTGACACTCTTGAAATGATCGATGTCGAGCATCATCACGCTCATTTCGCTGAATCTGCGCTTGGCTCGGTCGAGTTCCTGCCCGAGCAGCCGACGGATTTCCCGGCGGTTCAGAAGCCCGGTCAGCCCGTCGCGCATGGCCATTTTTTTCAAATCAGCCTGGTTTTGTTTCAGATTCAGCGCCATGGAATTAAAGGCGTCCATGACCTGGGAAAATTCATCATGGTTTTCCTGGGTGATGGGTTCCGGATATTCGCCTCGGCCGATAATCTCGGCCCTGAGCGAGAGCATTCGGAGCGGTCGCAGGACCATCCTGGCGAGTAGCAAGCCGGTTGTCATGGCTATAGCCAGGCCCCCGATCAGGCTGATGCTAATCACCAGGTAGAGGCGGTAAGTCCAGGCCCCAACAATATCCTTTTCTTTTTCAATTTCGTGAAAAGCCTTGAGCTCGAGCTGGGTGAGCAACGATTCCGCCCTGCCAATCTTAGCGTCGAATTCTTCCATGAGTTCATGAGCACGTTGGTCACCCTGAGGATTGTCCCGGGCAAAGATCTGCAGGGCGAGGATCTTTGTCTGTCGCCAGTTGTTCTGAACCAGTTTCGCCAGCTGGATTTCCTGTGGGTGGGAAAAGGGCGCGTTTTCGAGCTCGAACAGAGCGTCGTCGATTTGCTGAACGTAGTAACCGAAGGTGTTTTGTCCGGCCTTGTTCCCACTGATCAGGTAGTCGTTGGGCGGCATCCGGGCCAGCAGTATCAGCCCCTTGACTTTGTCAATTATCGGGATCTCTTCGACGACTTCTGTCACGATGCTATCGAAGGACGCTGCGTTTTGTTGCAGGGCGTAGAACGACATCAGCGCGATCAGCACGATCGGCAAAAGCATGAGCGCCAGACCGTACATGAATTTGGATTTAATGCTCGAGGTTAAGGGCATTTTTCGGATGCTCCTGTTGCGACGAGTTGCTCATAGCATCTATCGGCCAGTCATGGCGGGTTCTTAAGTCAAAACCTGCAGTTGGACACATTACTGATCGTCATCGGTCCGACGGCGGGATACGGTGTGGAGCCCTGCTGTCAATCTTGGAATGGGCGTCAATGAGAGAGGCGTTCAGAAAGGGGAGTTATGAAACGGAATTCGCTTGTTCCGGCTGACGACCCGAAGATTTTGTCAATCCTCGGCAACAGCTACCTGCCGCGCACTGAAATAGTACTCACGGTGCCCCGCACGGGAAATGACCTCTGACTGCAAGTACAAAGCGGGGCCCCGGATCTTGTGGTGCGGCCGCTAGGTTCCGTAGCCAGGCGATCAGCCTTGGCGGGGTCTGTCACCTGCTCAAGGTTCAAGTCAACTCCTGTAGCCGCCCGTCATTCAGGATGTTCACCTGCCAGGCGAGGTTCAATATAGCGTTTGTAGAGCTTGCCGATGAGGACCTCGTCATACTCTCTGCCGGTGAGCATTTCGGCATGCAGCAACAGTGGATCAGCCAGATTGCACCCTTCGGGTTGCCATCCTTGCCAGCGATTGGTGTTTCCGAACTGGCTCAGCAAGGTAATCGGGCCCTGTTCGTCCGGTATCAGGTGGAGTTGCAACATGGTGCGCAGAGGGCCTCCAGTCAGATGCAGGGTTGTCGTTTCTCCCGGAGGGAGCTGAAGCAGCAGCCTGGCCCCCAGCTCGCCACCAATCAGGACCTTGTCGCCCAAGTTGTTGCGGCAGATGAGCTGGCAAAGGTCCTCCAGCGAACTGCTGTTTCCAAGACGGCATCGTTTGAGGTACAGCTTGGGGCGTAACTTCTCGCCGTAACCGATCTGCCAGCGGGTCAATAACTCATTGAGCGCCAACAGTTGTTTGCCGGAAGGGGTGTCGAGATCAAGATGCCCCAGGTTAATCAGTTCCTGAAGGATTGTACCCACCGCGCCGAGCGCGATCCCTGCATTCTGGGCCAGGTCGCGATAGGTCCAGCGGGTTGACTGGGGTTGGCACAGCAGCAAATAGAGCAGCTTGAGTCCGGTTGATTGAAAGAGACGACCGCTGCGTGGCGGGCGGTGGTGGCGCTTACGTCCCGAGATTTCCAGATAGAGCGGCGGGTTGACCAGGTGCGCATTGCCCGCTGAGTCGACGAAATCGATGCCGGACTCTCTGAGTCTGCCACCGACTTCTTCACTTAGAAAATCGCTGAAGAGCAGAAGAGGCTGATTTCCAGTATGAGATTTCAGCCGATGAATAGCGACCTCTGCCGAGCCGGCAGACAGCCTCAGAAAGGTCATGGCCTGGTAGTGCTGGGTGCCCCAGTGACCCCTGAGGCTTACCTCCCCGGCATGATTGGCTGGTGGCTCGGCAGGTACGAATTCGGCTTGGCAGCCTTCCAGTGTGTTCAGGTTGCGCAAGCAGTTTTCGATCGTTTCAGCTTCGGCATTGGTCATCTTTTTCCCATTTGTTCAATATTATAGATTGTTCACCAACTGTGAACAAGACAAAAAATGTGAACTGGGATTAAGTTTTCCGTTGTGATGAGTTGTCGCTAGAACGTAAATGTCGAGTTCTGAGTTGAGGGGATAAACGGTTTGAGGAGTCAACCAGTTGACGATGGTCCGTGCAATCGTTTGACAGGTTTGACGTGCATACGCGGTGGCCGCAGTGGAGTTGCTAGAGGGATCAGATGAGGAGGCTTGGTTGCGCCATTGGGGGGCAGAATCCGTCGACTAGACCGGATCGATTCGGTTGACAAAAACCTCGCGGGGCCGACTGGTCCCGTCTGAAGGGCCGACGATCCCTTCCTGTTCCATTTTTTCGATCATCCGTGCCGCCCGGTTGTAACCGAGGCGCAAGCGCCTTTGCAGCATGGAGATGGACGCCTGGCGAGTTTCCGAAATGATCGCAATCGCCTCGTCCCACTTTTCATCGTACTCATCGTCTAGCGAGTTGCCGGACGCGTCCGATCCGGCGGGCGGTTGTAGGATCGACTTGTCGTATTCTGGATTGCCCTGTTTTTTCAGGAAATCGACAACTCTCTGGACTTCGAGTTCGGAGACAAACGCACCGTGGACCCGTTGCAGGAACCCGGTTCCGGGCGGCAGATAGAGCATGTCGCCCATGCCGAGCAGTGATTCGGCGCCCATCGAATCGAGAATCGTCCGTGAGTCGGTCCGCGAGAAGACCTTGAATGAAATCCGGGTCGGGAAATTGGCCTTGATCAAGCCGGTGATAACATCGACACTCGGTCGCTGGGTAGCAAGGATCAGGTGGATACCGGAGGCGCGGGCCATCTGGGCCAGGCGGGCGACCGACTCCTCGATATCGCGACCGGCCACCATCATCAGGTCGGCCAGTTCATCGACGATCACCACAATATAGGGGAGATGGCCATGGTCGAGCTCTTCACCCGGGTTAAGTTCGATCTCAGGCAGGGCCTCTTCAATAGTTTCTTCGACCGCCTCGACGGTGAACTGGGCTTTTTTCCGTTGCGCTTCCCGGTCCTTTTCCTCCCGATCGATTTTTTTGTTGTAGCCGTCAATGTTGCGAACCCCCTTATCCGCCATCAACTTGTAGCGGCGTTCCATTTCGCGCACCGCCCAGCCGAGCGCCAGCGCGGCTTTTTTCGGGTCGGTGACCACCGGTAACAGCAGGTGCGGAATCCCTTCGTAGATTGACAGTTCGAGCATTTTCGGGTCGATCATGATCATCCGGACATCCTCCGGGCGGGCCCGGTAGAGCAACGAGAGGACCATGGTATTGATCGAGACCGACTTGCCACTGCCGGTCGAGCCGGCGACCAGCAGGTGTGGCATCTTGCCGAGGTCGGAGACGACGGTATGGCCGAAGATGTCCTTGCCGAGCGCCATCGGCAGCCGACCGCCGTATTTCTGGAATTCCTGCGTCTGGATGATGTCCTTGAGATAGACCGTTTCCCGCTCCTTGTTCGGGATTTCTATCCCGACCACACCGCGACCGGGGATCGGGGCGACAATGCGGATCGACAGGGCCGAAAGGGCCATGGTCAGGTCGTCCGAGAGCCCGGCGATCTTGTTGACCTTGACACCGGGGGCGGGGGAGAACTCGTACATCGTGACCACCGGACCGGGCTTGACCTCGACGACCTCGCCATCGACCCCGAAGTCCTTGAGCTTTTTCTCCAATAACCGGGCGTTCATGGTGAGCACGTCCCGATCGATCGGCTTGGCCGCCTCGCCCTCGTGGTCGAGCAGGGCCAGGGTCGGAGGGTGGTAGGTGCCGCTCGGTTCGAGAAACTCAAAGGCAACCTGATCTGCCGGCGGCGCGGATTTTTTGGTCTTTTTCCCGGTTGGCAGGCCAGTGATGGCCGGCAGTTTCTTGGTCTCGGCCTGGATGATGATCGGTGGTGCCTCGATCTTGAGGTTTTTTTCCTTGGATTTCAGTTTTTTGCCGGCCTGGCGTTTTTCGCGGCGGCGTTCGAGATATTGGCCGATCCGTTCCAAGATCCCTTCGAGAAACAGAACCATGGAGAAGCGCGCGACCAGCATTAAGGCGACCAGGAAAAAGACCAGCAGCAGTAAGAATGCTCCGGTCAGGTTGAAATAGCGCACCAGCGGGTCGGCAAGAATACGGCCGACGGCACCACCGGCTTCCGCAATCGACTGGCCGAACAGGGTGACTTTCGCAAAGCGCAGGGCGATCAATCCGTCGAGGGAGAGCAGCAGCGAAATAAATGCGCCAATCTTGTAAAAACGCACCTTGATGTCGCGGAATTTCAAGAGTCTCCAGGCAAACAAGAAACAGGCCAGCGGGATTAAAAAGGCCGGGATGCCGATGACTTGAAACAGGAGATCGGCCAGGTGGGAACCGACGACCCCGCCATAATTGCGGATGATGTTCGGATCAAGGTTGTTGTTGAAGGAGGGATCGTTGTTTTCAAACGAGAGCAGACACAGCAGGGCGAAAATGCCAAAGGCCAACCAGAATACTCCGGCAATTTCCTTTTTAAGATGCTCGCGAAAAAATGGTGTTGAATCCTGGCTCATAAGGTCTGCAACTATACCTGATTTGCACTGATATTAGCAATCATTCAGAGAAATATTCCTCACGGGGTCAGATACGAGACCCCCTCCCGCCAACCAGCAGTAAACCGCAATACAGACCAGCCGCTTGCGCTTGACCACCAGCGTCAGCATCTGGACGGTCGCCAGGACGACGACAACCGCGGTGACCGTTTCGGATCGGACGATTCCTGCAGAGTTCAGTGCCGGAATAAGTCACAATTCCATAATAATCGGCAGAATAATCGGTCGTCGGTCTATCGTCCGGTTGAAAAACCGCCGCAGGTTTTTGCGGACTTCTACCCGTAATTCTTCCCAGTCCGAAATGGCCGTCAGGCTGTGTTCGTCCAGAGTGTCACGTACCACCGCGGCAGCTTGGTTCAGGAAGTCCTGGGATGCTTCCTCGGGGACAAAGCCCCGGGTGAAAAGCTCCGGTCCATAGACGATCTCACCGGTCGCCTGGTTCAGGGCCAAGATGACGGTAACGATACCGTGATTGGCCAGGTGACGGCGGTCACGCAGTTCCATGTTGCCGACATCGCCGACCCCCTTGCCATCGACAAAAATACGTCCGGTCTCGATCTTCGCCTCGATGGTAATCCCGTTCGGCGACAGCAGCAGGCCGGTACCATTCTCGATGACCGGGCTATTTTCGGCAGACATGCCAAGTTCCCGGGCCAGTTCGGCGTGTTTGACCAGGTGTCGGTATTCCCCATGGATCGGCACAAAATAAGCGGGTCTGACCAAACTGTGCAAGGTTTTCAGCTCTTCCCGGGCGGCGTGACCAGAGACGTGGATTTCGCTGGTCTTTTCATAAAAGACTTCGGCGCCGCGTCGGTAGAGATGGTTGATCAGGTCGGCGATTGCCTTTTCGTTGCCGGGGATGAACTTGGACGAAAGGATAACCGTATCACCCGGCCTGAGGTGGATTTGCTTGTGATCGTCTATGGCGATCCGGGTCAGGGCCGAGAGTGGCTCGCCCTGACTGCCGGTGGTCAGGATCAAGACCTGCTCGGGGGCCAAGGTCGCCAGTCGTTTTAAGTCGACCAGTTCCTCGTCGACCAGCTTCAGGTAGCCGAGTCGCCTGGCGATGGCAACATTTTCGAGCATGCTGCGACCGCTGATTACGAGTTTGCGACCGGCTGTGACCGCGGCGTCGGCGATCTGCTGGATACGGTGAATGTTCGACGAGAAGGTGGCGACGATGACCTGCCCGCTGCAGTGCGGGATGATGTCGCGAAAGGCTTCGCCGACGGTTTTTTCCGACAGGGTGTGGCCGGGATGTTCAACATTGGTCGAATCGGCGAGCAGCAGCGCGACCCCGGCGTCGCCGAGAGCTGCCAGGCGCGCCAGATCGGTTCGTTCGCCGTCGACCGGGGTCGGGTCGAGCTTGAAATCGCCACTGTGGATAACGACGCCGGCCGGGGTGCGGATCGCCAGACCGGCGCCGTCGACGATCGAGTGGGTGACACGGAAAAATTCGACGCCGAAGTCGCCGAGCTGGATGTTTGAGCGGAGTGCGACCGGGCAGAGCTGGCAGCGGTCGACCAGCTGGTGCTCGGCCAACTTGTTTTCCAGCAGGCCGAGGGTGAGCGGGGTACCGTAGATCGGGGGAAATCCAAGCCGCTCGATGAGAAACGGAATGGCGCCGATGTGATCTTCATGGCCATGGGTCAGCAGCAGGCCACGCAGTTTGTCGAGGCGCCCTTCGAGGGCGGTGATGTCAGGCAGCACCAGGTCGATGCCCAGCATGTAGTGCTCAGGAAACATCAGCCCGCAATCGATGAGCAGCAGGTCATTGGCGGTCTCCAGGATCGCCATGTTCAGGCCGATCTCCCCAAGTCCGCCGAGGGGTAGCAACCTGAGTGTGTTCTCCGCAAGGGGTATCATGCTGCCGGTCATGCGGCGCCCGGGGTGGCGAGTTGCGCGGCAATCGGGGTGCTGACCTGTTCCATCAAGTGCGGAACGTCATGGGCCGTTTTGCCGGCGACGTCAACCGGGGGAAAAAAGGTCACGTCAATCCGGCCCGAACGCAGTCGCAGGCTGTTTTTCGACATCACTTCGAAACTTCCTTTGATCGCAACCGGGACCAGTTTGGCTCCCGATTGCAGAGCGAGCATGAAGCCTCCCTTCTTAAACGGAAGCAGTGTGCCGTCAGGGGTTCGGGTCCCTTCGGGGAAGATGGTGACGGAGGTGCCGTGACTGATCCTTTGGGCCGCTTCTTTCATGCTGATGAGAGCCTTACGGCGGTCGGAACGGTCGATGGGAATATAACCGGCCCGCAGCATGGTCAGGCCGAAGATCGGAATGCGGAACAGCTCGGTCTTGGCCAGCCAGCGAAACTGAATCGGTGTTCCGGCCAGCATCGCCAGAATGTCGAAACCACTGGCGTGGTTCGGCATCAGGATCACCGGTTGGTCGCGAGGGATATTCTCCAGCCCGTGGACATTCAGTTGCGCCCCGGCCAAGAGCAGGCCGCCTTTGGCCCAGAGCCGCCCCCAGTTATGCAGGTAGTCGGGGCTGATGAAGGAGAGCGGCAAGCCGGCCAGCATCATGAACAACGTCCAGAGGGGCATCGTGACGAGAAAAAATGAGGTGCGTATCAAGAGGAAAACTCCGCAAGTTATTGAATAAGCAAGTCTAGGGGAGCGGCGTCTGTCAAGTCAAACCTTTTTCGAAACGCTTTACACTC
>DATFMT010000120.1:0-8584 GCA_035266745.1 Geothermobacteraceae bacterium | reverse complement strand
AGTGCCGTGCTGCGCCTGGCTGACCCTGACGAAACGGTGCGCCTCAAGCCGGGAGATCACCTGCTGATTCCGGCCCATCGCCGGCATCGGGTGGAGGAGACCGCTGCCGAGGGGGAGACGGTGTGGCTGGCGCTGCATCTGAAGCGTAATGGTTGAATGATTCGCTGCAGTCTAAGCTTCAAACTGGATATGTGAGATGGAAGAATTAGGATGTCATAAAGTGGCTTGAGCGGCTGATTATGAGGCTGAAATCATTGGTGTTTTTGGCTGACATAACGTGTCCCGGAAAATCCAATGTACAGGGGCCCGACTTGCCCCTGTTGAGCTAATTAAATATGATAATTTCAACTCCAAAAATAAAATCAACTATTGCTAGTCCAGATTGTCGTGAGTGGGTTCCAACTTCGCTAGACAACCTCCTAAAAGAAATAGATCACCTTACAAAAACGGATGCTGAAACTGATTCTCTGACATTGTTCAGAGGCCAAGCAAATGAAGAATGGCCCTTAGACTCTACTTTTGTAAGGAACAGCATCAAGAATATTTTTAACATCCGAAATTATCAAAAAATCCCAATTTCAATAAGGCATCAACTGTCTTTTCATAGGACAATCGCATCCCTTTTGTTATTGAAATTTGGTGGTATTTATAAGCCGAGTCAAGAAGCGCTTGAAAAAGAGATTTCCCATGGAATTGATCCATGGTTCGAACTTTTGAAAAACATGCAACAGTACCCGGAAGAATACGATCAAGTAGATTTTATAAAGGGGACCTTTTTTATAGACTGGACGTATTCTCTGGATATCGCTCTATATTTCGCTACTTATAACGGAATTGGTGCCGAGAGGAAAACAGGTCAGATTGATGGCGCTATATGGCTCTTTGATTCGAGCGCGGTTGGGAAAATCCTCCAAATCGAAAAATTAGGAAAAATTTTCAAAAAAATGACTAACAACGAGTTTTTAAATGGTGAGGCTGGTCTACCATTAATGTTCCATCCTATTAGGCAGACCAACCAGCGACGCGCAACTAATCAAACACCAATATATTTAGCTCAAATGGATTTCAGATACGATTTAGCAGACGCATGGGCCGGCTTTGAAAACCAAGCGAACAAATGGGTTTTTGTGAAAATTAGAATATTAAATTCAATAAAAAATGACCTTGAAAGATATTTACACAATAAAGGCATTGATGAATCTTTTGTTTATCCTCATTGACTTGTCTGTTAATAAATTTGCACAACCAAACAATCAACCGGACTGACGATGCAGGGGTGATTCCCGAAATGGTTTCTTCTAAAATGATCCGTTCCGTCGCAGCCGGTTACCACTACCGTTGTGCAATCAAAAAAATGGGGACAGATTTATTTTTGCCATAGTGACGTAACCACTGACGGCTGGTCAGGAAATATCTTAAAAGCGATGCGTACATATCTAAATGGCACTACCAGTCGATATTGAAGATCGACAAGTCAGATCTTACATAATGCTAACCAGCTCAATTCGGACTGATAATCCTGTGGCGATTTTCGAAATGATTTCTACTTAATTGTTTCGGCTCGTCGCAGCCGGTTACTGCGACCGTAATCCATCTCCACAGCAACACGTTGACATCTCCCCACAAACAGCGTACGATTTTTCGTACGTAAAAAGGAGGCAATGATGACAACAATTACTGCAACCGAAGCCAGAAAGCTTCTTTATAAACTTCTCGACGAGGTCTCAGAATCGCACGAGCCGATCCAGATCACCGGAAAACGCAACAATGCAATTCTGATCGCCGAGGACGACTGGCGTGCTGTGCAAGAAACAATCTATCTGCATTCAATCCCCGGCATGAAAGAGTCAATTATTAACGGCATGAAAACGCCGGTCGACGAGTGTGCCGAGGACCTGGACTGGTGAAATGGACCCTCGTGTATACCAAGCAGGCTCAGAAGGATGCAAAAAAACTGACCGCTTCCGGGTTGAAACCGAATGCTGAACAGTTACTCGAAATTCTGACAGAAAATCCTTTGCAACATCCACCACCCTACGAAAAGCTCGCCGGTGATCTCACGGGTGCCTACTCAAGGCGAATCAACATCAAGCATCGACTTGTCTACCAGGTTCTGGAGGATATTCGTACTGTCAAAGTTTTACGCATGTGGACACATTACGAATAGGGGCGAACATTGATTCGCCATAGTCCACCATTCCGGGTCCCACTTGACTCCCGCAAAGGGCACAAACCTATTGAACAATCTTGACCGGAAAACCACCAACATCCACACCCTCCTCGACCAGCAGATCGCCAACTGGCGAGAGGGGCACAGCGGTCCGATCTACTGCACCAGCGGCTGCGCCAACTGCTGCACCCTGGAGGTGCAGACGACCCTGGCCGAAGGCCTCCTCATCTCCCGAACTCACCAACCCGACCTGACCCGACTGGAGGCTCTCTGCAGGTCCCTCGGAGAGCAGGCCAGAGCCGCGGTGGACTTCAAGTCATTTCTCAAGAACAGCCGTACAACTATCGGCTCCTGCTTCTTTCTCGAAAACGCCAACTGCACCATCTACCCCCACCGCCCGCTCCCCTGCCGGGCGCTGCTCTCGACCCGTCCGGCGGCCTGGTGCGGGGTCGATTTCTCCACCCTGCACCCGCTGGAGCGCGAGGCGTTTCGCAGCAGCCTCGACCGCGCCGTGGTCGCCTGGCCGACCCACTATGTCGCCGCCACCCAGGAGCTGGCCCGCCACCAGGAAGAGCTCCTGCGTGAGCAGATGCAGCAGACCTGGGGCGTGGCTCTGACGGGGAGTCTGGCGGTCATGGTCTGGCTCGGCAGCCGGTTCGGGGAGGAACCCCCCGACCGCGACCGCATTAAAAAACTCCTCCATGAGCTCGGCTGCGACCACCCGTTTCTGGTAAACTTCGCTGAGACAAAATAATTTTCTTCCCCGAGATGAGGTCGACTCCCCGCCGCCGCTGAAAACCTGCTGGCAACGAGTCAAGAGGAACCGAAATGGCGATCGAAAGCTACCTGCACGCCCTGACCTCTTACTTCGTCATCGTCGACCCGATCGGCGCGGCGCTGATCTTCCACGGCCTGGTCAGCTCCGGCGATAAAACCTACGCGACCCGCATGGCGACCCGCTCGGTGATCATCTCGGTGGTCATCGTGCTGCTGTTCGGTTTCTTCGGCGAACCGCTGCTGACCAGCCTCGGCATCACCATCGAAGCGCTGCGGGTCGCCGGCGGCCTGCTGCTCTTCTACACCGCCTTTCAAATGATCACCAGGGGGCGGACCTCGGTCGAGCGCAAGCCGAAGACACTGATCGATATCTCGGTCTTTCCGCTCTCGATCCCGCTGATCGCCGGTCCCGGCTGTCTGACCCTGACCATCCTGCTGTTTTCCGGCAGCTCCGGGGCCGCCGAAACCGTCAGCCTGGTGCTGGCGGTGCTGACCACCTTCGCCCTGACCCTGCCGGCCCTGCTGTTCTCGTCAGCGATCAAGAAACTGATCGGCGAGACCGGCGACGACATCCTGCGCCGCCTGCTCGGGGTGATCCTCGCCGCCCTGGCGATCCAGTTCATCGCCGACGGCGTGCGCCAGCTGGCGGGGCAGTGATGACTGAACCCAACCTGATTTAACCCGACTGAGGATTGAAGCATGCGCCGCAAAGAAAAAACGATGATCGACCCGAGCGAGATCGATGCGCTGATCCGTAACAGCGAAATCTGCCGGCTATCCCTGGCGCTCGACAACGAACCCTACCTGGTGCCGGTCAATTTCGGCTACGACGGCGAGGCGATCTACCTGCACACTGCGACCAGCGGCCGGAAGATTGACTTCTTCGAAACCAACCCGCGCGTCTGCTTTGAATTCGAGGGGGACTGCGAGCTGATCAGCGACCCGGTGGTCGCCTGCCGCTGGACCATGCATTACAGCTCGGTGATCGGTTACGGCACGATCTCGGAGCTGGTCAGCGACGCGGAGAAGCGTTTCGGCCTCAACCAGATCATGCGCCACTACTCGGGCAGCGACTGGGAGTTTGCCGACAAGGAGCTGCCGCCGACCCGGGTCTGGCGCATCGCCATCGAATCGCTGAGCGGCAAACGGTCGCCGGCGCACGCCGTTCACTAGGAGAAGCAATGGGCGATCTCATCCGCTGTCCCTGGGTCGATCTGAACAAACCCGATTACGTCGCCTACCACGACCGGGAATGGGGGGTGCCGGTCCGCGACGACCGCACCCAGTTCGAGTTTCTGATCCTCGAAGGGGCCCAGGCCGGGCTCTCCTGGTACACGGTGCTGCGCAAGCGGGAGAACTACCGGCAGGCCTTCGCCGGCTTCGATCCGCACCTCGTCGCCGGATTTGGTCCCGACAAGGTCGAGCAGATGCTGCAGAACCCCGGGCTGATCCGCAACCGCCTGAAGCTGGAGTCAGCGATCACCAACGCTCGCAAGTTCCTCGAGGTCCAGGCCGAATTCGGCAGCTTCAGCGACTACATCTGGGGCTTTGTCGATGGCGAAGTCAAGGTCAACACCCTGCGGACCATGAGCGACTACCCTGCAACCTCGAAAGAGTCCGACGTCCTGAGCAAGGATCTCAAGCGGCGCGGTTTCAAGTTTGTCGGCTCGACGATCATCTATGCCCACCTGCAGGCGACCGGACTGGTCAACGACCACACGCTCGACTGCTTCCGGCGCGCCGAGCTGCTTTGCTGAGCACCTATCTCAAGCTCTACGGGACCGCCTTTTTCTGGGGCGGCACCTTTATCGCCGGTCGGCTGCTGGCCGGCCAGGTCGCACCGCTCAACGCCGCCCTGCTCCGCTTCGCCATCGCCGCCAGCCTGCTCTTTCTGCTGACCCTGCGCCGCGAAGGCCGCCTGCCGCGCCTGTCACCGCGCCAGCTGCTCTCCGTGCTGCTGCTCGGCCTGACCGGGATCTTTGCCTACAACCTGTTCTTCTTTCATGGCCTGCAGTCGATCCAGGCCGGGCGGGCGGCATTGATCATCGCCCTCAACCCGGTGGTGATCACCCTGTGCGCCGCGCTCTGCTTCGGCGAGACGCTGAGCGTCACCCGGGTCAGCGGGGTCATCCTCTCACTGCTCGGCGCGGCCATCGTCATCAGCCGCGGGAACCCGGGACTGATTCTGGCCGGCGGGATCGGACAGGGGGAATGGCTGATCCTCGGCTGCGTCGCCAGCTGGTCGCTCTACTCGCTGCTCGGCAAGACCACCATGCACGGCATGACGCCGCTGGCGGCGGTGACCTGCTCATCCATCGCCGGGGCCGGTCTGCTGCTGGTGCCGGCGCTGTTCTCAGGCCGCCTTTTCGAAATAGTTTCGATTCCCGCGAGCGGCTGGCTCAGCATCGGCTACCTGGGGGTCTTTGGCACGGTGGTCGGGTTTTTGTGGTATTTCGAAGGGATTCAGCGCATCGGCGCGTCGCGCGCCGCGATCTTTATCAATTTCGTGCCGATCAACGGAGTGCTGCTCGCCCTGCTGATCCTGCATGAACCGCTCACCCTCGCCCTGCTGTTCGGCGGCATTCTGGTTGTCACCGGCTCCTGGCTGACCAATCGTCCGGTGCGCAAGCCCTGATACCGGAGCGCAGGTCAGAAGTGGCACTTTGCTCCAGCCTCAGCCTTGAAAACCGGTCTCACGCAACGACGCGACGCCGCAACGAGTTCAACATCACCCCATTCTGCTTGCAGGTTTCGTTGCGTTCGTTGCGGCGTCGCGTGAGGCAAAGCCTTTGGCTGAGTGTGCTTTCTCAAGGTTTTGAACCTCCCTGTTGCAGCGACAGGTCAGGGACATTCGCACTTCACGCGGCAAGCTGGCTTTCGTACTTCTCCACCATCAACTCGTAATGACGGGTAAAATCGCTCGCTACCGCGCGGGTCGCCTGCCGGTAGGCACGAAGCATGGCGGGGCGAACCTCCTCGGGGAGAACCCGCTCCGCCAACGGATAGAGAATCTCATCCTCCTTCTGGATATGCCCACGCAGCAACTCGGCATAGCCGCGGGCGTTGGCCACGATGACCTCAGTCTGGTCGGTCGCACCTGCCAGCGCCAGCCTGGCCGCTGCTTCCAGCGCCTTGACGAAGGCCCGCCCCTGGTCATGCTCGATCAGCATCGCTTCGATCGGCGAGCTCTTCTCCGGCATGCCGTTGGCGATCAAGGCGCTGAACAGGGTGTCCTCTTCCTTGGCATGATGAAACCGGTCGGCATAGTTGCGGATGAAATCGACCGCGTCGAGGTAGAACCGGTAATCGTCGAAGCGCCCCTGTGCCAGCAGTTGCGTGTTGGCTTCGACCAATGCGATCATGCGCAGGATCAGCCGATGTTCCTCGACCATGACCCGGGTAATATCGGTTTTCATCTCAGGATCTCCTTTCGCCATTGACACCGATCACGGCGACTTCCAGCGGGATATCCTTGCCGGATGCGGCGATCGCCTGCTCGGCCATGATCGCCATGCCGCGGCAGCAGGGAACTTCCATAATCGTCACGGTCACCGAGTTGATCTCGTTCTGCTGCAGGATCGCGGTCAGCTTGGCGACATAGTTGCTGGTGTCATCGAGCTTCGGGCAGGCATTGACCAGCACCCGGTCCTTGATGAAGTCGCGATGAAAATCCGCGTAGGCAAACGGTACGCAATCGGCCGCGATCAGCAGGTCGGCGTTCTGCAGCCAGGGCGCGGTCGGCGGCACCAGGTGCAGCTGGGTCGGCCACTGGCGCAGCTCGGAGCTGAGCTGGCCGGTTTCGGGATTGTTGCTCGCTGGTTTTTCGATACTCCGGACCTGGGATCCGGGACAGCCGCAGGCAAGTGTACTCATGATTATTCTCCTTATTTAGACGTTTTGGCCAGATAGGCGTTGATTTCGGTTTCGATCTGCGCTTCGATCTCATCGCCCAGCGCATGGATCGAAACCACATCCTTGACCAGGCAGATACCGACGCTGCAGGTCACGCAACCGATCTCGTAACGGTTGAGAATTTCACCGATCTGCGGATGCTCCTTGATGACATCCTGGATCGCCTGGTCGCCGATTTGCTGATTGAGTTGCATCTGTCGTCTCCTTGGTTGATGTGCCCCCAGCATAGCGAATCGACCGCTGCCAAAACATGACCTGGATCAAGTACCTGACATTTTTTATCAGCTATTGGCCGATCGGGACTAAGAGCTTGGGATCGAGCCGCGCCGATGCTAAGATGGCTGGCATTTAAAGCAACATGGGGGAAACCATGCAGCACAAGATGACCGTCGCCAGCTGTGCCGCCGAGTTGGACGTGGCGGCGAAAATCAGCTCAGGGATAGCGACGCTGCTGCCACCGGCTCAGGCAAAGGCTTTGTTTTCTGCGGTGATGAAGCTCCCGGTCAGGAGCAGTCGCGCGCTGCGCAGCCTGGGCAGCTACATCAGCAAGGGCGGACGACCGGTCTGCATCAGGCTGCAGTTTCGCCAGGAGCGCGAGCTGCTGGCCGAGACCCTGCTCCACGAGATCGCCCACCTCTGCGACCACCTGAGCAACCAGCACGGCCGCCCGTATCGTCAGGCCCACGGCCCTGGTTGGCAGAGCTGGGCCGAGGCGTTCGGCATCTCCGCCAGGCGCACCGGGAAGAGCCAGGTCCTGTGCGAAATCCACGAACAGCGCCTCAAGCTGGTCGCGGTCTGTCTCGGCTGCGGCCTCGAAGTCAGACGCCTGCGCCGCCTGAATCGTGGCACCCGCTATATCCACCCGGGCTGCGGCGGCCGGCTGCAACCGGTTGACGTGTCATGAACGAAAAACCTGCAAGCCGAACGGCATGCACTCCCGCCGATCTGACCAGCTCTCAATCCGGCGACAACCAGCTGAGCTGTCCGAAGTGCGGCTTTGTCCAGCCGGCTGCCGCAACCTGCCAGGCCTGCGGCGTCATCTTCGCGCGGATCAAGCTGCACGCGCAGCAGCAACCACCCGACCTGGACGCATCAACCGCACCGGAGGCAGCACTCCCGGCGACGACGTTCCGCCAAGTGCTGCTGACGCCACGGCAGCGCGGTCATCTGGCGCTGATCGGCACCACCGGCCTCTGGCTGGCCATGTTGTTTTACGGATTTCCTCTGGTCGTCGCGGGAGTGTCCGGCAACAGCGCCGGGGAGAGTTACCTGCACCTGGTGAATCTGCCGTTCCATGAAGCAGGCCACCTGCTGTTTCGCCCCTTTGGCCAATTCATGACCACACTGGGGGGAACGCTCGGGCAGTTACTGGTCCCGCTCGTCTGCGGCGCGGCTTTGCTGCTGCAGCAACGCGATCCGTTCGGCGCCATGGTCGGCGGTTGGTGGTTCGGGGAGAACCTGCTCGACATCGCACCCTACATCAACGACGCCCGGGCCGGGGTGCTGCCGCTGGTCGGTGGCAATTTCGGCCATTCGTCCCCCTATGGTTTTCATGACTGGGAGTATCTGTTGACCGAGAGCGGGCTGCTCAAGCGGGATCACCTGCTGGCCGGCCTGGCTCATCTGGCGGGCAGTGTCATCATGCTGGCGGCACTGAGTTGGGGAGCCTGTCTGCTGCTGCGGCTCTGGCAAGACCGCGGCAAACGCGGCGCATGAACGTCAGGC
>DATFMT010000119.1:0-6769 GCA_035266745.1 Geothermobacteraceae bacterium | reverse complement strand
TTGTTCGGCGGATACGAGCAGGTGATCCCGTGAGTCGCCGCGCCCCAGGGTGATTACAGGCGGATGTTCGAGCAAAAGCAGAAAATCGGTGCCGGTCTCGGCACGACGCTGCAACAGCTCCTGCTGCAGGCGCAGCCCGGCATCGTAGCTCAGACGCCCTGGACGCACAGTGTAGAAGCCGGTCCGGATCACATTTTCTGTTGCGCGGAAGCTCATCACGTGCGGTCCTTGATGGGTCACGATAGGGGTCGATTCAGGTCATTATAGCGGATGACACAACCAGGTCGACAGAATATGAGCGCTTTCTTAAGGAAAATCGACCCTGGGGTTCGGGGACTCAGCTCCGTCCCAGCTCATTTAACACATAACACAATCCATCAGCCGCCTGCCAAGAAAAACCCGGCGGATGAATCAGCGCATCCGGCCACTGCCGCCGTTCGCAAGGCGGGTCCTGTCTTGGTGCTGTTCAGGCAGAACTCACTCCGCTCACATATCCTCTTATTAACGCTTAGCATACACTTTGACGCTGAAAAGACCGAGGAAGAAAACCGGGACCAATGGCCTGCTAATGTGGTAACATACTGACATCCTATGGAGAGGGGTTGCTGCCATGATTATCCGGGTTATCTATTCAAACGGCCAAGCTGGTACGGTGCTGCCAGACGACCTTGACAGGCTGATTGCCAAGGGTGAAATTCACAGTTTCAAACGCAGTAACGGGTGGGTCGAGGTTAGCAAAGGGCCGTTGCGCAGCAGTTCGGCCCGTCGTATGGACCGGCCGGAACGGCGTGCCGATCTCTAGGCCGCCCCGATGATCTGACCGTTACGCGCACCGGTCCGTCAACAACCTGCATTGAATCCCCAGCCAGCCATGCTATAATCGTTCAGTGAAATCAACGAGTTAAGCGACCAATTGACACCAACCACACGCCATGACCTGACGAGGCGACGATGTCCATGAATATTAATGCCAGCCCCGAATGGCTGGAAGATCAGTTCCGGCGCTGGCAGAATGACCCGGACTCGGTTCCAGCTTCGGTCGCTGCCTTCTTCCAGGGGTACCTGCTCGGCGAAGCGCTGACCGCCGGAAACAGTGGTCAGGCCCTCAAGCAGGCTTCAGTCCAGTCACTGATCTACCGTTATCGCAGTCTCGGACATCTGCAGGCCTGTACCGATCCGCTCAATCCCTGCCCGCTGCCGCTGCCGGTCCTCTCACTGGAGGAGTTCGGCCTTGACAAAAGCGACCTGGATACCACCTTTTACCTGCGCAATTTTGTCCTTTCGGAAGCGACCCTTGCCGAGATCCTTGAAATTCTGCAGGAGACCTACTGCCGCACCGTCGGCATCGAGTTCATGCATATCCAGAACCAGGACGAGCGGCAATGGCTGATCGATCAGATGGAACCAGTCCGCAATCGCCCGCCGGCCGACAAAAAGCGCAAGCTGGCAATCATGAAGAAACTCCAGGAAGCAGCACTTTTCGAGCTGTTCCTGCACAAAAAATTTATCGGCCAAAAACGCTTCTCCCTCGAGGGGGGAGAGACCATGATTCCGCTGCTCGATGCCACCGTGCGCCGGGCCGCGCAGCTCGGGGTCAAGGACCTGGTGCTGGGGATGGCGCATCGCGGTCGTCTCAACGTCTTGGCCAACATTTTCGGTAAACCCTACGCCAACATTTTTGCTGAATTTGCCGACAACCTCGAACTCCACTTTGTCGGTGAAGGGGATGTCAAATATCACAAGGGGTTCTCCCATAACTGGGAATTTTCCAACGGCAGCAAAATCCACCTCTCGATCGCCTCTAATCCAAGTCACCTCGAAGCGGTCGATCCGGTGGTCGAAGGTAAATGCCGGGCCCGCCACAGCAACTATGGTCCTGGCGGCAAAAAAATGGTCCTGCCGGTGCTGATTCACGGCGACGCCGCCTTCGCCGGCCAGGGGATCGTCCCCGAAACCCTCAACCTCTCACAACTCGACGGTTACCAGACCGGCGGCACCTTCCATCTGGTGCTCAACAACCAGATCGGCTTCACCACCGCACCCGAACATGCCCGCTCGACGTGTTACGCCACCGACGTCGCCAAGATGCTGATGGTGCCGATCTTCCATGTCCATGGCGAAGACCCGGAGGCCGCCGCCTACGTTGCCGGACTGGCGCTGGATTACCGCCAGAGATTCGGCCGGGATGTGGTGGTCGAGATGATCTGCTATCGGCGTCAGGGACACAATGAGGGGGATGAGCCCTATTTCACCCAACCGTTGATGTACGAAAAGATCCGGCAACGTCCGCCGGTCCATGAAGTCTATGCCGAACGACTGGTTGCCGAGGGGATCGACCGACAGGAGATCCAAGATCAGGCGACCAAGATCAATATTGCTCTGGATGAAGCCCTGCAAGCCGAAGGAGAACATCTCAATGTCGGCTTCCGCGGCAAATGGAAGAACATCCAGCGCGATTACCAGACCCTGGATGTCGCCACCGGGGTTCCGGTCAAAACCCTGCAGAAGCTCGGGAAAAAAGCGACCACCATCCCCGAACGCTTTAATCCGCATCCGAAGATCGCCAAGCTGCTGGCCAAGCGCCAGGAGACGATCATGGCCGGCGAAGGGATCGACTGGGGGACCGCCGAAACTCTCGCCTATGCGACCCTGCTGACCGAGGGTGCACCAGTACGAATCTCCGGGCAGGATAGTCGACGCGGCACCTTCAACCATCGCCATGCGGCGCTGGTCGACAATGTCAACGGCCAACTCTATGTGCCGCTCGCATTCCTCGGCCCGTCCCAGGCACCAGTCCAGGTCTACAACAGCATGCTCTCCGAGAACGCCGTACTCGGCTTTGAATACGGCTACTCCCTCGAGATGCCTGAAGGCTTGACGATCTGGGAGGCCCAATTCGGAGACTTTGCCAATGGCGCCCAGGTAATCATCGACCAGTTTATCTCCAGCAGTTCCAGCAAATGGGATCGTTCCAGCGGCCTGACCATGTTCCTGCCACACGGTTACGAAGGACAAGGGGCTGAGCATTCCAGTGCCCGCATCGAGCGCTATCTGATGCTCTGCGCCGACCATAACCTGCAGATCATCAACCCGAGCACACCGTCCCAGCTGTTCCACATGCTGCGCCGACAGATGAAGGTCCCGTTCCGAAGACCGTTGATCGTCTTCACTCCCAAGAGTCTGCTTAGGCATCCTGAGTGCCGCTCACCGCTGGTCAATTTCGCCCAGGATCGGTTTGCCGAAATCATTCCCGGCAGCGAGGTGCCAAAGCGGGTCCGCACCCTACTGTTCTGCAGCGGCAAGATCTACTACGAGCTCAAGGCGCGCAAGGATGCCGACTCACGCGACGATGTCGACATTATCCGCATCGAACAGCTCTATCCACTGCGAGACGACCTGCTCAAGGAGATCGTCGGCCGCTACTACAAACACCAGCAGATTGCCTGGGTTCAGGAAGAGCCCGCCAACGCCGGCGCCTGGAGTCACCTGCGGCCGCAGATCGAGATGCTGTTCGATAAGGAACTCCACTATGTCGGCCGCCCGGCGATGGCCGCCGCCGCGGTCGGCAGTCATCGGTTGCACAACCAGGAGCAGAACAAACTGATCAGCAAGGCGTTTAGTCTTTAAGAAAAAGAACCAACAGGCCAGTCCACTATGTTGCGTAGCAAAGCAGACGCTGCCCGATGCAGAGAACGCGGGGAACACAGAGAGAAAAGACGCATCATCGGCCACGGATGTTCACGGATGTTTACGGATCAATATCAACTGCCTGTTTTGTTTTAGCCTGATTTCGTAACGTCAGCATCGTTCGGTGACCAAAGGGTTGGGGGGTGAGCGAAGAAATCCCTTCCCGAGATTGAAAGTCTTCCCATGTTCAAAGCTATTCTTGGCGCCTTTGGTGCCTTGTTCGCTATGATTTTCAAGCCGGCCGGACCGCCCGGCCAGGACAACAGGAGCGTAACTATGGATATCGTGGTACCTGAAGTCGGCGAATCGATCTTTGAGGCAACCATCTCCAAGTGGCATGTCGCCGACGGTGATGCCGTCAACAAGGATGATCTGCTCTGCGAACTGGAGACCGACAAGATCTCGCTGGAACTGAACGCCGAAAGTTCCGGCTCCATTCGTCTGCTGGCCAAGGAAGGTGATACGGTCAAGGTCGGGGCGATCATCGCCAGCCTGATCGGTGCCGGGGATTCCACAGCACCGAAACAGGTGCAGTCTGAACCGGAAGCCAAGCCGATCCTCGAAGCGGTCAAGGCCCCTGCTACGGCCCCAACTCCGATCAAATCCGCAGCCGCAGCTTCGACTCCGGTTCAGGCTGCTGCACCTGCACCAGCCCCGGCAGTCAAGCCGGTCGCCCCGGTGATTCCGATAAAGGATGACCAGCGCAGCCGCCGGGTCGCCATGACTCCGATCCGCAAAAAAATTGCCGCCCACCTGCTCGCCGCACGCCAGCAGACGGCGATGCTGACGACTTTCAACGAGGCCGACCTGAGTGGCCTGCAGGAACTCCGCGCCAAGCACAAGGAGGCCTTTCTGCAGAAGCACGGCGTCAAGCTCGGTCTGATGTCGTTCTTCATCCGTGGCTGCGTTCTGGCGCTGAAGGAATACCCCGAGGTCAATGCCCGGATCGACGAATCGGACATCGTCTACCAGGATTTCTACGACATCGGCGTCGCCATCGGCGGCGAAAAGGGGCTGGTGGTGCCGGTCATCCGTGATGCCGAACAGCTCGATTATGCCGGCATCGAAAAGGCGATCCAGAGCTACGGGGAGAAGGTCAAGAGTAACAAGATCGAGCTTTCCGACCTCGAGGGGGGGACCTTCACCGTCAGCAACGGCGGGGTCTACGGCTCAATGCTCAGCACCCCGATCATCAACCCGCCGCAGTGCGCGGTGCTCGGCATGCACGCGATCAAGGAGCGTGCGGTGGTCGTCGATGGCGAGATCGTCGTGAGGCCGATGATGTACCTGGCGCTCAGTTACGACCATCGCCTGATCGACGGCAAGCAGGCCGTCAGCTTCCTGGTCAAGGTCAAGGAGTTTGTCGAAAAACCGGACCAGACTCTGCTCAAACTGTGATGGGACGACGGCCGCAAGCTTGTCCATGTAATACACCAGGGAGGCGATCACGGGCCTGCAGGAACTAGACCTGTTGTCCTGCCAGAGCCTGAAGTTTTGCCGATCATCGGCAGCCCCCGACCAAGCAGATCCGAACGTTTTGCAGCATGGCCTGCGAGCAATCCAAGCAGGCGACTGCCTGATGAGCTGTGTTTTTCCCGTTGCACTGAATGACCGCGGGGCTATAATACGGGGCAATTTTATTGATCCAGGCGGGAGACCGCCGGACTTTGACAGGGGAGTGACATGGAAATTGAACGCGGGGCGGGGAAAATCGCCAAGTGTCTGCGTCTGATGCTCAATGACAAACCCGGGCACCTGGCCAGCGTGGCAACGGCGATTGCCTCGAAAAATGCCAGCGTCGGCGACATCCACCTGGTCCGGGTCGGCCGCACCCACAACACCCGCGAAATCGTCATCTACGTTGATTCGGAGCAACAATTCGAAGAGGTCGTCGAGGCGATAACCAATCTCACGGGAATTATCGTCGAGGATGTCATCGACCTGGTCCACCAGGTTCATGAAGGGGGGAAGATCGCTACCAAGAGCCGGGTCCGGATCGAAACCATCACCGACGTCCGCCAGATCTACACACCGGGGGTGGCGGCCATCTGCAGGGACATCCAGCGCACCCCGGAACTCGCTTACAAGTACACCTCGATTCCCAACCAGGTCGCCATCGTCACCAACGGCACGGCGATCCTCGGTCTCGGCGATATCGGCGCGGTCCCCGGCATGCCGGTCATGGAAGGCAAGGCGGTCCTTTTCGACTATCTGGTCGGGGTCAGCGGCGTGCCGATCCTGATCCAGAACCGCGATCCGCAGGTCATCATCGATACGGTCCGCAACATCGCTCCGACGTTCGGCGCCATCAAGCTCGAGGACATCAAGGCGCCGGAATGCTTCGAAATCGAAGCAACCCTCGATGCCGAACTCGATATCCCGGTCATGCACGACGACCAGCATGGCACCGCCGTGGTGGTCTTGGCGGCGCTGCTCAACGCCACCCGCTTCTCCGGCCTGATGCTGAACAAATCGGTGGTCGGCGTCATCGGCCTCGGCGCGGCGGGAATGGGCATCAGCAAGCTGCTGCTCGCCTACGGGGTCAAGCAGGTGATCGGAACCGACCTGGCTCAGTCGGCCCGTGACCGTCTCACGGCAGCCGGAGGCAAGGCCGGGACCCTCGACGAGGTGATGCAGAACAGTCACGTAGTCATCGCCACCACCGGCTGCCCGGGGCTGATCAAGCCCGAGATGGTGCGCAAGGGTTCGGTGATTCTCGCCCTCTCCAACCCCCATCCCGAAATCGAGCCGGAGCGCGCGGTCCAGGCCGGTGCCTCCTTCGCCGCCGATGGCAAAAGTGTCAACAATGCCCTCGCCTTCCCCGGCCTGTTTCGCGGCGCCCTGAATGTCCGTGCAACCCGCATCAACAACAAGATGAAGATCGCCGCCGCCCAGTGCATCGCTCGCCACGCCGAGGAAAACGAGCTGGTCCCCTCGCTGCTCAACCCCGAGGTGCACAAACAGGTGGCCGCCGCCGTTGAGCGCGCCGCCCTCGAATCGGGAGTTGTCAAGCACTGGGATTAAGCCGCCGCCCGCCCCCGCAACGTCCTGCCGTGGACAACGCCAGGGCGTTTTGTTGGCA
>DATFMT010000118.1:0-21181 GCA_035266745.1 Geothermobacteraceae bacterium | reverse complement strand
TTGATACCTACGAGCCGTCGATCAAGAATTTCGGCAAGATCAGCCTCGAAGAGCAAAAAACAGCAGGAAAATGGACCATCCTGTTTTTCTATCCCGCCGATTTTACCTTTGTCTGAGCGACTGAATTTGCTGCTCTGGCAGAGCGGCACGCACGCTTCAGCAAAATGGGCGCTGATATCGTAACCGTCAGCACCGACACGCAGTTTGTCCATTTGGCATGGCAACGCCATGAAAAAGAGCTCGCCGACGTGCAATATTCCATGGGCGCAGACCCTACCGGGAACCTGTCCCGTCTGTTCGGCGTCTATGACGACACGTCCGGACTGGCCCTGAGAGGGACCTTCATCATTAATCCAGCGGGAATCTTGATGAATTCAGAGGTCAACTTTTACAACATGGGCCGGAACATCGACGAATTGATGCGTAAGTTTAAGGCGAATCTCTACTTGGCGAAAAAGACCGATGAAGGCTGCCCATCGAAATGGCAAGAAGAGGGGGACAAGACTCTCAAACCAGGGCCTGACATGGTCGGCAGAGTCCACGAGGCGCTGAATGAATAGTGGTCAGGCAATGACTTGTTATGCGAATTAGGTGACGCCAGCGCCGCCAGAAATCAAATGGCCCATCCTTTTTGGATGGGCCATTTTCATGTTGCACTATGACCAGAGCAACGAAATTCCGCTTGGCAATCCGGACGAGGTTTCCCAAAAAGTCGGGAATGGTGGGAACTCACACTTTCGATTTTCCAGTCCATGTAAAATCAATATTGCAAGATATGGGACCTTCCCATTCTGGTATGGCAGGGTTGTTTACCACATGAATTGCCAGCCAGCCGACACGAGCCACTCAGTTTCAAGTTGTGGTCCGTCAAGATCCTGGTAGACCGGGATGCCGCCTTCGATGGCCAGGCGATTGCCCGCCAGGGCGCCCGAGTGGGACATATAATCGAGACCGGCAAGCAGGTCGAGCCGGGTTCCACCGCGCAGGTCGGGATCGGCGGTCGGCACCATCATCGGGTTGAGATCGGGATCGGCCCCCTCGATGTTGCCCCAGGTCTGTCCATCGAGACGCAGGGTCAGATTGCTCGCCTGGCACAACTTATATCCGACCCAGCCGCTCACTTCAAGGCGGTCGCCCAGCGTGTAGTCGTTGGAGTTCTCTCCCAGGCGGATGGTGGCCAACGCCTGGCTGCCCCAGGACCACGGTCCGGACAGCCCGGTGTAGGTTATGCCGGGAAGCAGATCCCAGGTGCCTGAGCCGAGTTGCATCGGGTAGGGGAGTTTTTGGTTCGCTCCGGCCGGGGTGTCGTCCCGCCGGTCGATATCTCCGGTCGGCAGGCTGATGCCCATATTCAGGTGGAGTTTGTGAGTCGCCGAAGAGTACAGGGAATAGAGGCCACTGAGTTTGACATCCCCCAGGCCGCTTGCCCTGGCCGAGAACCTCATCCCCATCCGGGTGACATGGTGCATCTCGATATCGAGAATCGGGACCATGGCCATCAGGGTCAGCTGGTCCGTCGGGGCATACATGACCCCGAGCATGTGCATGTCCATGGTCATGTCAAGCGGCGCGACCATATAGCCCGCCAGGACTTCGGCAGTGCTGACGCTGCTGGTTCCTTCCCGGTTCCCCTGCATGTCCATGTGCATGAAACGATAGGAGAGCATCCAATCCCCGGCGCTATGCAGATGACCACCCATGACCCCGATCGGTTCATGGGCGCCATGGTGATGATGCCCGGTCGTGCCAAGTTCGGCAAGCAGCTGCGCATCGACCTCGTTGAAACGAGCGAGCTGACCGCCCTTGGCCGCGAGGAAGGCTTCCGCTTCCGGTAGATTAGCAAAGGGAATGACCTCCTTGCCCATCGGTCCCAGCTCTTCACCGCCGACAACAAAATAGGCCGCTTGTCCATCAATCCACTGGCCGCTGTTGAAATCGTGCACCCAGACCGCAAGAATATTGGCCGCTCCCTGGTGTTGCGGATAGTCGGCAGGGGACAGGAGAAAGCGGAACAGATCCTTTCCGCCGTCAAAGGCGACGCTTTGACCATCCTTGAAGACGACCTGGGTCTGCCAGCGGGGATAACGCGCCGGGTACATTCCGCACACTGGACAGGTTTGTTGTTCCAGGATCGTTTGCGGTATGGGCGCCGCCTGTACTCCGGGGCCAAACAGCGCCAGCCAAATGATCACCATCCCCCAAAAGAACAGTGGTCGGCACATTGAACCAAACACCTCCCAAATTCCCAGCCCATTTTTCATGTTTTCGACTCCTCTACGTCAGAACCCCATTTGAAGAAAACTGTTACCTGTAGTGTTACCACTGGGCCAAAAGTAACATTGTCCAACGGAAAGACAACCTAATAAGTCATTTAGGTGCAAAAAAGCTGTTAGTTTAACAACAACAGTCCTTGATAAGGTTTGAATCACTATGAATAACAGTGAGTTGGATAGTTTTTTTGTGATCGGTCCATCCCGTCGCTCTGGCCTGATGAACTGCTGTAATTTACTTGCAGGAGCAGGCTCATCCGCAATTATATGGCAGAAAATGGTGCCAAAATAACATTTGCAAATCTTTCGGAGTTGAAGACGGTCCATCGACTGGAGTTGCCGGCGGTTTTCGGACTAATACTGTCACCTTTGGCTGGTGTCGGACATGCGGGTGATAAGCACTCTGGCCACTCGGATGCGGACATGACCATGCACCAAATGCACGTGATGATTAGACGCTGTGGCAATGGCGCGGAAGGTTCCAACCTGGTCATGTTAGGTCAAAAGAACATGGCCAAAGGGATTGATGAAATCAGTATCCAGCATGGCCAGAAGATGAGGGAGAGTGCCGATAACCTTGCTAGCTAAATCCTCTAGGGAGAAGCGATGAAAAATTGCATCAGCATGACCACGGCCCACAGGCTTCATCTGAAATGGCCTACACGCAGGTACTCGGAAACGCTGCCTTGGCCTACATCAAGATCCTGAAAATGATGTCCAGGGTCCCTATGCACCATCATTAGGTTGTTCATGAGCCCCAGGAAGCGTTATGTTTCACCTCTCGTCAGGAATCCTGCCCATGAGCCGGGGGCTCCGCGTTGCTCACGCATGCCTAGAAATAAGTTTGCCCCAATCTGAATGATCGGGTTGGGCCATTCATCTATGTGGTACCCACCCGCAAGCCCTGATTCAACTTCGGAGGTATCAAACAAGTTCTGTTGCCCAGTGGATGAACTGCTCAATGTCTGACGCGAGCGGCGCCGTCAAGGTCAGGGGCAGGTTCAGGGTCGGATGGACAACCGTCAACTGTCGACTGTGCAGCGCCTGACGCTGCATGCCCAGCTTGGGGGAGGGGGTGCGCCGCCAGTCGAGGTAATCAGCATCATTCATGGTGTAGAGCGCATCTCCGGTAATCGGATGACCCATAGCGGCCAGATGGACCCGTAGCTGATGGGTTCGACCGGTTTTCGGCTGTAACTCAAGGAGGCTGTTGTCCGGCTTGAGCCGTTGCAGGGTTCGGTAATGGGTGACGGCCGGTTTTCCGCCGGTATTGATCCAGAAGCGTGGTACTGCAGCGTCCCTGACCGGTCCGATCGGCAGCTCGATGGTTCCTTCGCTTGGCTCCGGATAACCGGCAACCACAGCCAGGTAGGTTTTATTCACCAAGCCGTCGGCGAACTGCTGCATCAGGTTGGTTAATGCCGGTTTGTTCCTTGCCAGTAGGACCAGGCCCGAGGTGTCGGCATCCAGACGGTTGACCAGGTTGACTTCCGGGTAGGGGGGCTTGTGGTGGTGGCGCAGGTGGTAGATCAGGTTGGCGGTAACGAACCTGCCGCCGCTGTGGACCCGCAGGCCGGCCGGCTTGTTGATTGCCAGCAGGTCGTCATCCGCATAAATGATCGAGTAATCGTAGTTGACCTGTGGCGGTTCAAAGTCGGGCAGGTCACAGTCGATGATGTCGCCTGTGACAACCGTTTCAGATCCGTCACAGCAAGTGCCATTACAGCCGATCCGACCATCCCGCAGCAGTCCCTGCCAGGCAGATTCTTCCAGATAGCTGAAGCGCTGCACCAGGTAGTTCAAGAGCGTGACACCGGCAAACCGTTGAGGAACTTTCGAGGTCACCTTCATCTGATTTCGGGACGGTCCGGTAGCCGTGACAACTCAGTCATCCTTGACCCGGCACAGCTCCGGGTCGATGAGCTGCACCCGGTCGAGAAACTGGGTGACCAGCCGATAGGTGATTCCCCACAGCAGCGGCAAGTCGTCGTCAAGCTGGATGCCGTGAATCTGTCGCTCTTGACCGTGCCAGAAGAGTTTCTCCTGCGTGTGGCGCGACGGGTTGCCGAGCTCCCGGAGCGGGAACCAGGTCGTGCGGGTCACTTCATGGTTGAGACTCAGTTCGACCGGGGCGGGCAGCAGATAAACATAGCAGGAGATCTTGACCGGCAGGTAGGCGCCGACAATATCATCCAGTTGTCCAAGACATTCGGCCCCGCGGAGATCGAGACCGATCTCCTCGAGGGTTTCCCGCTCGGCGGTCATCTGCAGATTGGCGTCGTCCGGATCAAGCCGGCCGCCAGGGAAGGCCAGGTTGCCCGCCCAGGGGTCCTGCGGATGGGCCGCCCGCTCGATGAACAGCACTTCGACACCTTGGACCCCTTCGGCCAGCAGCAGTGCGACCGCGGCAGGGCTGCGCTCGGTTTCGGCGAGTCGTATTGACTCCCGGTTCTTGAGGGCCTGGCGGATGGTCTGCAACTCAATCATTGGTTTATCAGGGCAGCGCGTCGGTCTTCACTCGCGGGCGCTTGGCCAGAAACTGGGCAAATTTGCGGTCTTCCTTGAGAATATGCTGGGAAATCCAGGTATTGAGGAAGGCCTTGAAGTCGCTGTAGTTGATGTCATCTTTTAGATAGCGATTGAAGTGTTGATCAAAAGTCGCTTCGATCTCCCGATGGGCTTTCTGGTGGTTTGAGGTCCCGGGGTAATTGTTGGCCGTCATCAACGCCTCTTCGTCTCGGAAATGATCGAAGGTGTAGCGGAGGAAAAACTGCATGGCCTGGTCAAAGTTGCGGTCGTCACGGCGTGGCAGGTTGTGGACCCGGTGCAGGATTTCCTGGTGTTGCTGGTCGATGACCGGGTGGTTCAGCGATAGTATTTCGTCCCAGGCAGGCTTGTCCAGATCCATAGTTTGCGTCCCCCGTGAATCGAACTATGAAGAGCTGTTTTGCTCGACAGCGACTATAGCACAGACTCCCAGGCCGGACAATCAGGAGAATTTTTTAATCGGCTGGACCGCTGCCGGAAGCTTGAACTCCGGGTAGACTGTTTCAGATGATTTGCTAAAGGAGCAATCATGCGAGCAACGCTGTTCTGTATCTTTCTCCTGCTATGCAGCGGCGTCGCGGTTTGTGCAGCCGATGAGCCGGTACAGACCGTGCGTGATGCGCGCAGCGTGCTGCTGGAGATCGGCAAAATACCGGAGCAGGGGATTCCGCCGAGCCTGCTGCATCGTGCCCACGCCCTGGCCGTGATACCGAATATGTTCAAGGCCGGCTTCATCGTCGGCGGTCGCTATGGGCGCGGTTTGTTGCTGGTCCGGCAACCGGGTGACGACTGGAGTGCTCCGGTGTTTATCGAACTGGTCGGCGGCAGTCTGGGCTGGCAGATCGGCGCCCAGGAGAGCGACCTGGTCCTGGTGTTCAAGACAGCGAAGAGCGTAGAGGGAATATACTCCGGGAAGGTGACCCTCGGTGCCGATGCCGGGGTTGCGGCCGGACCGGTAGGTCGGCGGCTTGAAGGGGCCACCGATCTGCAACTCAAGGCGGAAATCTATTCCTACTCACGCAGTCGGGGGTTGTTTGCCGGTGTTTCGCTTGAGGGTGCAGCGTTGGCTATCGATGCTGAAGCCAACGAAGACTATTACCAGCAACTCGGCATCACCCCCAGCATGATTCTGGAGGGTGCTGGAGGTGATCAGCCCATTGCCGGCAAGCGTCTGCTGATGGACCTGCGGGAGCTGATGACCGGTTTAGGACAGCCATAGCCTCTGAAACCACTCCCGCCTGGCAGCGCCAAAGCAACGTCACCGGTGGCACGACAGTTGTATTTTTGCCGGGTCGGGCGCTACCCCCTCAAGGACAGTTTTCCTCGCTTATCCGACTAGAATGCATAACCGGCACTGAACGCAACGAGGTGGATATTGGCCGAATATTGACCATTGGCAAAACTGGCTGGATTGAGTCCGCCCGGGTCGAGCGGATCACCTATCGCGTTGTTTTTCGTCCTGTCCCTGTGAAATTCGTAGCCGTAAGCCAGCGCCAAGGTCCATTGATTCAGGGTCACGTTGCTACCGACGGTCAACAACTGGGCATCGGAATCGGGGATCGACGGATCAAAGGTGCTGTCGGGGGCTGGATTCTGTCCGTACAGGTAACCGGCCAGCAGTGTCACCGTCGGGGTCAGCTGGTAATCCCCACCGATATTCACCGCCCAGGTATCGTCCCAGTTACGTGGCATGACACTGGCCGATTGTCCTAGTACCGGAGTGTCGAGGTTGATCCGAAGTTCATTGAAGTCAGACCATCCTTCCCAGCGTGCTCCCAACTCGACAGTCAACTCAGGAGTGATTGACAGGGCCAGCCCAGCCGTTGCCTGGGCCGGTAAATGAATGTCGGCACTGCCGGTGGTTGCCGGAAAGAACAGGGCCAGACGCGGATCGACCTGGTCAAAGCTGGCTGAGCCATCGACTTTGACGTCGATCGGGCTGCGGTAGGTCGCACCGAGTGTCCATTGGTCATTGAACCGGTACGTCAGCCCGAGGTTCAGCCCGCGTCCCCAGCCTTCGCCGTCAAAGCGTTGCCGGACATCCGGCATGGTCGGGTCATTGATCGGACCGCCCAGCGCCGGCGGAACCGCGATGCCGGCGAAAACCTGGTTAACACTGTTTTGAAGCTCTGCCGATAGGTACAGCAGGTCGATGCCGGCGGCAAGTGACAGCCGGTCGCTGACCCGGTAGGCGATGACGGGGTTGATATTCAGGCTGAACAGGTCAGCCGACGTGGAGATGTAACGGCCCTCGTAGCCGGTGGGCCAGGTCGTCGCTAGCCCGAACGGGAAATAGAGACCGATGCCTGCCGCCAGTCGCCCATGCTCTTCTGTGTAATAGAGGGTGCTGGGGGTCTTCCAGTCATTGTCGCCTTCATAGCTCAAACCTGATGCACTGCTAGACAAGGTACGGTCGGTTAATATCGCGGTGCTGCCGATTTCGAATTGGCGCCCGCTCACAGCGGTGAGCAGGGCAGGGTTGAAGTAGAGCGAGGAGGCCCCGGTCGGGTGTGCGACAACTGAGTTGGCCTGTCCCAGCCCTTTGGCCCCCTGGGTGAAAACCCCGAATCCCGAGGCGTAGGCGTTGGTCGCGATCAACCACAATAACAGGCAGGTGAAAACGGTACGGCGGTACATCTGAAGTTTCCTTTCCCGGTCAGGGTTTGATGCCCCGGCAAATGATGATTGGGGTGAAGATGAAACGACGCGGATTGTCGAGAAATTCCTTAAACTCCTTGCTGAGTAAGGAAAAGTCGCCATCGTATTCGGCAAAGGTACTGCCGGAAGACTTGGCGGCGACCTCCAGTTTGCTAAGCCAGTTGGCGCGATCCGCAACGCTGATTTCCCCATAGATCAGGTGGTGGGCTTCGGCGGTGATTTCGATCTCCCGAAAGTCGAGATCGTACAGATGCCCATAGAGCTTGCCGCCGGCAAACGGGTCAAAGTTGCCATAACGCCCGAGACAGCCGATAACGTCTTCGATGGTTCGGCTCAAGCGATTGGAGAGCCCATGGTGATTGAGGCTGTTGCTTTCAAGGTCGGCCAGGACCATGATTCCGCCGGGCTTGAGTGTTGCCGCAGCATTCCGGACAATGTTGAGCGGGTCATCGGCAAAATACTCGAGGAGAAAACGCATCCACACCGCATCATACTGTGGCTGCGATTGAAACGGTTGCGTCAGGTCGTGCTGGATAAAACGAACTCCGTCACGGCCATAGCGTTGTGTCGCCTCCTGCAAGCGTCCGGGCGACAGGTCGACGCCCGTCACGCTTCCGGAATCGCCGACCAGTTCCTTGAGAATGGAACTGGTCTTGCCGACGCCGCAGCCGGCATCCAGAACATGCATCCCTTCACCGATGCCGGCCCAGGAGGCCTGACGCAGCACCTGCTCGGCACGGGTTTTCATCTCCAGTCGGGAACACTCCCCGGCATGTTCCATCAGGTACTTCACTTCAGCTGACATTTCCTTACTCCAGTTTGTAGGGCCTGCCGTTAGTGGCTGAGCCCGGATGATACCAGGTGATTGCTGATGTAGCAGTCCAGATGCCGGCTGATTTCAGGGTTGAGCGCGGCAAACTGGACACCAAAGCCCGTGGGCAAATTTTCGGCTGCGCGCTTTATGCTCTTGTTGACCCAAGCCACCTTACCGTCCAATTGGACCAGTTGGTTGTCCTGTGGCAGGGCAAAGGTGATGGAAACCTGGGCGCCGGATTGAATGCAGTCGGCCTCGGGACTGTGGATAAATAGTCCGCCCCGGCTGAGATTGACGCAGGTGCCGCTGATAGTGCGGAGCTCCACTGAGGTCGAAACTTCGGTCCGGTAGGGTATCCTGTGCTCTCGGGCACGCCCCATATTCAAAACCTCATCACCGGGTTCACTGTCCGGGCTGTTGAGCAGGCAGACCGTGTTGCGCTCGAGATAATGCAAAAAGGCGTTGACGATCTCCGGTTGCAAGTGCTTGCCGGAGACCTGACGGAGCTCCTGGATCGCTTCATCGATCTGCATCGGATCGCGGTAGTGACGTTTGGCGGTAATCGCCTCGAAGAGATCGGCTGTCGCGATGATCCTGGCCCCGAGAGGAATCTGTTCCCCTTTCAAGGCATTCGGATAGCCGGTCCCGTCCCAGCGTTCATGGTGGGCATGAACGATGTCCGGGATTTCTTTGTAATCCCCCTCAAAGGAGACTTTATCGAGAATCTGCTTGCTCTTGGTCGGGTGAGTGCGAATAACCGCCCGCTCCTCGTCAGTGAGAGGTCCGTCTTTCTTCAAAATCGAGTCAGGGATGCCGATCTTGCCGTAATCATGCAACAGCGCGGCGGTTCGCAGCACCCGGCAAGAGTCCTCGCCGAGCCCAAGCTCCTCAGCTATCGCCACCGTGTAGTCGGCAACCTTCTCCGAATGACCTGCGGTGAGAAAATCACGGGCATCGATCGAATCTGCAAGAATTTGCAGGGTCGAGTTAAACTGCTCGGCACGTGCTTCAAGCAGCCGGGCGTTCTGAATACTGATGGCAAACGTCTGGGCGATTCCGAGCAGCAGGTTGATATCACTGGCCACCAGGGGCTTTTTGGTCTGCAGGTTGTCGACGGCCAGGATACCGATCGAATGCCCTTCCAGAACGATCGGCACGCAGATAAAGGCCTGGGTTCCGAGTGCCCGCAGGAATTCCTGGGATTTTGGCGAAAGGTTTTTTTCGATCTCTTTGGCGTTGTTGACCAGGAAGGGTTTCTGCTCACGGAAGGAAACGACGAAAACCCCTTTGCTCTGCGGGTTGTCTAAGTGGAACGAGATATTGGTCAGCAAATCGAGATGCTGCCCTATGTAGCCGTAGGCGCCGCGTATTTCCAGGCGACTGTTCGACTTGTTGGCCAGCAGGATCAGGCCGCGGTCATAGTCGAGAGTCTTCTGCAGGACCTGCGTGACTGAATCGAGGACCTCGTCGAGACTGGTTTTGCTGGCAAAAACCTCCCCCACCTCGCGGGTCAGCTGTGTGTTGCGATAATTCAAATCGACCTGTTCGGCCAAGAGCTCCGACGAGTCCCAAAGATGGGTCATCCCGGCCAGTAATTCCTTGCGGGTGCTGAATTCCAGCCGCATCTGCAGGAGAAATAATGCGGACAGGCTGGCTATACTCAGGGCCGCCCCCGCCGCGCCTCCGGAAAAATGGTAGATAGCAAGGGTCCCCGCCAGCGCACCTGCCGCAAAATAATTTCTGAATTTTCGAAAGTACTGGCTTTGGGAGTGACGCCAACGGATCTGGTAGCGGCAACAGGCCCCGCCTTCGAAAAGACATTCTGAGTGCTCGATTTCGGGGGCCGACAGGTTGAAGATGGTGACGATCGCTTCAAAGAAGCCGAGGCGGTTTTTACACTGAAAAGGTTCTTCCTGGATGCCTTGGTAAGGAGTTACGGTTATCTCCACCTGATTGTCGGCCAATGAGCGGCAGGTATAGTCTGCCGACTTGGTGAAATTTTTGGTGGTCTTGCCGATCAGATTGAAAGCTTTGTGCGGTCCGAGCATCCCGAGCGTATATTGACGCATGACACCGAGTGTGCCCGGCGAGGCGGCAAAGCGTCCCGCATCCCTGGCGATATTGGCATTGCCGGTCAACTGGGCGCAGCGCTGGTAGAAACGGCTGACTTGTTCCTGGGTAAACCAGGAGGCCTGGTCAGCAACCTCATAGGCTTCCAGACCGGCATAATCGAGGATGTCACCTAAATCGACATGCGGATAGCGAATTTTAAGCAGTTGCAGATAGGTGTCGAGAATTCTGCTGTTGTAGATTCTATCAGCCATTAGCCCGCCGATTCACGTAGCTGTTGAGATTTTCCATGTAGGCATCAGAGTGGTCAAGGTTAAGAATCCAGACCGTATAATCTTTTTCGTATTCCAGTCGGTGTTTGACTGCATAGTCTCGTGGGTAGATGAGGACTGGATGCCTCTCTTTGCAGTGCTTTACCGCGATAATGCATTGCAGCATGTGTAATATTTTCGGGGTAAAGACCTCCTGATTGAGGATGAAAATCGTAACGGCATTGGTCAGTTCACTCATATTTAGGCCGGTATCCGAATCCTGGACATCGATCAGTGCAACCAGGTCAACACCATGACGCAGGGCGTAAAGATGTCTGTCGCGTTTGAGACCTGAATCCTTGTAGGCATTCGACACCGACTGGTCATCGAAACTGTCTGGGGTCAGGTCAAAGGCCTGGGGGAGCAGGCCGCCGGAAACCTTGCGGTAGAAGCCCTCGAATTCATAGAGATCGGCTTGTTGAGCCTTGGCCAGTTCCCACGGTGAACCGTGCAATGGGCCCCAGTCCTGGAGTTCATCGACCTCTGAACCACGCAGATAGGCAAAGGTATCCATGGAGCATTTTTGCGGATCGCTCAACCCTTCGGCAAAGCGGCCGAAGAACTTGGCCGGGAAACTGTTGTTGGGTCGCCAGATCGCCGCCACATACCTCAACTGGACCGGGTTCAGGTAATAGGAGTCATTGATGAAATCCGAGATCTGGCGCAGCACCTTCAGCCCTGCACGGCGACTGGAAAGTGCTGCGTGATGGTGGTTGAGCCAGGTGTGCCGGTAGATCCTCAATGCTGAGATATGGCCGGTCATCACGCCGTCTTCCCGGTAGACAAAGCTCCTGGCAATCCCCTTGGAGCCGGCGTATAGTCTGCGGCAAGCCTCTAGAAAGAGCTCTTTGTCCCTGGCGATTTCCGCATATTTGGCGGGATAGATGAAGCCGCTGTCGAAAAAGAACTGCATGAACTCCTCGGGGTCGCCGTGGGGTGAGACATAAGCTCGTTCATCTTCGGCCTGGTGAACCAAGCCGATCAGTTTGTAGTGGTCTTCGATGTCGATGTCAAGAATGGTGATCCCGCAGCGGACCCGGCCATCGGATGACTGGTGGTAAACAACCTGACCGCTGAAGGTAAGAAACGTATTGCCGGCGATCGATAGCTCGACTTCGGGCAACAGTAATCCGGCAACCAGGCATGACCGCTCGGAGGGTTCTTCCACGGAGATACCGAGGGTGGCAAGATCATGAATTTTCAGGCTATGGCTCTGCTCGGTCAGAGGGTGCCGGAAGTTGACAGTCGGTGCCGGTTGCATGGTGAGCCGCTTGGTTCGGGCTTTCCGCGGCCGGTAGCGGGCCGCCTGGGTGACCTTTGGCAGCAGGACGATCTCCCTTTGCTCTTCGCCCCGGGTCGCTCTCAGGACTTGGGCTTCGCCACAGAAAAGCACATCCTCATCATCGGGCCGTTTGAATGATACGGTGACCGGCAAAGTATCATTGAGCCAGTAGAAGTTTTGCGGGTTTTTGGCATTGATGCGGATGCGGAAGCCGTTTGGCGAGTAGTCCAGCAAGTGGCCACAGAAGCCGATGCTGTTCTGCAGGATGGTCGCTTCGATCCGGTCGAGTTTGCAACTGTTTCGCAGGACTTGGCGCCCGTAAATGGGTTGGATTTCTTCCGGCAGGTCCGCCGAAAAACTATCGTCGTCCCAATAGTAATGTTCCGGACAAAAGACCAGGGCATTATTGCCGGGGACGATAATTTTCTCCAGGTGGAACCGGTGAATATTGCGGGGAAAGTTTTCCTCCTTGATCCATTCCCCCTCGACGCTGATCTCCTGGGACGTCCGGGGATGAGCTTTGAGAGCCAACTGATAGTCATAGTCTTTGTGACGCAGCAGAAGCGTCAAGGGTTCGTGACGAAAGTGGAGGAAGTTGAGCGCAGAGACAAGCCGGTCGCGAGATATCCGACGTTCTGGATACGTCAATACCTTAGGATCGACCATAGCGATAATCTCCTGTCGATAACATAAACATCATGAGATGACATAAAAACGGGGCCCGGAATGCTGAAACAAGAAGTTGCATGCCTTGGGCCTCATTCTTTGGTAACCGGGCAGATGCAGGCGATTGCCGTACTGCGCCGGGTGATTACCAGTGGTTTTCGCTGGTAATGAACGGCATTGATATGTGCCGATAGTTTCAGACGTACGCTCAATGCCGGTTCGCAATCTGTGCAATCCGTTTTCAGATCAACCGGATGTCTGAGAACAACCCAGGGAATGCCATGCTGGGTGATACAGATTGGTTTTTTGGTGGTGCTGACGTGGTCGAGAACTTCACCGAAAGAGCGGCGAAACTCGACGTTGGAAATGGTTCTTTTCATTGTCCCCCCTACACATAAAAATAAATATGAGTAGTATATATAATATAAAAATAGTTAATGTCAACATAAATAAAACACAGTTCAATACTTAAAGCCATATTTTTACTAGGGTTTAGCAGACATTGGTTGCGGAGATTGTTACCCGGGTCAAAATGAAAAGCTCGGTTCCAGTGCGGCATGGGTGAGCGTTAAGCGTCAAATTTGTGTCTGCCTTTGCTTGCATCAGGCCGGACCATTGAACTGGGTAGGAATCTGAAGCCGGAATTAATAACGCAGGAGGGCCGTTTCCTGGCGATGCAAATCGGCTGGAGGGCGAATTGATAAAGGATGAACAGGGGCTTGAACTTGATTCCTCAGCCTGAAGCGCTCAACGGGTTGGATGAACCCAGCAGTCATTTGCGGAGAGCGGATCGAGAAAGCGGATCCGGCTACCGACTTTGAGCGGATGGTCATGAAAGCCCGGGCCGCTTTCATGCAGCAGCCGGTCGACGGTGATAAAACTGCCGGCCAGCGGACCGTGTTTCTGCACTGCCTGCATGGCGTAGGCGGAGCAGGTCGGATACATTGGGCAGCGTGGGCCGTCAACCGGAGAGATGAAACGCTGGAAAAAGCGGATTCCCGATTGCAGGGGCTCAAATCGCGGTTCGGCGCGAACTGCAGCTTTGACGGGGGCCTGCCATGGCCCCCAATCGTTGCCCGCGCGGGCTGTAACCGGAGCGGTCAACAGGCCGGTCAACAGGAGCGGAATGAGCAGGGTGGGTTTCATGCTTTCTTGTCGTCCGGCTTGGCCGCCCGCCTTAGCTTGGCCTGGTCGCGTAGCTGGCTGCGCAGCGCCTGGCGCTCGGCGATATTTTTCTCAAAGCCACTCTCGGCCGGCTGGTAGAATTGTCGACCAACCAGCTGATCGGGCAGGTGGGAATGTGTGACGATGCCGTCGGCAGCAGAGTGGGCGTACTGATAGTCCTTGCCGTAATCGAGCTCCTTCATCAGCCTGGTCGGGGCATTGCGGATATGTAGCGGCACGGGGAGGGCGCCGCTATTGCGGACCTCCTGCAGAGCAGCATTGATGCCGGCGTAGGAGGCATTGCTCTTCGGAGCGGTGGCGAGATAAGTGACCCCCTGGGCGAGATTGATGCATCCCTCCGGCAGGCCGACGAAATGGACCGCCTGTTGCACCGCGAGAGCGATCTGTAGCGCCCGTGGATCGGCGTTGCCAACATCCTCGGAGGCAAAGATGACCATCCGCCGGGCAATGAACAGCGGGTCTTCGCCAGCATCGAGCATGCGCGCCAGCCAGTAGAGGGCGGCGTCCGGGTCGGACCCACGCAGACTTTTGATGAACGCCGAGATGACGTTGTAATGTTCATCGCCGGCCCGGTCGTAGCGCAACGGCTTGCTTTGCAGGGCCTCCTGCAGCCGTTCGAGGCTGATTTCGCCGCTGGCGCTGCTGGCCGCAGTCTCCAGGGTGCTCAACGCCAGCCGCGCATCGCCATCGGCCTGCAGGCAGAGGAATCCAAGGGCCTCCGGACTCAGGCTGCAGCGGCCGTTGAAGCCGCGTGGATCGCTGAGGGCACGCTCGACGAGGATGGCGAGGTCTTCGGTCGCGAGTGGTTCCAGCGGCATGACCCGGGAGCGTGAGAGCAGCGCGGCATTGATCGAGAACGAGGGATTTTCGGTGGTGGCGCCGATCAGGATCAATTCCCCTTTTTCGACGTAGGGAAGAAAGGCATCTTGCTGGGCCTTGTTGAAGCGATGTATCTCGTCGACGAACAGCAGCGTCTTGCGCCCATGAAAGGCGCGCTCCTCCTTGGCCTGTTTGACGATCTCGCGGACCTCCTTGACCCCGTTGAGGACCGCGGAAAAAAACACGAAATTGGCCTGGGTCGAGTTGGCGATAACCTGGGCTAGAGTGGTTTTGCCGGTCCCCGGTGGACCCCAGAAGATCAGTGAGCTGACCTGATCGCTGGAGATCAGTTGATGCAACAGTTTACCCGGTTCCAGCAGGTGCTGCTGGCCGACTACCTCATCGAGCGTCCGGGGACGCATTCGTTCGGCCAGTGGTGCATCGTCGCTGGCCCGGTTGGCACTTTCGAAAAGATCCATCTTGGCTCCGTAAGGTCATTTGAACTGCTGCCTGAACTTAACACAAGCGCTGCCGGGCGACAAGCATCCTGCATTGTAAGTACTTGAAAGCGATGGACTAATAGGGATGAGTATGGTAGCGTTCCAAAGTCTGATACTGAAATGGAGTCTGAGATGAAACGGGTCGGGATTTACGCCAAACGCAATCATCCGGAGGTCGTCAAGCCGGCGAGCGAGGCCGTGGCTTGGTTGTCAGAACGAAAGATCGATGTTTACCTCGAGGAGGAACTGGCCGCTACGCTGGGGAGAAGCGGCGGTTATCCTGGCGGGGCGATTCCGGCCCTGGTCGATCTGATTATTGTGCTGGGTGGTGACGGCACCCTGATCTCGGTAGCCCGCCAGATTGGTGATCTGCGGATACCGATCCTCGGCGTCAACCTCGGCAGCCTCGGTTTTATGACCGAGATTACCTTGGACGAATTCTTTCCGGTCCTGCAGGAGGTGCTGGCCGGCAAGTTCAAGCTCTCCCATCGCATCATGCTCGAGGCGGTGGTGCGGCGCGACGGCAAGTCGGTCGGTCGTTTTCGGGTGCTTAACGACGTGGTTATCAACAAGGGGGCTCTGGCCCGGATCCTCGATATGAAGGCCTCGGTCAACGATGACTACCTGACCACCTTCCGTGCCGACGGGCTGATCATTTCGACCCCGACCGGATCGACGGCCTACAATCTAGCCGCCGGTGGGCCGATTGTCTACCCGGGACTACATTGCCTGCTAATCTCACCGATCTGCCCGCATATGCTGACCAACCGGCCGATTATCGTCTCCGATGGGGCCATCGTGAAAATCGAGGTCAATTTTGAGGACGAGGAAGTCATGTTCACGGCCGATGGCCAGGTTGGCATGAAGCTGCAGGGCGGAGATGTTGTTGAGGTGCGCAAGTCCCGCAACAGCACCTTGTTGGTCAAGAGCCCGACCAAGAGTTATTTTGAAGTCCTGCGTACCAAGCTGCACTGGGGAGAAGTGACGGTACGTCCCGCCAACGGCTAGTTTCCCTGGGATATCCCTGGATTTGCGATGCTCACAGAACTGATCATACGAAATTTTGCCATCATCGACCGGCTGCAGGTCAGCTTCGGTCCCGGCTTCAATGTGCTGACCGGTGAAACCGGCGCCGGCAAGTCGATTATTATCGATGCAGTTGGTTTGCTGCTGGGGGATCGAGCCCGGCCGGACGTCATTCGGACCGGCGAGGAAGAAGCGACCGTCGAGGGGTTGTTTGATGTTTCGGCCCGTCCGGAAGCCCGGGCGCAACTTTTGGAACACGGATTCGAGGTCGAGGATGAACTGCTGATCAAGCGGGTCGTTTCTAAGGCCGGGAAGAATCGCATCTATGTCAACGGATCGCTCGCCAAGCTGGTTCAGTTGCAGGAGCTGACGGAGAAGCTGGTCAATATCTATGGTCAGCATGAGCATCAGAACCTGCAGAAAACCGACAGTCACCTGCAGCTGCTCGATCGGTTTGCCGGACACCAGCAGCTGCTCGAGAGCTACCAGGCCCACTATCAAAGGCTCATCAGCCTGAACGGCAAGCTTCGACAATTGGAGGAGGCCGAGCGGGATCGCCAGCAGCGTATCGACTTTCTGCGCTTTCAGCAACGTGAGATCGCGGCGGCCGAGCTGGTCGCGGGGGAGGATGCCGAGCTCGAGCAGGAGCGCAAACTGTTGCAACATGCAGAAAAGCTCAACCAGGCGACTGTGGGAGGTTATCAGCAGTTGTATGGCTCCGAGGGGGCAGTTTGCGAAACCCTCCAGCAGGTCTCGACGGCTCTGATCGCGCTCGGACAGATCGATCCCAGGCTTGGCGAGTTGGCGGAGATTACCAGTAATTGCCAGTATTCTCTCGAAGATGTTGCCGTACAGTTGCGTGACTATGCCGGTCGGATCAGTTTCGAACCGGGCCGTCAGGATCAGGTTGAAGTGCGACTTGCCAAGCTTGGCCAGCTGAAAAAGAAATACGCACCGACCATAGAGGAAATTCTCGACGAGCTGGTTCGGATCGAGCAGGAACTGGCCAATCTTGAAGATGTCGGCGCAACCCGTGAGGGGTTGCAGAAAATGACCGCCGAGGTCAAACGGTCACTGGCAGAGGTCGGAGCTCAGTTGAGCCAGTCGCGTCGCTCCGCCGGGCTCAAACTGGCGGAACTGGTGACCGCCGAACTGGGTGACCTGGCCATGCCCCGCGCCCGCTTCGAAGTACGGATTTTCCCGCACGACAAGCCTGAGCTGCTCGGTTTCGAGCGACTGGAATTTTACCTGTCACCCAATCCAGGTGAAGAGCTGCGACCCTTGGCCTGGATTGCCTCGGGGGGGGAACTCTCCCGGATCATGCTCGCCCTGAAACGCGCCGCGCCAGATAGCCAGGGAGTGGCGACGCTGATTTTTGACGAGGTCGATGCCGGGATCGGTGGAGCGGCTGCCAGCGTGGTCGGTGAAAAACTCAAAAGTGTGGCATGTGGATTGCAGGTTTTGTGCATCACCCATTTGCCCCAGGTCGCAGCCTTCGCCGATGCCCATTACCGGGTCGAAAAAATGGAGGATGGCGGTCGGACTTTCACCGCCCTGGTTCAGCTCAAAGATGAAACGCGGGTGCTGGAAATGGCCCGGATGCTCGGTGGAGCTAAGGTCACCGATCGGACCCTGGAGCATGCTCGGGAAATGATCCAGAAACCTGCCATGACCTGAGGGGTTTCCGGATCGTCGGAATCGACCTGGGGAGAGGGTGCCAATATGGTGCGTGTAGCTCGCATCGCTGATGCCAAACAGATCCATCAATTGCTGCTGCAGTTTGCCAGGCAGGGTGAAATGCTGCCTAGCTCGTTGGCGGAAATCTATGAATTTATTCGGGATTTCTATGTTTACGAGGTCGATGGCAAGGTGGTCGGAACAGTTAGGTTACATGTCTCCTGGGCTGATCTGGCCGAAGTCAGGTCGTTGGCCGTGGATGAGAGCCAGGCCGGTCTCGGGATCGGTCGTCAACTGGTGCAAAGTTGTCTCGACGAGGCCCGCGAACTCGGCCTCGCCAAGGTCTTTGCCCTGACCTACAAACCGGGGTTTTTTGCCAAGCTGGGATTTGCCGAAATTGATAAATCCGAGCTGCCGCAGAAGATCTGGCGTGACTGTATCAACTGCGCCAAGTTCCCCGAGTGTGACGAGATCGCCGTGAGTATCGATTTGTAGCCGGTGACAAAAATCGTTGCAGGCTTCGGCAAACAGCGGAGTCGGAAGCTTGACATTGTTGTCAGCCTTAATTTATTAATTAAAATTCGTAGTTGTTCCTTGGTTGTTTTTATATCTGCCGGGATTTATAGGTTACGTCGCTAAACCTTGCATTCCCGGTTCGGGAGGGTCTCAGTGTCCGCAGGAAAGTTCACAGTACTGATTATCCCGGAAGGGTCCCATCAGGTCCGTCGATTCCGGATTCATCGAAACCTGGTCCGCGGATTATTGGGCACAGCGCTGGTGTTGCTGCTGGTTGTCTCGGTGCTGATCTATGCTGAGGTCCAGTTCCGTTTTGACCAACAGGAATTTGCCCGCCTGAAGTCGGTCAATCTTGACCAGCGGCTTGAGCTCGCCAGCTTGGCCAACCAGCTACAGATCCTCCAGCAGGACCTTCAGCTGTTGGCCCAGAATGATGCCAAGGTCCGGGTGATGGCCCAGTTGACACCCACGTCGGATGCCATGACCGGAGTCGGCGGCGCCCCGGAGTTGCCGCCGACCGCAGCAATTTCTGACCTGCAGCAGGAGATCGAAAAAGTGCGTCTTCAGATCGACCTGCACCGGCAGAGTCAGGAGGAGATACAGGGCTTTCTTAACGATCAGCGCTCCCTCTTGGCCGCCAAGCCGGAGGGCTGGCCGACCAAAGGCTGGGTGACTTCCGGATTCGGCATGCGCAAATCGCCGTTCACCGGTCGCCGTAAGATGCACGAAGGCATCGATATCGCCGCCCGGACCGGGACCCCGGTCTACGCGACGGCTGATGGAATTGTCTCCCGGGCAGAAACCACTCCCGGCTACGGCAAGCTAATCGTGCTCGAACATGGTTATGGCTACAAGACCTACTATGCCCATAATTCCAAGCTGCTGGTCAAAGTCGGGCAACGGGTCAAGCGTGGAGAGAGGATCTCTTCCGTCGGCAATACCGGCTCATCGACCGGGTCCCATGTTCATTACGAAGTCAGGCGTAACGGTGTGCCGTTGAACCCACGCAAGTACCTGTAGACTTGCATTCCTGATGACGCAATCAAGCCCCGGCGAGCCGGGGCTTTTTTGTTTTATACGCTTGGATGGCGGCTGCTTTGGTCTTGTGGGGGCGATACCCATATGTTAGAATCCCCGCTCTTCCCAACCGGGTTCAAAAGGCCATATTGAAACAAGCTTTCGGGAGATTTCCTATGATTGGTTCCATCATGAAAAAGATCGTCGGCAGCAAGAACGAGCGCGAGCTAAAGCGGCTGCAGACGGTTGTCGACCGGATCAATAGTCTTGATGCGGAATATTCAGCCCTGAACGACGCCCAGTTGCAGGGCAAAACAGCAGACTTTCGTCAGCGGCTTTCCCAGGGCGAATCCCTGGACGACCTACTCCCCGAGGCGTTTGCCACGGTTCGTGAGGCCGGCAAACGGGTGCTGAACATGCGCCACTTCGATGTCCAGCTGATCGGCGGCATGGTCCTGCACCAGGGTAAAATCGCCGAGATGAGGACCGGTGAAGGTAAAACCCTGGTGGCGACCCTGCCCTCCTACCTGAATGCGTTGACCGGCCGCGGCGTTCACGTCGTGACGGTCAATGACTATCTGGCCAGCCGCGATGCCGATTGGATGGGACGGATCCACCGGTTCCTCGGCTTGTCGGTGGGGTGTATCGTGCATGGTCTGACCGAGCAGCAGCGTCAGGACGCCTATGGCTGCGACATCACCTACGGCACCAACAACGAATTCGGTTTCGACTACCTGCGGGACAACATGAAGTTCGCCCTGGAGGATTATGTCCAGCGCGAACCACATTTTGCCATTGTCGACGAGGTCGACTCGATCCTGATCGATGAGGCGCGGACGCCGCTGATCATCTCCGGCCCGTCGGAAACCTCGGGTGACCTCTACGCTGCGGTCAATCGGATTATCCCCCGTCTGGTGAAGGGGGAGACGATCGAGCATCGCGACGGCAAGATCGGCCAGGCGACCAAAGAGCACACCGGCGACTATACGGTCGATGAAAAGGCCAAGTCGGCGGCCTTGACCGAAGCCGGGGTGGCCAAGGTCGAGCAGCTGCTGAATATCGAGAACCTCTACGAGCCGAGCAATATCGAGGTGCTGCATCACGTCAACCAGGCGCTCAAGGCCCATGCCCTGTTCAAGCGGGATGTCGATTACGTGGTCAAGGATGGCCAGGTGCATATCGTTGACGAGTTCACCGGTCGCTTGATGCCGGGGCGGCGCTGGAGTGACGGCCTGCACCAGGCGGTCGAGGCCAAGGAGGGAGTCAAGGTCGAAAATGAAAACCAGACCCTGGCGACGATTACTTTCCAGAACTATTTCCGCATGTACGAGAAACTCTCCGGGATGACCGGTACCGCCGACACCGAAGCGGCCGAATTTTCGGAGATCTACAAGCTCGATGTCGTGGTCATCCCAACCAACAAGCCGATGGTGCGGATCGACAATGCCGACCTGATCTACAAGACCGAGCAGGAGAAATTCAAGGCGGTCGTGGTGGATATCATCGAAAAGCACCGGCAGGGGCAGCCGGTCCTGGTCGGCACTATTTCGATCGAGGATTCCGAGCGGATCGCCGAAATTCTCAAGAAACAGGGCGTGCCGCATAATGTTTTGAACGCCAAGCAGCATGACCGCGAAGCGCAGATCGTCGCCCAGGCCGGCCGCAAGGGGGCGGTGACCATCGCAACCAACATGGCCGGCCGCGGGACCGACATTGTGCTCGGTGGTAATCCGGAGATGATGGCCAAACAGGAGATTGTTGGCGCAGAAGACCCTGACGGCGCGCTGGAGCAGCTGTTGCCGAAGTACCAGGCGATCAGTGTG
>DATFMT010000117.1:0-2055 GCA_035266745.1 Geothermobacteraceae bacterium | reverse complement strand
CGAGTTCTGATCCAGACCTATGCTCCGGAACATTATGCCCTGACCAGTGCTGCCGAGCATGATTACCAAAGATTTTTTGCCGATGAAGCTGCCTTTCGCCTGGAACTCGGTTATCCGCCGTTTGGTTGGCTGGTCAACCTGGTCCTGTCAGGCAACGACCGGCAGGTCGTTGAACGGGCGGCCCAACAGGTCGCCGATCAGTTGCGCCACGGCAGCGGGCGGGTCGAGGTGCTGGGCCCCGCACCCTGTCTGCTGCCCAAACTGCGCGGTAAGTGGCGTCAGCAGATTCTGCTCAAGGGGAAACAGCGTAGCGATATCCGGCGGCGCCTGGCGGAATTGCCGCAGGTCGAAAAGCTGGTTCCGCGCGGAGTCGCCCTGGTCGTCGATATCGACCCGGTCGACATGTTCTGAGATGCTCAATGCTGACTGGATAGATGATGAATGATATTCGACTGATGTTTCATGTACACCGCTGTGCCCTGCTGTTGATCGTGTTTCTGATCCCGGCCTGCATCAAGGCTCCGCCGGCACCGGAAGCGCCGGCGGAGCCGGCTCGCCAGGTCTTTTGGGCCGAACTGCCCGGCTGGCGCAACGACAACCCGATTGACGCCATGTTGGCGTTTCGACAAGGCTGCCAGGCGCTCAAGTGGCGGCACGGCTGGGAGGCCGCCTGCGCCGCCGGCGCAGAGATCGATGTCGCCGATCCCCTCGCGGTCCGTGACTATTTCGAGACATGGTTCATCCCCTGGATACTGCAGCAGGAAGACGGCAGCGAGGAAGGCTTGCTGACCGGCTATTATGTCCCCGATCTCAATGCGAGCCGGACCCGGACCGATGTCTACCGCTACCCGGTCTACGGGGTGCCCGACGACCTGCTCATTGTCGATCTGAGCAAGGTCTATCCCGAATTGGGTGATTATCGACTGCGTGGCCGTCTCGACGGACGCCGGGTGATTCCCTATTATGATCGCGCGGAGATTGATGCCGGTCTGGCCGATGTCGCCGACAAGGAACTGTTCTGGGTTGCCGATCCGGTCGAACTGTTTTTCCTGCATATCCAGGGGTCCGGGCGGATGCGCCTGCCGAACGGCGAAAACATCATGGTCAATTACGCCGAGCAAAACGGTCATCCGTATCGCTCGATCGGCAAGCTGCTGCTCGAGCGCGGCGTTATGACCCGCGCGCAGATGTCGATGCAGAATATCCGTGCCTGGGCCAGGGACAACCCTGATCAGGTCGATCAACTGCTGGCCGAGAACCCGAGTTACGTGTTCTTCCGCGAGCTGCCGGTCGAGATGCAGAGCCCGCCCGGAGCCATGGGCATTCCTCTGACTCCGAGGCGAAGCCTGGCGGTCGACCGTCGATTTGTCCCGCTCGGGGCACCGGTCTTTCTGGCGACAACCTGGCCCGGCGATGACCTGCCGCTGCGGCAGTTGATGATTGCCCAGGATACCGGCGGCGCGATCAAGGGCCGGGTGCGGGCCGATTTTTTCTGGGGCATGGGGACGGAGGCGGAGTCTTACGCCGGGCGCATGAAGCAGCCGGTCAGACTCTGGGTCCTGTTGCCTCGCGGGGTCGATCCGCCGGCTAACAAGCAGGAAAAGAGCCGTTCCGATGAATGAAACTGCGGGATCGGGGGCTGCCAGCGTCTGCGGTTTCGCTCCGGCAAGATTAATTGCGGTATGACGCATTATTTGGCTTAAATTCTCCGGTCAGTCTGTCGATAGATACAAATAGCAACAGACAACCGCGAGGGATGAACATGCGACAAAATTTACAATCAGTCGTCAATCTGGTCGGAGACTTGCCGTCGATGCCGATGGTGGCGGTCAAGATTCTTGACCTGCTCCAGGATCCGACGACCTCCGCCGACAAACTGGCCACCATCATTTCCAGCGACCAGGCGGTTTCGGCGCGGGTACTGAAAATTGCCAATTCGTCCTTCTACAGCCTGCGACGCCAGGTCAACACCCTGGAGCATGCCATCGTCATTATGGGAGAAAAGACTCTCAAGAGCCTGGTCCTGGCCTCGAGCTTGAAAGGGACCAACCGGTC
>DATFMT010000116.1:0-2743 GCA_035266745.1 Geothermobacteraceae bacterium | reverse complement strand
CAGCAATTCGACCTGGTTCTGCTCGATCCGCCACGGGTTGGTGCCGGGCGGGATGTGGTCCAGGCTTTACTCAGGCTGAATCTGGAGCGGATCATCTATATTTCCTGCGATCCGATCACCCTGGTGCGTGACCTCGCGCTGCTGCGACAAGGTTATCGTGTTGTGTCGAGCCAGGTGTTCGATCTGTTTCCGCAGACCTATCACCTGGAAAGCGTGACCCTGCTGGAACGACGCTGAAACAAGGGCTGTTTCTGCTATACTGTCGGCAACCAGGAGTGATTCATGGGCTTATTGCTGCGCCTTTCCCTTGTTGTTTTTGCCCTCTGTGCATCCGCCATTGCGACTTCTGCCGCGACCCTGACGGTTTCCGATCACCTAGCCCTCGTGTATCGGCAGCCGCAGGGCTGGCAGGCGACCTCTTCCGCTCCCGAGTTCCTGGTCCGCCAGACGACCGAGCATGTAGCCAGGCACCTGCGGGAGGCCGGCAAACCGGTCCCGGAGGAGCTTGAACAACAGGTGCGCAAGCGGTTGGCTAACAATGAGCTGTTCCTCTATAATCCGCAGACGCGAGCCCATCTGGAGATCGATTTCAGTGTGATCAATGCGGAAGATGACCCGCCCCCCAAGGAGAGCATTGCCAAGTCGGCAAGATATGCCAAAGATGAGTTGTCCCAGGAACCGGATCTGACCGACGTCGTCAGCGATGACCATGAGTACGCGCTCAAGGGGGCAGCGGTTGCCTACCGGGTCGATGCGACCTACCAGCGCGACGGCGAACCGCGTCGATTTGTCGGCGTGATCAGCTTCGTCGATCGTTACTGGGTCTTTATCTATTACACGGATGAAGCGCGCAGTGAAGAGGACCTGCAACGCCTTGCAGAGGTCCTCTCCGGGCTGTCCCTGGTCACCAGATAGGGGATTTTTCACTTGCAATAATCCAGCATAAGTGCTATCAGTTTGAAGTCACTAACCGGTTAGATTGGAAAGTGGGCTTTTATAGCTCGCTTTTTTTATTTTTGGGGTTTGCATTGGCTGCAGAATCGATGACGGGACGCATCGCCGAACTGATCCTCCCGGTCCTTGAGGATCGTCAGTTCGAGCTGGTTGACCTGGAATACCAGCGCGAGGGGCGTGACTGGTTTGTTCGGATCTATATCGATAAGCCGGGCGGGATCACGCTTGACGATTGTGCCGAAATCAGCCGGGAGGTCGATGACCTGATCGAGGTTGAGGAGCTGGTCAGCCATGCCTATCGACTCGAGGTCTCATCGCCCGGACTGGATCGGCCCCTTAAGCAGCCGAAGGATTACGAGCGTTTTGCCGGCCAGACCGTTAAGGTCAAGACCTTTGAACAGCTCGATCCGGATGGCCGCGGCCAGTTGCGGAAAACATTTACCGGTGTCCTGCTCGGAATCGACGGCGACACTGTCAATATTGAACAGCAGGATCGCAAGGGGGGCGTGGTCAGCTTGCAGTATAAGCAGATCGCCAAGGCCAACCTCGATCCGCAATTCTAAATTATTTATCGACTTGCCCTGAGACAGGGTATAGGGGGTTTCACATGGAGCAGAATCTGAACCACATTATTGACCAGGTGGTTAAAGACAAGGGGATTGACCGGGCCGTCCTGGTTGAAGCCCTCGAATCCGCTGTCCTCTCCGCCGCCAACAAGAAATATCGTAACACCCGTGATCTTGAGGCGCATTACAGCGACGAGATCGGCGAGGTTGAGATTTTCGAGTTTGTGACGGTTGTTGATGAGGTGGTCGACTCCTACAAGGAAATCGACGTCGAAGAAGCTACGGAAATCGACCCCGAAGCCGAGATCGGTGATTCGCTCGGGATGAAGATGGATGCCAGCGGTTTCAGCCGGATTGCTGCCCAGACGGCCAAACAGGTCATTATCCAGAAAGTGCGTGAGGCCGAGCGGGAAGGGGTGTTCAACGAATTCAAGGGTCGGACCGGTGAACTGGTCAATGGTATCGTACGCCGTTATGAGCGCGGTGACCTGATCGTTGACCTGGGCCGCGCCGAAGCACTTTTGCCTCATCGCGAGCAGGTTCCCCGGGAAAACTACCGACAGGGGGATCGCGTGCGTGCCTATATCTCGGAAGTCAAGATGTCAACCAAGGGGCCGCAAATCATCCTCTCCCGGACGGCACCCGGGGTAGTGGCTGCCCTGTTCCAAACCGAAGTGCCTGAAATCGCCGAAGGGATTGTCGAGATCAAGTCGGTAGCTCGCGAGCCGGGCAGCCGTGCCAAGATTGCCGTTTTATCGAACGATCCGGATGTCGACCCGGTCGGCGCTTGTGTCGGTATGCGCGGTTCCCGAGTCCAGAATGTGGTCTCCGAACTGCGGGGCGAAAAGATCGACATCATCCCCTGGACCCCTGATACGGCACGTTTCGCCTGTGCCGCGCTTTCTCCGGCCGAGGTGACCCGGGTTTACGTTGACAACGAAGAGAAGGCACTGGAAATTATCGTTCCGGACGATCAGCTCTCACTGGCGATTGGTAAAAAAGGCCAGAATGTGCGTTTGGCCGCCAAACTGATCGGCTGGAAAATCGATATCAAGAGTGAAACCCGTGCCGCCGAAGCCGAGCTTGAAGAGTTCGATGATGAGGCGGAAGAACTTGCCGATGTGGTCGAGACGGACGACGCTTCTCCTGATGAGGCGGCCGGTGAACGCGAATATTCACGTGACGAGCTTTATGAACTGGCCAAGGTACACAAGGTCCCTGGG
>DATFMT010000115.1:0-6884 GCA_035266745.1 Geothermobacteraceae bacterium | reverse complement strand
CAGGTCACCAGTCGGGAAGGCATGGGGACCTCGTTCACGATCTGGCTGCCTGCCCAGACTCCCTACCCGGATGGCCATTAGTCGCCAATCCTTTCCGCGTTCCGTTGCCTAGCTCCCTGAATTGTGGCGAAAATTCACCTTTTTTCTTGCTCCCGGATATGGTTTGCCGGATAATGAAGCCAAAGAGAGCTAGCAGGTTTCATTGAGCCGCCCACCCCGGGGAGTCGACCGACCATGGAAAAAATCCTGATTGTTGATGACGAAGCCTTTATCCGCGAGAACCTCGAACGAATCCTGGCCGAGGATGGCTACCGGCCGCTCTCGACCGAGAAGGGCGAGGAAGCGGTCAAGCTGGTTTCCGAAGAAGATATCGCCCTGGTGCTGCTCGATCTGAACCTGGGCGCCAAAAGCGGCCTGGACGTGCTGCGAGCTCTCAAGGAGGTCGATCCGGATGTGCTGGTGATTATTATTACCGGCTACGGCACCGTGGAGAGCGCGGTCGAGGCACTCAAACTCGGCGCCTACGACTATATCAAGAAGCCATTCAAGGCCGATGCCATCCACCTGATTGTCCGGCTGGCGCTGGAAACCCAGAACCTGCGCCGCGAAGTCCGTTCGCTGAAACGGGGTGGCCGCAACCAGAATCTGCCCAACTCGGCCGATATGGTCGGTTCCAGCGAGTCACTGCTGCAGGTTTACCGGCAGATCCGCGAGGTCGCCAAGCATGAGCATGCCACGGTGCTGGTGACCGGTGAAAGCGGGGTCGGCAAGGAGCTGGTCGCCCGGGCGATCCACAACCTCTCGCCGCGCAGTAGCAAACCCTTCGTCGAGATCAATTGTGGCTCGCTGCCGTTCAACCTGCTCGAGACCGAGCTGTTCGGACATGAGCGGGGGGCGTTTACCGATGCCAAGAGCCGCAAGATAGGTCTGTTCGAAGAGGCCAACGGCGGCACCATTTTCCTCGATGAAATCGGCGAAATGGACATGAACCTCCAGGTTAAACTGTTGCGGGTGCTCGAGGATCGCAAGATCAGGCGCCTGGGCGGCACCCGGAACATCGATATCGACGTGCGGGTCATCGCCGCGACCAACTGTAACCTGAAAGTAGCGATCGAGGACAAAAGCTTCCGCGAAGATCTATATTACCGACTCAACGTCTTTCCGATCCATATCCCGCCACTGCGCGAACGCAAGGAGGACATCCCCCCCTTGCTCGAATATTTCCTCAAGCGGTTCAGCGGCGAATTCAACAAACGGATGCGCGAGATCTCCCGCGAGGCTCTTGACCTGCTGCTGCGCTACCATTGGCCCGGGAATGTCCGCGAACTGAAAAACGTCGTTGAGCGGATCTGCATCATGCACAATGTCGAGATCATTCAACCGGGCCAGCTCCCCGGGGAGATCTGGGGGGAGATGCCGCGCAAGGAAGCGGCCTTTTCCTATGAAATACCTCCGGAAGGCATCATGCTCGAGGAGATGGTTGGCGAGATCGAAAAGAATCTGGTCGCCAAGGCGCTGGAGATTACCGGCGGTAATGTTGCCAAGACCGCACGCTTGCTCAATGTCCCGCGAGGTACCCTGCGCTACAAGCTGGAGAAACATGAACTCGCCGGGGACAACGAGTGATTTGATTTCCAGAGTCAGTCTTAAATGTCACCGCGCGCTGTTTATTCCCAGATCAGCACGCTTTTGTCCTCATAGCCGCGACGGGCTGGGTACCAGGGTGTTTCATGAGTGACATAGGTCGGCTGCAATTGGAGTTGTCCGGTCATGAGCATCCCCAACAGCAACGGCATGGCGCGATAGCAGAGGTAGAGGTTGCAGGGTGAACAGTAGGGACTGGAGTTGTTGGCCAGTCGCTCGCCACAGTGTCGGCAGTGCAGATGAAAAAGCTGAGCCATGGGACTACCTTTCTCCCTCCCTGGCTCCCGCGGCTTGTCATGTCAGTGAATAAGGGTCTGATCTTGTCGCTCTTGTCGATAAAACGTGCTGATATATTTACACTATAACGGCTATTGAACTTTTTTCAGGAATTCCGATCAAAATAGTCAACTTTTATCACTCTTCTTCAGCTGATCCCGGCATCTTACTGCAGTTCGAGCACCACCATTTTCAGGTTGATTTCAATCAGCGTCGAAAGTCCATGCAAAGCGGCCAAAAACAGCCGTATTTTGCGCCAGTCACACGTCGTCTCCGGGCCAGGTTGACTCCCACCTCAAGAGTTTCACCGCGCTAACCATCTAAATAATAAGCATAATCTGGATTATTCTCCGCGGTCACATCGCAGCGGGTGGCATTTGGCACCTGCGTTGCTATTTCTAGGAATTCGCAAACCCGGACCGCATGATAACAGAGAAGGAGTGACCGCCTGATGATGAGCGCCGTTTGGAATCGCCTCTGGAATTGGCATGATGAATCGAAACAGCTGGTGCTGTTTCGTCCATTCGACATGCTGCAAAAACTGCATGGCCAAAGAAATCAGGTCGTTTCAAGTGTACAGACTGAGCATGATGTCGACCTTGCTGACGAAATTGAAGAGGCACCGGCTGAGCATACCCGGCGGCTGCACAGTTCACCCCAGGGCGTGGAAGAGGGCGATCCGCGTGAGTACACCCGGCGGCAGAGGGTCGGTCTCTGGCTCGGTCCGCTGCTGTTCGCAGTCATGCTGCTGGTGCCGACGCCACCGGAGATGGCGCCGGTGGCACAGAAGATGGCCGCGGTCGCCCTGCTGATGGCGACCTGGTGGATGTGCGAATCGATTCCGATTCCGGCGACCAGTCTGCTGCCGATTGCCCTGTTTCCCATGCTCGGAATCATGAAAACCCAGGCGGCCACGGCGCCCTACGCCAGCCACCTGATTTTTTTGTTCATGGGCGGTTTTATCATCGCGCTGTCCATGCAGCGCTGGAACCTGCATCGGCGCATTGCGATGAATATCGTCAAGGCGGTCGGTTTCTCGCCGGGGCGACTGATCTTCGGCTTTATGGTCGCGACCGGGGTGTTGTCGGCGTTTGTCTCCAACACCGCGACAACCGTCATGATGATGCCGATCGGTCTGGCAATCATTACCCATATCATCGATGAGGGACGCAAGGAAGGGCTCGACAAGGAGATCGATTTCTCACCGGAGAGCTTTGCCTTCGGTCTCAACCTGATGCTGGGGATCGCCTACGCAGCATCGATCGGTGGGGTCGCCACCTTGATCGGTACCCCGCCCAATACCGTGCTGGCCGGCTATCTGCAGAAGACCTACGGCTATGAAATCACCTTTGCCAGGTGGATGCTGGTCGGGGTGCCGCTGGTCGCGGTGATGCTGCCGCTCTGCTGGTTCTGGCTGACCAAAATTGCCAACCCGATGAAACTGAAAAAAGTTCCCGGAGGCCGTGACCTGATCAACCAGGAGCTCAAGCAGATGGGTGCCATGGGCGCCGGCGAGCGCTGGACCGCACTGGTCTTCGGCTTGACCGCGCTCGGCTGGATCTTCCGCAAGCAGCTTGGCTTTTTGTTCCCCGACCCGAAACTGGTGACCGATGCCGCCATTGCCATGAGCGGGGCGCTGGTGCTGTTTCTGATTCCGATCAACCTGAAAAAGAACGAGTTCGTCATGAACTGGCACTGGGCGTCGAAAATGCCCTGGGGAGTCCTGATCCTGTTCGGTGGCGGGCTGTCGCTCGCCAGTGGCTTCAAAGCGACCAAGCTGGCCGACTGGATCGGTAACCAGGTCGGCCTGCTCGACCAGGCGCCGGTGCTGGTCCTCATCGTCGCCGTGACCACCCTGATCATCTTTCTCACTGAACTGACCTCGAATACGGCAACCGCCGCCATGGTCATGCCGATCCTGTCGGCAGTCGCTATCGGCCTGGGGCAGAGCCCGCTGCTGCTGGTGATCCCGGCGGCGATTGCGGCCTCCTGCGCCTTCATGCTGCCGGTTGCGACACCGCCGAATGCGATCGTCTTCGGTTCCGGTTACGTCACCATTCCGCAGATGGTGCGCAGTGGTTTCGGACTCAACGTCGTCGGCATCTTTCTCACCGTCGCCATCACCTACGTGCTGGTCATTCCGGTTTTCGATGTTGTGATCGATCAACTGCCAGCCTGGGTGCAGTTGGTCCCCAACTAACACAGACAGTTTGTCAGGCCCTTACTCCCCTTTAGGGTCTTTTGCCCCGGGTTCACCCTCCTCCGAACCCGGGGCTTTTTTTGTAGAGATGTGGCAGTAAAGTAGAACAGACCAGAACTGTACATAAAGACCATAAATAACAGGTAGTTATGTGATTGTTTTAACAAAGAATTAGCTTTTTTATATGGCGTATACGTGTTATAAACTAACAGTGTTTTATGTTATGAGGGGGCGTCAATCACTAGTTGTCGGAGCTTGGACTGATGTCTCCCCAAACTGCCACTGCCACCACCTGCCTACCGGAAGGATTGTTTGCAACGACCGGGCAGGCCTTCCTCTCTGCGTTGCTTCCCTGTTTTCACTCGCTGTGCGGTTCCCGCCAACTCTTGGTTGTGCGCTCCAGCGATGATCCTTCCTCGGCCCCCGAAATAGCCTTCTCTGCAGGATTCTCGGCCGAGGTTGACCCCGATGGCTGCCTCGGCAGTGGGCTGCCAAGCCTCGGCCAGATCCTGGAACCGAGCTGGGTCTGGCCTGACTCGGCGAACCATAGATGTCCGGACGACCCTCTGCTCCGTGCGACCGGTGCTGGTGCTTTCCTTGGCAGCGCTCTGCAGGATGACGCGGGAAAACCCTTCGGCTGGCTGCTGATTTATGGCCCTTCCTGTGATGAATCGCCGGAGCTTGTGCAGCTCCTGAAATGCGCCGGAAAACGAACCGCGGCAGAATTGAATCGTCTGGACAATATGCATGCGTTGATCAAACAGGCCCGACTCCATCAGACGGTCCTGAACGCCAATCCGATGCCGATCTTTTTCAAGGATGCCGAGGGGAAATATCTCGGCTGCAACGATGCTTTTGTCAAATTTCTCAACAAGCCGCGGGAGGAGATACTCGGTCAGGAGGTCTTTGGTGTCGCACCTTCTACGCTGGCCGAGGTCTATCGACAGGCAGACCTGGAGCTGATTAAGCAGGGGGGGACTCAGGTCTACGAATCTGCAGTGGTAACGGGAAGTGGTGACCGCCGTGATGTGATCTTCCACAAGGCGGTCTTTTACGATGAAGTTGGCAACAAGGCCGGCATCTCCGGAACCGTGGTTGATGTCACCCAATTGCGCGCGGCGGAAAATGAGGCGCGTTACCTGGCCCATTTCGATTCTGTGACCGGTCTGCCAAACCAGACCCTGCTGCGCGACCGGCTCGAACAGGAACTGCTGCACGCCGAACATGGTCGCCGTGAGCTGGCGGTTCTGTGCCTTGACCTGGATCGTTTCAAGAAAATCAATAATGCCTACGGGCACGAGTTCGGCGACCAGGTCCTAGCCAACGTGGCCCAGCGCCTGCGGAAGGTCCTGGAGGCAGAGGATACCGTCGCCCGGCTTGGTGGAGACAGCTTCGTGGTCCTTGCGCAGCTGCGACCCGGAAACCGATCTGCCCGCGAGGTTGCCAAGTCGCTCCTCGAAACGGTCCGCCAGCCCATGCTGCTGGAGGAGCGGCGCCTGTTTCTCTCGGCCAGCATTGGTATTGCCGTTTATCCCCACGATGGCAGGGATGCCCGAGCCCTGCTCAGCCACTCTGACGCCGCCCAGGCGCAGGCCAAGCAAAAACAGCAGGGCGATTTGCGCTTTTTCACGCCGGCGATGAATACGGTCGTGACCGAACAGCTGCTCCTGGAGGAGCACCTGCGTCGTGCCATCGAAGAAGAACAATTCTTTCTTCTCTATCAGCCGCAGGTCGATGCAGCGACAGGGCAAGTTATCGGTGCCGAGGCACTGTTGCGCTGGCGTCATCCCCTGTGGGGCCTGGTCGAGCCTGACCGGTTCATTCCTCTTGCTGAACAGACTCAGCTGATTCGGCCCCTCGGCGAAATGGTGCTGTTGCAGGCCTGTCAGCAGGCGCGTCGCTGGCAGGACGATGATTTAGGCAGGCTGCGGGTCGCTGTCAACTTGTCGCCGATGCAATTCCAGGACCAGGATCTGGTGACCAAGGTTCGTCGGATCCTCGATCAGACCGGCCTCGAGCCCTGGCGGCTCGGCCTGGAAATTACCGAAACCGAGGTCATGCGCGATTTCGATCACGCCATTCATTGCCTGACCCGCTTCCGCGAGGTCGGTCTGCATCTGGCGGTTGATGATTTTGGTACCGGCTATTCCTCGCTCAGTTATCTCAAGCACTTCCCCATCGATCTGCTCAAAATCGATCGTTCGTTTATCAGTGGCTTGCCCGAATGTCGTGATGATGCGGCGATCGTCACAGCGATTATCGCTATGGGCTTTGGTCTCGGTCTCAAGGTGATGGCTGAAGGGGTCGAAACGGCAGATCAGGAACGCTTCCTGACGGAGCTTGGTTGCGTGGCTTTTCAAGGGTATTACTTTGGCCGCCCGCTCACGGCCGATGCGTTCACCAAATTGCTGCGTACTCCGCGGGTCGCCCACGGCTGATCGGATGATTGCCAATCCTGGTGACGCTGTGCTAAACAGGGAGCGAACCTGTTGCCAGCGCCGAGGTGAATTTGTTCCGTCAGCGATTGACGATTGAAGGAATAGTGCAGGGGGTCGGATTTCGCCCCTTTGTCTACCAGACCGCCGTACGACTCGGTCTGGCCGGCTGGGTCAATAACGACAGCCGCGGAGTGACGATCGAGGTTGAAGGGGCTGCTGCGGACCTGGCGGAATTTGGCCGGGTGCTGTGCGACGAGCATCCGCCGCTCGCTTCGATCAGCAGCATTCGGACCAGCGAGCTTCCGGCAACCGGCGCGAGCGGATTC
>DATFMT010000114.1:0-11037 GCA_035266745.1 Geothermobacteraceae bacterium | reverse complement strand
GGCCGGCAGCGCTACGGATCGGAATATTCTGCAGGTTCGGATCGCTCGACGAAAGCCGCCCGGTGGCGGTCACCGCCTGGTTAAAGCTGGTATGAATCCGCCCGGTCGATGGGTTGATCAACTGCGGCAGGGCATCGGTGTAGGTGCTTTTGAGCTTGGCAACCGAGCGGTACTCGAGGATCTTCGCCGCGATGGCATGCTCTTCGGCAAGATTCGTCAAAACCTCGACATTGGTCGACCAGCCGGTCTTGGTCTTTTTGCCGCGCGGCAGGCCGAGCTTCTCGAAGAGGATTTCGCCAAGCTGCTTGGGAGAGTTGATATTGAACGGACCTTCGGCCAAGGCGTGAATTTCGGCTTCGAGACGGGACAACTCCTTGGCCATCTCTTTCGACAATCCGGCCAGGAATTCAGCATCAACCCGCACCCCCTGCCACTCAACCCGGGTCAACACCTCGACCAGCGGCATCTCGACCTCGCGATAGAGCCGTTCGGCACCGCTTTCCGGCAGTTCCGCCAGCAGCTTATCTGCCAGCTGCCAGGTGATATCGGCATCTTCGGCGGCATAAACCGCGGCTTTTTCCACCTCGACCTCGGCAAAGCCGATCTGTTTCTGGCCGCTGCCGGTCAACTCCTTGTAGGGGATCATGCGATGGTTCAGATGATCGCTGGCCAATGCATCGAGACCGTGCGACTTGGCTTCGGGATGAGTCAGGTAAGAGAGGACCATGGTGTCGTCGCTGATGCCGGCCAGGGTCACCCCGGCGTTACGCAGCACCAGGGCGTCGTACTTGATATTCTGGCCGATCTTGGCGACCGTTTCATCTTCGAGCAGCGGCGTGAGCTTTTCCAGCACCAACGCCAAAGGCAGCTGCTCCGGCATCCCCAAGTAATAGTGTCCGACCGGCAGGTACCAGCCACTGCCGGCCGCCAGCGAAAACGACAGTCCGACCAGTTCGGCCTGCACCGCCTGCAGGCTGGTGGTTTCGGTATCGAAAGCAAAGCGACCGGCGATGCGCAGCTGGGTGATCAAGTCTTCGAGTTGCACTTCGCTGGTAACGGTCCGGTAATCGCCGGCGTCCGCGGTCCGTTCGGCGACCTGATCGGTCGCAGCGAGGTCCTGCAGCAGCTGGTGAAATTCGAGCCTCCCGTAGAGTTCAGCCAGCTGGGCCACATCCGGTTCACCAAGTGCCAAATCGGCATAATCGATGGACACCGGCAGGTCGTCAACCAGATCGGCCAGCCGGCGTGACAGGCGGGCCTGGTCGGCATATTCGCGCAGGTTCTGCTGACGCTTTGCCCCCTTGACCTGGTCGATGTTGCTGAGCAGGTTTTCGATGTCGCCAAACTGCCGAATCAGCTCGCTGGCGGTCTTTTCACCGATGCCCGGCACTCCGGGGATGTTGTCCGAACTGTCGCCGGCCAGTCCGAGCACCTCGAGCACCTGGTGCGGCGGCACCCCGAAGCGTTCGACAACCTCGGCGGCGCCTGAGCGTTTCCCCTTCATGGTATCGAGCAGCGTGATGCGATCATTGACGATCTGCATCAGATCCTTGTCACCGGTGACGACCGTAACTTCCAGGCCTTCTCCGGCATAGCGCCTGGCGAGGGTGGCGATGAGATCGTCGGCTTCGTAGCCTGGGTGCTCGAGCAGCGGCAGCCGAAAGGCCCGCACCACCTCCTTGATCAGCGGGATCTGCGGCACCAGGTCTTCCGGCATCGCCGACCGATTGGCCTTGTAATCGGGGTAGAGCTCCTTGCGAAAGGTCGGCCCCTTGGCATCGAAGACCACTGCCAGATGATCCGGCTGTTCCTGCCTGATCAGGGTCTGCAGCATCTTGGTGAACCCAAACACCGCATTGGTCGCCTCCCCCTGACTGTTGGAGAGGTGGCGAATGGCGTAATAGGCGCGGTAGATATAGCTGGAACCATCGATCAGGTAGAGTCGTTTAGTATCAGTCATGGGGTGTCCTTTTTGCTATGCTGGCGTTCAGCGCCCAATGTAAACCATTTGGCCGATTTGACCAACCTTTTCACCGGCTGCAGCGCGCTACGATTCATTCGGTCTGGTGGCGACGGCGCTTGCTTTTTCAACCGGTTATACCTATCCTAGTAAAACTTTGTGAATTTACTTAACCCCCTGACCGCCTGCGCCATGACACTACTGCTGCTGTTTCAAAAATATGTCCGGGAAATCCTCTTGCTGCTGCTAATTTTGCTCGGGTTTTCGCTCGGTCAGTTGACCGCGACCCTGCTCGGACTAGGCATCAGCCAACCGGGCATCAGCCAACCGGCACCGATCTCCCCCCGGCTAAAAAAGACCAGCGTCCCGTCACTTGCCAGTTACAAACCAATTTTGCAACGCAACCTGTTCCACGCCGAGGTCGGCGACCTGAGCGACTTTGGCGGCCAGGCGACTACGACCCAACCTGCGGCCATGACCAACCGTACCAATACCAAGCTGACCCTGCTCGGCACGGTCAGCGGCGAGCCCAAAGCTCTGGCGATCATCGAGGCCGAGCGTGAGACCAACAACTATCTGCTTGGTGCCACCCTCCCGGGCGGTGCCAAACTGGTCGAGATTCAGCGCAACCAGGTCGTGATCGAAAACAACGGTCGCCGTGAAACCCTCAAGATCGACCTGAATGCACCGTCCACCGCGACCAGCGGCCGCAAGGAAAAGTCGACCAGCCGCAGCCGCAACCGCAGCAGCAGTGTCAAACAGGCCCAGACATCCGACTCGGGCATCCGGGAAATCGGCGAGAACCGCTGGCTGATCCCGGCCGAAGAGGCCGACCGTGCTCGCAGCAATATCAACGAACTGCTGCGTCAGGCCCGGGTCGAACCGAATATCGTCGATGGCCATACCGACGGCTTTGTCGTCCGCATGATCCGCCCAGGATCGCTGTTTTCGATGCTCGGCATCCAGGTTGGAGATGTCTTGCGCAACGTCAATGGCGTTCAGCTCGACACCCCGGAGAAAGCTCTGCAGATTTTCCAGCAACTGCGTGAGGCCAAGCAGATCAATATCGCCCTGGAACGACAGGGGACACCACAAACCTTTGCCTACGAAATCAACTGACAATCTTAGATATGACCTGAGGAGGACCCATTACGTGGTGAGACAACAGTTAGCAAAATGGCTCGGCATTGGCCTGCTCTTGAGCCTGTTACTCTGCGCAGCGCTCCCGGTTCAGGCCGCCCCTGCAGAGAAGCCGGCCGGCGACCAGATCTCGCTCGACTTCAAGGACGTCGAACTGACCGACCTGATTCAGACGATCAGCGAGCTGACCGGGAAAAATTTCCTCTACGACGAGTCGGTCAAAGGGACCGTGACGATTATCTCGCCCGAACCGATGTCCCTGGCCGAAGCCTACAAGCTGTTCCTGGCGGTCCTCAATAGCAAGGGGTACACCGTCGTCCCGGCCGGCAAGGCGCACAAGATTGTCACCCTGCGTGATGCCAAGGAGAGCAACCTGCCGGTTGTTTCTAAAATTCCCGCTCGCTCCCGGGGGGATGAGTTCATCACCCAGCTGGTGCCGTTGCAAAATGTCGATGCGGCCGAGATGGTGGTCATCCTGACCCCACTGATCCCAAAAACCAGCAATCTCATAGCTTTCGCCCCTTCAAACACGCTGGTGATCACCGACAGCGCGGCCAATATCGACCGGCTAATCAAAATCGTCCATGAGCTCGACACACCGACCTCACTCGACCAGTTCGAAATCCTGCCCCTGCAATATGCCAGCGCCGATGAGGTCGCCAAGATCCTCAATGATGTCTTTGCCAATGCCTCCCCGACAATCAATCGCCGGTCCAGGGTCAAGAACGTGCAGACCGCCGGTAGCCGTGAAGCGAGCAAGATCATCCCCTACCCGCGCACCAACGCCCTGGTGGTGCTGGCCACCCCGGAGGATCTTGTGATCGTTCGCGATCTGGTCGCCAAGCTGGATGAAAAACCGGTCGCCGAACGCTCCAACATCAACGTCTATTACCTTGAAAACGCCGATGCCGAAAGCCTGGCGACCACCCTGAATGAGATCGTGACCGGCATCAAGCGGCAGGCCACGACGAACCGCGCTATTCCGGCGGCAGCCAACCAGGCGGCCGGCAAAACACCACTCAGCGAGGGCCCGGTCTCGATCACCGCCGACAAGCCGACCAACGCGCTGATCATCAACGCTAACCCGGAAGACTACGAAACTCTCAAGGGGATCATCGCCCGACTCGACATCAAGCGGAAACAGGTCTACGTCGAGGCACTGATCCTTGAGCTGTCGATGGATGCCACCCAGGCGCTCGGCGTCTCGCTCCAGGGCGGGGTCGCCATTGGTGACGAAAGCGCCGTCTTCGGGACAAGTAACTTCAACAGCGGTACCAAGCTCAGTGAACTGTCGACCGTATTAAACCAGTCGATTGAAGGCCTGATGCTCGGCGGGCTGTTCAGTCCGATCACCGTTCCCGGACCGGATGGGACTCTGATCACCGTGCCGGCGGTTTCGGCACTGATTAACCTGTCGAAAAAAAGTAGCGACGTCAATATCCTCTCTGCACCGCGATTGCTGACGTCGGACAACGAAGAGGCGGAAATTATCGTCGGTTCCAACGTCCCGATCATCACCAACCGCTTGACCGACACATCCAACCCAAGTGCCCAGTCGGTCGCCATTGAACGCCAGGATGTCGCCCTGACCCTGCGCTTTACGCCGCAAGTGACTGAGGGGAATCTGGTAAGGCTGAATGTTTTCATGGAGAACAACGGCCTCGCCACCGACAATGTCGGCAGTGTCGACGATGTTGGCCCGACCTTGACCAAACGCCAGATTCGCAACACGGTGCTGGCCGAGGATGGGAAAACCGTGGTGCTGGGTGGACTGATCGATACCAACGTGCAGAAATCGTCCACCAAGGTACCGCTGCTTGGCGACCTGCCACTGCTCGGCTGGCTGTTCAAAAGCGAAGGAAACCAGACCGTCAAGACTAACCTTCTGGTCTTCATCACGCCCAAGGTCATCCGGGATACCCGGGATCTGGCCATGATCACCGAGAAAAACCGTCTCGCCAGCCGGGCTTTACAAACTGAGGCGCTGATGCTGGATATCCCGGCAGGGACCTTCCTGATCGACCCGGCCCTCCCGCAGTCCGAGGGCAAGTAATCACCATGACCAACGAGCGTACCTGGAAACGCCTGGGAGAGCTGCTGCGCGAGGAATTTTCCATCGCCGCCGAGGTCATCGACCTGGGGCTGGAGGAGCAGCGGGAAAACGGCCGGCTGCTGGGCGAAATCCTGCTTGGCAATAAAGCCGTCGGTCCCGGAGTCCTCGCCGCAGCACTGGCGCGACAGGCCGACCTGCCGTTTCTCGAGACGATTCCGGAAGATGGCGACAACAGTGACTTGTTGCAACTGGTCCCGATCGGCTACGCCAAAGAGTACGCGGTCTTCCCGATGGCTCACCAGGATGGGTTGCTGCATCTGGCGGTCGCCAATCCGTTCGACAGCCGAGCAACCAACGACCTGTCTACGCTGACCGGAATGAGGGTTGGACTCTCGGTGGCGACCCCGGATGAAATCCTCCGTGCGATCAACCGTGCCTACGAAAAACAGGCCGGCAGCGGAGCCGAGTTGGCCCCGGATATCGAAACCGACGATTCCGATCTGGCCGACAACCTGGAACCGGCCGACCTGCTCGACACCAGCGACGAGGCGCCGATCATCCGTTTCGTCAACAGCCTGATCACCAAGGCGTACAAGGAGCGAGCCAGCGACATCCACCTGGAGCCGTTCGAAAAAGAGCTTCTGGTGCGCTTTCGCATCGACGGCATCCTCTACGAGATCATGGACCTGCTGATCAAAACCCACGCCAGTATCATCTCGCGGATCAAGATCATGTCGGGATTGAATATCGCCGAAAAACGTCTCCCTCAGGACGGCCGCTTCCGGGTCAGGATCGCCGGCAAAGACCTTGACGTCCGCGTCTCTTCGCTGCCGACCGCCTTCGGCGAACGGATCGTTCTGCGCCTGCTCGACAAGAGCTCCAGCGTCCTCGGCCTCGACCAGATCGGTCTCGAACCGAAGCTGCGCGACCAGGTCGAGCAGATGATTGCCAGCAGCCACGGCATCTTCCTGGTCACAGGGCCGACCGGTTCGGGTAAAACCACGACCCTGTACGCCGGGTTGTCGAAGCTCAACACCCGCGAAAAGAACATCATCACCGTTGAGGACCCGATCGAATATCAGCTCGCCGGGGTCGGCCAGATCCAGGTCAACCCGAAGATCGACCTGACCTTTGCCAACGGATTGCGCTCGATTCTGCGCCAGGACCCGGACATCATCATGGTCGGCGAGATCCGCGATGGCGAAACCGCAGAAATTGCCGTGCAGTCGGCCCTGACCGGTCACATGGTCTTTTCGACCTTGCATACCAACGACTCGGCCGGGGCGCTGACCCGCCTGGTCGAAATGGGTATCGAGCCGTTTCTGGCCGCCTCGTCAATTGTCGGCATCCTTGCCCAGCGCCTGGTACGGACCATTTGCCCGAGCTGCAAGGAGCCGGTGACGCCATCGACCGAGCTGCTGGCGGAACTCGGCCTCAAACCGGACCAGGTGGTCAAAGCGACCTTTTACCGCGGCCGTGGTTGCAGTGCCTGCTTTGACATCGGCTACCGGGGGCGTTCCGGCATTTACGAGCTGATGCCGATGAATGACCAGATTCGCGACCTGCTGATGCAGAGCAAGGATGCGGCGAGCATCAAGGCGGCCGCCGTCAAGACCGGGATGCGCAGCCTGCGGCATGCCGGACTGGCCAAAGCGCTGCAGGGCGAAACGACCCTGGAAGAGGTGTTGCGCGTGACCCAGGAGGAGGGATAACGGCCCATGCCCCTGTTTGAATACAGCGGCTTCGACGCCAACGGTAAAAAGGTATCCGGGGTCCTCGAGGGGAGCGGACGGCGGGCGCTGCTCGCCCAGCTGCGGCAAAAGGGGATCCATGCCACCAGCCTCAAGGAAGAGAAAAAAGGCGCCGCCAGCAAACGCTCCTGGGCGGCGAGTTTGCCGAGTCGGGTCCCACGCAGCGACATCGCCATCGCCACCCGTCAGCTGGCGACCCTGATCGGCGCTGGCCTGGCGCTGGATGACGCCCTGGCGACGGTCGCTGGACAGCAGGAAAACCAGCAGCTCGGCCGCACCCTGGCGAGCATCCGCGACGAGGTCGTCCAGGGCGATGCCCTGCATACCGCACTGAACCGCCGCAACCGGTTGTTCCCGCCGCTCTATGTCAACATGGTCCAGGTCGGCGAAAGCAGCGGCAGCCTCGACCAGGTGCTCGATCGTCTGGCCGATTTCCTCGAAGATCAGGCTCGCCTGCAGGGGCGGATTACCACCGCCCTCGCCTACCCGGTGCTGATGGCCTTCGTCGGGGTCGGGGTGCTGTTTTTCCTGGTCAGCTTCGTGCTGCCGAAGGTCACCCGGATGCTCGAGGACCTCGACCAGGCACTGCCGTTGGCGACCCGGCTGCTGATCGGCTTCAGCGAGCTGCTCGGCAGTTACGGCTGGCTGCTGGCTCTCTTGCTGGTCGGGGCCTTGGTCCTGTTGGTGCGCTGGAAGAATACCGACGCCGGCGAATTGAAGTTCCACCGCTTCGTGCTCCAGCTGCCGGTGTTGGGGCGGTTTCAGCTGCTGGTCGCCACGGCGCGTTTTACCCGGACCCTCGGCACCCTGCTGAAAAGTGGCATCCCGCTGCTCAAGGCGTTGGCGATTGCCAGCAACCTGCTGCAGAACCGGGTCCTGCGCAGCGTCATCGAAGAAGCCGGTGATGCGATTCGCGAAGGTGAAGGACTGGCCGAGCCGCTGCGACGCAGCCAGATGTTTCCGCCGATGGTCGCCCAGATGATCGCCGTCGGTGAAAAGAGCGGCGAACTCGAAACCATGCTGTTCAAGGTCGCCGATGCCTACGAACATCAGATCGAATTGTCGCTCTCCGGCATGCTGGCCCTGCTTGAGCCGTTGATGATCCTGCTGATGGGAAGCGCGGTCGGCTTCATCGTACTGGCGATCCTGCTGCCAATCTTCCAGGCCAGCAGTGGGATGAAATGACGGAGAGGCAAGACAAACACTTAGCGCATGGGACACTGGAGTCAAGCAGCCCGTGGTCACTGTGCAAGCAATATTTGACGAGATATCAATAAGCAAGGAGCTGAACATGCATAAAGAACGACTGCTCAAAGACCAACGCGGTTTCACCCTGATCGAGATCCTGGTGGTCGTTGTCATCCTCGGCATCCTGGCCGCGGTGGTGGTTCCCCAATTCCTCGACAAACCGGATGAAGCCAAGGTCACCAAAACCAAGGTCGACATGAAGGCGATCGACAGTGCACTGGCGATGTTCAAACTGCACAACGGCTTTTACCCGACCACCGAACAGGGGCTCGAGGCGCTGACCACCAAGCCGACCACCGGGCGGATTCCGGCCAAGTACCAGGAGGGCGGCTACCTCAAGAAAACCCCTCTCGACCCCTGGGGAAACCCCTATATCTATCTCTCGCCGGGCATGCACGACCGTTACGACCTGATCTCTTACGGTGCCGACGGCGAAGCCGGTGGGGAAGGATTTAATGCCGATATCAACAGCTGGGACCTTGACTGACCAGCGCGGCTTTACCCTCATCGAGCTGGCAATCGTGGTGGTTCTGCTCGCCCTGGTCGCCGGGTTGACCCTGCCGCTGCTCAGCAACTGGGGACAGGATGACCTGCTCGGCTCGGCCCGACGGCTGGCAGGCACGGTGAAATACCTCTATAACGAGGCCGCCCTGACCCGCAATGAACATCAGTTGGTCTTCAACCTTGATAATGGCAGTTACCAGGCCAAGGTGCTGGATAAAGCCGGGAATCTCAAACCGGCCGAAGGCTCGGCCGGTGGAAGTAGACTACAGGGTGATGCCCAGTTTGAGGATATAATCGTGACCTCGCGCGGCAGCTTCACCAGCGGAGAAGTGACGACCCTGTTTCACCCCTCGGGATGGCTGGACGAAACGATCATCCACTTGAAGGATGATGAGAATCATAAGCTGTCGCTACGCTTTAACCCTTTGACTGGGGCTATGGACCTGGTAGAAGGCTATGAGCGGTTTTCAAATTAGACCGTTGACAGATGACAGAAACGACAAAACAGAGCTTCGTCGTCAAGGGTGTTTGATTAATAACGAAGGTGAAGGAACGAGGATTTTCGTGCGCATCAAGAAAGACCAGACGATCCGAGGAGACGTCGTCCACTACATCGACGCAGGTGAAATGCAGTCTGACGCCGAGTCGCGCGAAAAAGACCATTCCCTCGAACACGGATTCACGTTGCTGGAAGTCATGATCGCCCTGGCCATTGTCGGCATTACGTTGATTGCCATGCTGTCGCTTGGCAACCGGACCATCGCCACCAATGCCCAACTGCAGCGGCTGACCGAGGCGACCCTGCTGGCACAGGAAAAGATGACCGAGATCGAGCAGAACGCTGCCGCCAACCTCAGCCTGAAGCTGCAGAATGGTCAGGGGACTTTTTCCGACCCGTTCGCCGAATTCAGCTGGCAAACCAGTTTTTCTCCAACCCCGATTGACCTGGTTCAACAGGTCGTGGTGACAGTCAGTTGGGGAGAGGCCAGCCAGAATGAGCAGGTCGACTTGACCTCGTTCGTGTTCCGGTAAGCAGAGACGATGCAAGGAACCCGCGGTTTTACCCTGATTGAAATACTGGTGGCGATAGCGATTGCCAGTCTGCTGCTGCTCGGCATTTACGGCGTGTTCGGCAGCCTTAGCTCAGCGCGCAACCAGGTCGAGGCGAGTGGAGCAACCTACCACCAGGCCCGGGTACTATTCGACCGGATCAGCCGCGAATTGCGCAGCTTGGTACCGCCGACAGCCAACAGCCTGCCCCTGCAAGGCGGAATAGATCAGCGCGGCCGGCCTTACCTCGAAATGACCTCATCGGCAGCGACCCCGCAGGGTGGTGCTCCTGGCGGAACGGTGACAATCCGCTACCTGCGTAGCGAGGATGAGACTCCGGGGAGTTCTGAACAGGCATTGTATCGCCAGGAACGCCCCCGGTGGGAAAGCGACGACGGACAGCAGGGTCAGCGCCTGATCACTGCGGTCGTCGAGTTCAAGCCGCGCTTTTACGACGGCAGCCAATGGCGCGACGAATGGTCGGCAACCGCATCCGACTTACCGCAGGCGGTCGAGATCAACCTGGTGCTGGCCAATGGTGACGAAAGGGTTCCGTTTCGTTCGGCCTTTGATCTGCCGTTGCTGGTGACCCCGTGAGCGTGGTCAAAAACGAAAAGGGTATGGTCCTGCTGGTGGTGCTGATGATTACCACCCTGCTGGCGGTACTGCTGAGCGAATTCTCTTTTTCGACCCTGGTCGATTTGCGTCTGACGGAAACTTTTCGCGATTCGACCCGGGCCTACTACCTGGCCCGTGGCGGTGTCACCGTCGGCCGGATGTTTTTGAAAATGGATACCAATGGTTACGATGCCCCGCACGACCCCGCAGAGCTCTGGAGCCAGGGGCTGCCGAGCTATCCGGTCGGTGGCGGGTTCGTTTCGATCCAGGTCGAAGATCTCGGCGGCAAACTCGCCCTCAACCGGTTAATCAATGCCCAGGGCAATGTTGACGAAGTTGAAAAGAACCGGTTTAAGCTGCTGTGCGAGCTGCTTGATCTGGCCGAACCGCAGGTCCTGACCGACAGCCTGATCGACTGGTTAGACAGTGATGACCAACCGCGGGCAGAGGGTGCCGAGTCTGATTACTATTTACAGCAGAAAACGCCTTACCCGGTAAACAACGCTAAACTGGATACATTGTCCGAACTGGAACTGGTCAGGGGCTTCACTCCCGAGGTAAGGCAGAAGTTGGAACCGCATGTAACTCTTTACGGTGATGGCAAAATCAATGTCAACTCGGTTTCGCCGGAGGTCCTCGCCGCCGTGTTTGCCGCTGGTGATACGGTCTCCTTAAGCGAAGCGGAAAGTGCCGCAGCGGTCGTCATCGCCCAG
>DATFMT010000113.1:0-2031 GCA_035266745.1 Geothermobacteraceae bacterium | reverse complement strand
AGCCGGCAGGAGTGGAAAAAAAGGGGAGCCCGGTCATGATTTGGCCTCTCGATCTGCTGATACTGGCGCTGGTCGTGGTGTGTGCCATTGTTACCATCAGTATCAAGGACCTGTTGGCGGCGACCCTGGTGTTCAGTGTCTACAGCTTTCTGATGTGTCTGCTCTGGGCCGCCATGGGTGCGGTTGATGTCTCGTTTACCGAGGCCACGGTCGGCGCCGGAGTCAGTACGGTTCTCTTCATTGCAGCGATTTTGCGCACCACCCGGAGGAGTAACGATTGAAACAACTCGCTTTCGTTGCAGTTTTCATTACGGGTGCCCTGCTGATCTTTGGAATCAAGGATTTCCCGGCCTGGGGCGATCCGGCAGCGCCTGCCGCTCAGCACCTCTCGCCGACCTACATTGAAAAGGCGGTGGAGCAGACTCACGTGCCGAATATCGTCACCGCAGTTCTGGGTGACTATCGTGGCTACGACACCATGTTTGAAACCGTGGTTATCTACTGTGCCGGGATTGTCGTGATCGGGTCACTTCGCAACTGGCGGGAGGACGAATGAGCGACGACGAGAACCAGGTGCGGTCGCAGCCAGGGACCTCCGGACCAATTGTCGAAATGGCGGTACGGATCATGACACCGTTCATCCAGCTGTTCGGTCTCTACGTCATTGCTCACGGCCACTACAGCCCTGGCGGCGGCTTCCAAGGGGGCGTGATCCTCGGCTCGGCTTATATCCTGCTGGGCATCGCATTTAACCAGCAGATGGCGATGCGCTACTTCAGCGAGCGGGTCAACAGCCTGCTGGCATCGAGCGGCGCGCTGATTTTCGCCGGCACCGCAACGGTCTGCGCCCTGCTCGGCGGCCTGTTTCTCGATTACAGTGCGCTGGACCGGGTGCTCCACCTCGGCCCGATCGAATGGCGTTCGATGGGCATCTTTGTCGTCGAAGTCGGAGTCGGTCTCACCGTCATGAGTATCATGACCTCGTTGTTCTGGGACCTCGGCTCAGGCGGAGATCTGGAAAAAGGGTTGTAGCCGATGGATGGAATCCTGGCGGAAATTGTTGCCAAATACAACTACTGGCTTTACGTGGTGCTGATGATGATCGGCTTCTACGCCATGCTGGCTAAGCGTAATCTGGTCAAGAAACTGCTCGGACTGAATATCTTTCAGACCGCGATTATTCTGATGTTTGTTTCGGCCGGCGTTAAACATGGCGCCAAGATACCGATTCTCGACAAACACGAAGTGCTCGAACATGGCATCCAGGCGGCGCTGATCGTCAATCCCCTGCCGCATGTCCTGATGCTGACCGCAATTGTCGTATCGGTCAGTGTGACCGGGGTCGCTCTGGCGATCTTGCAGCGGGTTTACCGGCGCTACGGCAGCCTCGAAGAGGATGAGATCCTGGAGAAAATTAAAGAATGACCGGCAATCTTCACATCTACGTGCTGGCAATTCCCCTGCTGGCGGCCTTGCTGGTCAACCTGCTCGGTCGTTACAGGACTGAGCTGATTCAGCCACTGGTTATCGGTGCCCTGGCGCTGTCTCTGGCCGCGGCGCTGAAAACCCTGGCCGGAGTGCTGGAGCACGGCGCTTTCAGCTATACGGTTGGCAACTGGCAGCCGCCATTCGGCATCGAACTCGTCGTCGATCATCTCAGTGCCCTGATGCTGGTGCTGGTATCGGCGGTGGCGCTGGTCGCTTCATTTGCCTCGCTGCATAGCGTTGCCCGTGAGCTGGCCGACCGGCAGAACCATTTCTTTACACTCTACTTGATCCTGATCGCCGGTCTGCACGGGCTGGTCCTGACCGGCGACGCCTTCAACCTTTACGTGTTGCTGGAGATCACCTCGATCACCACCTACGGCCTGATCGCCATGGGGCGCGGCCGGGCGCCGCTGTCAAGCTTCAACTACATCATCATGGGGTCTATCGCCGCCTGTTTCTATCTGCTGGGTGTCGGGTATCTCTATATTTTGACCGGGACTCTGAACATGGCCGATATCGCCGCACGCCTGCCGTTGGTGGACG
>DATFMT010000112.1:0-9295 GCA_035266745.1 Geothermobacteraceae bacterium | reverse complement strand
CCGCTTCCGGTTCCTCGGCAGCCTCCTGCTTTGCCTCACCCCCTTCGCCATCGATCAGCATGATGACCGCGCCGACTTCCACCTCATCCCCCTCTTTGACCTTGATCTCGCTGATCTTGCCGGCCTGAGGGGAGGGGATGGCGACCACCGCCTTGTCGGTTTCCAGCTCCAGGAGCGTCTGGTCAACTTCGACATGATCGCCCTTGGCGACCGAAACCGAGACGACAGTGCCCTGGTGGACACCCTCCGATACTTCGGGGACGGTAATCTCAATTGCCATAAAGTTCTCTCAATCCTGGTGCGGGTTTAATTTGTCGGGGTCGATCTGCAAATCGGCAATGGCCCTGGTCACAACCTCTGCGTCGAGGTCCCCTTGCCGGGCCAGTTCACTGAGGGTGGCAATGACGATGAAACGGGCATCAACTTCAAAGAACTCGCGCAACAGTTCACGGCTGTCGCTGCGCCCGAAACCGTCGGTGCCGAGACAGTGCAGCGGTCCGGGAATCCATTTGGCAATGGCGGCCGGCAGCAGTTTCATATAATCGGAGGCGGCGACGAACACGCCGGTCTCCTTGGCGAGCAGCTGGCTGACGTACGGGGTTTTGGCTTTTTTCTGCGGATGCAGCAGGTTCCAGCGTTCGCATTCAATCGCGTCATGGTAGAGCTCTTTATAGCTGGTGACACTCCAGACGTCGGCGGCGATCTGGTATTGCTCAGCAAGGATCTGCTGGGCCTTGATCGCCTCATTGAGAATCGCCCCGCTCCCCAGCAGGTGGGCCTTGGCTTTGCCCTTCTTGGGGCTGCTGCGGAACCGGTACATCCCCTTGAGGATCCCTTCCCGAAGCTTGGCCCCCTTGGGCATCGGGGGCATGGTGTAGGTTTCATTCATGACCGTCAGGTAATAGATCCAGTCTTCCTGGTGACAGTACATCCGGGTCAAGCCCTCATGGATGATCACCGCGAGCTCGTAGGCAAACGCCGGATCATAAGCCTTGACCTTGGTCGGGGTCATGGCCAGCACGTGGCTGTGCCCATCCTGATGTTGCAGACCTTCGCCGGCCAGGGTGGTCCGTCCGGCCGTGGCGCCGACCAGAAAACCGCGCGCACGACTGTCACAGGCCTGCCAGATCAAATCGCCGACCCGCTGGAAGCCGAACATTGAATAGAAGGTGTAAAATGGGACGGTTTGCACGCCGTTGTTCGAGTAGGCGGTGCCTGCGGCGATGAAGCTGGCCATCGAGCCCGCTTCGCTGAGCCCTTCTTCGAGGATCGCACCTTCTTTTTTCTCGTTATAGAAGAGCAGGCTTCCCTTGTCGACCGGGTCGTAGAGCTGGCCGGCGTGGCTGTAGATGCCGGCCTGGCGGAACAGTGCTTCCATGCCGAAGGTGCGCGCTTCATCAGGAACAATCGGCACGATCAGCTTGCCGAGTTCATCATCGCGCAGCAGCTTGGCGAGCAGGTGGACATAGGCCATGGTGGTGGCCAGCGGTCGGTCCCCCGAGCCGTCGAAGTATTCGCTGATGATCTCTTCGGTCTGGCAGGCCATCGGGTAGCTGCCGTCATGCCGACTCGGCAGATGCCCTCCCAGGGCCTTGCGGCGCTCCTTGAGGTAGATCATCTCCGGGCTGTCATCGGCCGGACGGTAGAAGGGGGTTTCGGCAATCTCCTTGTCACTGATCGGGATGCTGAAACGGGTGCGGAAGGCCTTGAGTTCATCCTCGTTGAGTTTCTTCTGGGCGTGGGTGATGTTTTTTCCTTCACCGGCCTCACCCAGGCCGTAGCCCTTGATGGTGTGGGCGAGGATGACGGTCGGCGAGCCGGTGTGCTCGACGGCGCTTTTGTAGGCGGAATAGACCTTGTCCGGGTCGTGGCCGCCGCGGGTCAGGCGACCGAGCTGTTCATCACTGTACCCTTCCACCAGTTCCAGCAGCTCCGGGTATTTGCCGAAGAAATGCTTGCGCACATAGTCCCCGGCGCTGAGGGTGAAGCGCTGCATTTCACCATCGAGCACCTCATCCATGCGCTGGACCAGCTTGCCGCTGGTGTCGATTTCGAGCAGCCGATCCCAGTCATCCCCCCAGATGACCTTGATCACGTTCCAGCCGGCGCCGCGGAAGGCGGCTTCAAGTTCCTGGATGATCTTGCCGTTGCCGCGCACCGGACCGTCGAGCCGCTGCAGGTTGCAGTTGATGACGAAGATCAGGTTGTCGAGCTGTTCACGCGATGCCAGGGTGATGGCGCCCAGGGATTCCGGCTCGTCCATTTCGCCGTCACCGAGCATTGCCCAGACTTTGCGGCCGCTCTTCTGGCGCAGACCGCGATCGACCAGGTAATGGTTGAAGCGGGCCTGGTAGATGGCGCTCAAGGAGGTCAGCCCCATGGAGACGGTGGGGAATTCCCAGAAGTTTTTCATCAGAAACGGGTGCGGATAGGACGACAGCCCCCCTTTGCCGGGGCGCAGTTCATTGCGAAACCCTTCCAGGTCGTCTTCGCTCAGACGCCCTTCGAGAAAGGCCCGTGAATAGACGCCGGGGGAGGCGTGCCCCTGGAAATAGACCATGTCGCCGAGAAACTCATCAGTCCGACCGCGCCAGAAGTGATTGAAGCCGACCTCCCACAGCGTGGCCGCCGACGCATAGGTCGAAATATGTCCGCCGATGCCGGCCGATTCCTGGTTGGCCCGCACCACCATCGCCATGGCGTTCCAGCGGATGATCGACTTGATCCGCCGCTCGATCTCGCGGTCCCCGGGAAAGATCGCCTGCTGGTTGCGCGGAATGGTGTTGATGTAGGGGGTGTTGGCGGTGAAGTGGATGCTGACCCCCTGCTCCTGGGCGCGCACCTGCAGCAGGCGGAGCAGTTGGCGTACGCGGTCGGGGCCTGCGGACTTAAGGACATAATCGAGAGATTCGCGCCATTCGAGATTTTCAACACTGATCAGGTTTTCAGAGCTATCTTGTTGATCGCTGCTCATCCGTCGAAACTCCTTTGCCGATCACACGACCTGGTGAATAACGCTCTATTACTAATGTTATCTGAATTCTTCTGAATGACCATCGCAGGACAGTTGTATTTGTTTCTTGTGACCACGCTTATCGCTGAGTCGTCAACATAAATCATGGTGCATAACCAGATGTTCTGGTTAATGCCTGAGTACAATTCTGTAGCGAGCTTGTCCAAGTTCCGGGGACAGTATACTTATCTTTGACGTCTTCGAACGCCCTGTTAGGGTAGGGTATGGCTCGCATCGCACGCATTGTAGCTTCTGGCTACCTCTACCACGTAATTCATCGAGGTATTTTTTTGTGTCAATAATGGACTCTTCTGGTTATATTTTCGCTAAACCACCTCGGGAGGTCACATTATGAACAAGTTCAAAATGCTCGGATTGGTCTTGATGTTATGTGTAGTAGCAACACTGGTCGTTGCTTGCGGAGGGGAGGGTGATGAAACCAACGCGCCCGCTGTCAAACTCACGGCTTCAACTGTCGTTTCCCAGCCGGACCTCACCGCTCACACCCATGCGGTCAGCATCCCCTTCACCGACATCTCGGCGGCCCCGGCGGACGCGGTCTACCAGTACCGCAGCGACACCGCAGCTTCTGACGGACATTCCCATGTCATCGCCCTGACCCAGCAGCAGATGATCGATATCGACAACGGCATGCGGGTGGTTATGACGTCATCTGCCCCGGATCTCGGGCCGGACCATAGCCACGACTGGAGCCTGCAGGGCGGCGATCTCCTCTATGAAAAATATTGTTACAACTGCCACTCGAACGATAAACGCGGCCACAACCCGATGAACGTCTCGTTTAACGCCGCCCAGACTGGCGCGGTCAAGAACCCCGCTAGCGCCCCGCTGTCGACCGCACCGGCGGCGATCCCGGACCCCAATTATCTCCCTTCGGGGACAGTCTCGCTCGATGGCGTCGCCCTCTATGCGGCGAACTGTCAAGGTTGTCACAACCCGCTGGCAACCACGACCAAGGCCAACCGAACCTTTTCCCAGATCAAGAATGCCATCACGGCCAACGCCGGCGGCATGTCATCTTTGGCTGCCTTAACGGATGCGCAGCTGCAGGCCATCGCCGACGCCCTGGTCCCATGAGCGGTGCGGCAGAAGCTTAAGTCCGGGGCGGGAGACCCGTTATTTCATTGTCTGCGAGAGGTTGACAGGAGCCGCTGGGGTGCTAAGGGAAAAGTAGGAAGGATAAAATCCCGGCAGCACGGAAAGGAGCACGGCCATGGCAACCTACATCACCCTGATCAACCTCACCGACCAGGGAGCGCGCAACATCAAGGATTCTCCATAACGCTTCGAGACCTACCGGGGCCTGGCGGAAAAACTCGGTTTGACCATCAAGAGCGCCTACTGGACGACGGGAGCCTACGACATCATCCTGACCGTCGAGGGGAACGAGGAAGCGGCGATGCTCTCGCTGCTGAAGGTCATCGGCCAGGGGAACGTCCGCACCCGGACCCTGCGGGCCTTCCCCATCGAAGAGATGAAAGGCCTGGTCAGCAAGCTCGCTTGAGGCTGGCGAAAGCTGAGCGGCGGGAGATCAGCCGCTCAGCTTCAAGCCACGGCAGATCCCCAGCTCGTCAGTCAGCAAATTACTGCCCACCTTGCTTCGGCGGCGAGGGGAAGAGGGCATAGGGGGTGGTCGGTTCCTGGCCCGGCGGGAGATAGGCCGGGGCCGGTTCGCCAGCCGGTCCGAGGCTGCGCACGAACTCGTAGATGGCAGTCAGGTCCTCTTCCTGCATGATGTTCACCGTGTACCAGGGCATCGGCGGCCTGGTTTTGAGCGTCCGCGCCAGCGCCAGCCACTGCTCTTCGCTCAAACTGTTGATCAGCAGCCGCAGGTTGGGCGCGTAGGTCGTTCCCCAGGGGCCGCGCCAGCCGAAGGCATCACCCGTGAGCCAGGCGCTCTCGGGCGTTTTCCCCTCGCCGAGCAGGTAGCCGGGGGTGTGACAGTCGTTGCAGCCGGCGATCATCGCCAGATAATGCCCGCGCTCCAGCTGGTTCAGCTCCGCCAGCGCCGGGCTGACGCTGACCAGTCCTGTCACCACGACAATCAGAATGGTAATCCCTTTGCGCACACTTTTCATGAGCTCTGCTCCCTGTTGAACCGCATCAGCGGTAGGTTGACCTGGCCGACCTGCCATCGTCCTGAGTTTATCTTTGAATTTTACCAGACGGCGCCGCATTTGTTCGGGCGCCCGGTTCCTGCGCTTCTGCCCGCTTTCGGCCAGGGACCGGACCAGACGCACACCCTGAAAAGCTGTTGAAAGCGGGAAAAGAACGCCTAGAATTAGGCTTAGAGTCTGTTTTTCATGGGTCAAAACAGGCCGACATGTTACATTGCGAGTTCTTTTAGCGCGTAAGGCCCATTTATTGTGGCTCAATGTAAGCCGATAACTTATAACCCCGAGGTCACCCATGCGTTTCACTCCAATCCTGATCCTGATCGTTCTGCTTGCCGCCTGCTGTCCCAAACCGTCGCCCGTACCGACCACTGACGAGGCGCTCAATCGCGAGGCGGAGCTGATGGTCCGCGCCAGCCTCACCGATCGCCTGATGGAGAACGCGGTCAAATACTACCGCACCCAGGCCGCCTTGCTGCTGACCAAGCAGGGGCTTTCTCAGGAGGAAGCCGAAGCCAAGATCATGGAGGTCGTGCAGCCGCTGGTCGAGGCCGAGCATCAACGGCTGGTCGAGGCGCTGGTGCCGATCTACCGGCGCCACTACACCGCCGCGGAGATCCACCAGCTGCTCTCCTTCTACCAGACCGAGGTGGCCAAGAAGTCGACCCGGGTCAGCACCCGGATCGCCGCCGACGGCCAGGAGTTCGTCAGCTCGTGGAACGAACATCTGGGCGAGGCGTTCATGAAGCAGGTCGTTGACAGCTACGGGATCGCCAAGCCGTAGCAGCTCGCGAGTCGGTCAGAAGCGTCGGAGTCTTCCGCGCCCAAGAGGAGTGCATGTCAGCCAAATCCTTCGCCGTGCGTATCTTTCTCCAGGACGGCAGCGCCGACGGCGTCAAGATTATCGCCAAGTCGAAATGGTCGGGGCGCGGCATGGTCATCCCGCGTTCCTCGCTGCCGGCCGAGCAGGAGCGCGAGGAACTGGCGGCCCCCGGCGTCTATCTGCTGGTCGGACCCGCCGCAGCGGGCGAGCCGCCGACCCTGCTGATCGGTACTGCCGACCCGGTCGGCAAGCAACTGGTACGGGAAGCCGCGCAACAGGAGTTCTGGAGTGCGGCGATTATCTTCACCTCGAAGCAGGACCAGCTCAGCCATCCCCAGATCCACTACATCGCCGCGCGCCTGCTGCAGCTGGCCGAGCAGGCCGGGCGCGCCCGGCTCGCCAACCCGGACCTAACCCCGCTGCCGAGTCTGACCACGGCAGAGCGGGCCGACGCCGAGGCGTTCCTGGCCCATCTGCTCAGCCTCTGCCCGCTGCTCGGCCTGAGAGCCTTCGCGGCGCGCTGAGCTCCGGGGGCTGAGGGGGATGGCTCTCGGTGCGTCGTTGCGGCGTCGCGTGAGACAGATCTTAAAGCCTTTCGCAGGTGGCTAAGCTTCGGTTAAGGTCTGATTCCAAGGACTTATCTGCTCGTCGTTCCGTTGCCTTGCGGGGTTTTTGATTGACAGCGACGCTTGGACTGTCTTAGAAAAGAGCGCAGGCCAAGTTGCGGCTGGCAGCCCGGTTGCTGCCGCCCAGGCGGACACTCCGCCAAGGCAAAGCCTGGCCATGCGAACGATGCGACCAGCCCGGGGAGAATGAACTTTCATCATCCGGTTGTCTTTCCCTCTTCAGTCAATGACCCTCAAATAAGGAGTTTGCACATGTTTCGTGAAGAAATCAAAGTTCTGGACTGTACGATCCGTGATGGCGGGTTGATCAACAATTACCAATTCAGCGATGAGTTCGTCAAGGCGATCTACAAGGCGACCTGCAAGGCCGGGGTCGATTATATGGAGATCGGCAAGAAGCTCTGTGTCAGCGATCTCTATACCCGCGAAGAGTACGGCAAATGGAACTTCTGCGACGAGGACGACATCAAGCGGGTGGTCGACTCCTACGACGGCGATTACCGGCCGGTGTTGGCGGTGATGTACGATGTCGGCCGGGTCGACACCTCGAGCCTGCTGCCCGCCGACCAGAGCGTGATCGGCATGATCCGCACCGCCTGCTACGTCGCCGACATCGACAAGGGGCTGGACCTGGTCAAGCGGTCCAAGGACCAGGGCTACGAGACCACGGTCAACATCATGGCGCCGTCCGCGGCGATCGAAACCGACCTGATCGAAGCGCTCGAGCAGGTGAATGCCGCTCCGGAGGTCGACTTCCTCTATTTCGTCGACAGCTTCGGCGCCTTCTATTCCGAGCAGGTCACCGCCTACCTGAACCTGTACAAGAAGCATGCTCCCAACAAGGAGCTCGGTTTTCATGCCCACAACAACCAGCAGCTCGCTTTCTCCAATACTCAGCAGTGCATCATCGAGGGAGTGAATCTGCTCGATGCCACGGTGAACGGCATCGGCCGCGGGGCCGGCAACTGCAATCTGGAGCTGCTGCTGAATTTCCTGAAAAATCCGAAATTCGATGTGCGGCCGATCTACCAGGTGATCCAGGATCACATGGTCGAGCTGCGCAAACAGATCGAGTGGGGGTTCAACGATATCTATGGTATCAGCGGTCATCTGAACCAGCATCCCCGCGAAGCGATGAAGCTGAGAGCCAACGACGAGAAGAAGGATAACTGCTATGATTTCCTGCTCGAAAGCATGGGTTATCCCGAGTAAGCAGCCGGTTTGACGATATGTTCGCTCATAACGCAAGCCCTGATCTTCAGGGCTTGCGTTTTTTCTTGGTTCGGGTGCTCCCAGAGCTTAAGATTCGATCTTAAACCATTTCCTCACGCAACGCCGCGACGCCGCAACGTTTTGAAACCTTTAGGCTTAGGTTTGAAAACCTACAGACAGATTTGGACTGAGAGCTTGATGGTGTGATTCCCGTCGCGTCGTTGCGGCGTCGCGTGAAATCCGGTCGGGTTGTTGCTGCCAGGTTCGCCAGGGCGGGGGAGGTTCAGGCGTGCGGGATTGCTCGACAAAAAAACAACGGTGGCGGATGTGCCTGAGGTTTTACCGGTTGGTTTGATCCTTCCGGTTCTTGGAGCTTTTTCGACTAGAATTGCTTCCGGTCGAGAGACGTTTTTTACGCGTCCGCTCTAGTTTGCCTCATTGGCGTGTCCGTCACCGTTTAAATTAACTCTATCGCCGCATTATAGTAAGTCAAGCAACTAAATTGCTTCGCCGATTCAAACAGTTACAACTAGCTGAAAACACAGAAGCGATGCGCGAAAATATTTTTTTCACAGCTGCCGGCAGGTCCCGGCGCCGGTCAGGCACAGCTCGCTCGCCAGCTCCTGACGCTCCGCGCAAAACCACGGATAATGCAAGAAACCCGCATGGCTGCCCCAAGGAAGGTGAACGCAGCATGGCTCAGCAACTCATCTCCGAAGCTCTGGAACCGCTCGTCTCGACAGCCGACACCGCCCGGATGGCCGGCGGCGGTCCCGGCCTGCCGCACGCCTTCCGCTGGCGCGGGCGGACCATCGAGATCGCTGCCCTGTTGCGCAGCTGGCGCGAGACGGGGAGCTGCCGCCACGGCAGCGGCGAGAGGTATGTCCGCAAACACTGGTTCGAGGTCGTGACCGTCGACCAGACAACCATGAAGCTCTACTTCGAGCGCCAGCCCCGCACGGGGCGCAGGGAGCCCCGCTGGTGGCTCTATAGCATCTCTGCGCCGGAACAATACTGAAGCTCCTGGCTCGTCACCAGGCACGAAAGGGATACTCGCCGACCATGACCTCTGCTAAGGATTACATCGACGCCCTCAACCTGCAACCCCACCCGGAAGGGGGCTGGTACCGCGAAAGCTACCGCGCCGGCGAAACCCTTCCACAGGAGGCGTTGCCAAAGCGCTTCTCCGGTCCGCGCTGCTTTGCCACGGCGATCTACTTTCTGCTCGGTTCCGAGAGTTTCTCCGCCCTGCACCGGATTCAGTCCGACGAGCTCTGGCATTTCTATGCCGGCAGCCCGCTGACCGTCCACCTGATCGACCCATGCGGCAGTTGCCGTCAGCTGCGGCTCGGCGCGAATGTCGGGGCCGGGGAGAGTTTTCAGGCGCTGGTGCCGGCCGGTTGCTGGTTCGGCGCGACGGTCGATATGCCGGAGAGCTTCGCCCTGGTCGGCTGCACGGTCGCGCCGGGCTTCGACTTCGCCGATT
>DATFMT010000111.1:0-3136 GCA_035266745.1 Geothermobacteraceae bacterium | reverse complement strand
GGCGCAAGTGGCGGCTGATGGCAACCGAGACCGCGACGCTGAACAGCAGCACGATCATTCCCCCCTCGATCCGGGCCAGTTCGATATCCCCCTTGACCAGGCGACGCACCGATTCGAAAAGGATGCCGGCGCCGGTTAGAGCAATGATCCCCGATTGAACCAAGGTTGCCGCGGTCTCGAATTTGCCATGGCCGTAGGAGTGGTTTTCGTCGGCCGGTAGCTCAGCATGGCGGATGGCCAGGAAATTGACCGCTGACATCAGGATATCGAGCAGCGAATCGACCGCCGAGGCAAGGACCGCCAGCGAGCCGGTCATGGCACCGGCGATCAATTTGACGGTCGCTAGGCCGCAGGCGGTCAGGATCGACAGTCGCGCGGCGCGAATTTTAAGATGTGCCGAGCTGGTCATGGGCCGCTCAGGGTTCGACCGGGCAGGCGCTGTTCCAGGCGGAAAAGCCGTCTTCGTTGATCGCCCAGTAATCATCGATGCGTTGCTGGTAATAATCCAGGTCATGGCAAAAGCTCCTGACCTGTGCTGTCTGTTCAGCCGGGTAGAGACCGAAATTCGAAAGGAAACCGTAGAATTCAGCGGTTCCCTGCAGGATCGCCTGCAACTCCTTCAGGTTCGGTTCGAGGGTTTTGGTGATGTACCAGTTGCCGGCAAACTGACGAATCCGTTCCGGAGCAACCTTGAAGATGTTCTCACGGCGGTCGCCAATGATAAACTCACGCAGCAGGTAATCGGCACCACGGGCCTGGGCCCCCGCGACCTCAGGCCTCAATCCACCTTCTTCAGCCTGATGGCGACAAAAAATTCGCAGCAGTGCTTCGCAGAGTCGGTCAGCCCTGATTTCCGCGTCCAGTGAGCTGATCTCAAATAGTTCGATGCTAAATTCGCCGGAATCGCTGAGTCTGTTGAATCGTTGCATTTTGTCTCCTGTAAGTTGAAGTTTTCTTAGCACCTAGACTGTTTAAGGTCAAGGTATTTGGGTTGTTTACACGGCAAGTCCGGTTTGTTAACATAACCCGGCTTCGCAACTTATGAAGCGCACCTCGTGACAAATGATGATGATCCGCAATTGGGCTGGAAGGATCTTGGAAGTATGTCAAAAATGACGCCGATGATGCGCCAGTACCTGGAGATCAAGAGCGCGTATCCGGATGCCATACTGTTTTTTCGGCTGGGCGATTTCTATGAAATGTTCCTGGAGGATGCTGTTGTTGCGGCCCGGGTGCTCGATATCACCCTGACCTCCCGTAATAAGGGGGCTGATGACGAGGTCCCGCTGTGCGGGATTCCTTATCACAGTTGTCAACCCTATGTCGCCAAACTGGTGGAGAACGGCCATAAGGTTGCGATCTGCGAGCAGGTCGAGGACCCGAAGCAGGCCAAGGGCATCGTCCGCCGCGAAGTGGTGCGGGTTGTCACCCCGGGCTTGGTGGTCGACAGTGATTCTCTGCGCCCCAAGGAAAATAATTTTCTGATGACGATCGTTCCTGGTGCTGATACGCGTATCGGCGTCGCGGTGGTCGATATCACGACCGGTGAATTCAAGGTCACCGAAGTCCGCAACCTGGCGGGCGCCAGAAGCGAAATCACGGCTTATCAGCCGAGCGAGGTGGTCTTTCCAGAAGGAGAGGGAGGCGATCTGCTTCTGCAGTCACTTCAGGACCTGCTCGATGGGCGGTTGATCAGTCGACTGCCGGAGTGGGTGTGTGAGAATGATCGCTGTCTCGAGCTGCTCAAAGCACTCTATCAGACCTCAAGTCTGGCCAGTTTCGGTTGTGCCGACCAGCCGGGTGCCATTGCTGCGGCCGGTACGCTGCTCCATTATCTGGACGAGACCCAGAAGGGCAAGCTGGAGCACCTGCAGCGCCTGGTGACTTATCAGAGCAGCGAATTTATGGTGCTGGATGATGCGACCCGACGTAATCTCGAGTTGGTGTCGTCACTGCACGACGGCGGTCGAAAAGGTTCTTTGTTGGGGGTGCTTGATCGCACCATAACGGCGATGGGCGGTCGCAAGTTGCGCAACTGGATCAACCAGCCGCTGGTTGCGGTCGACCAGATCAGGCTGCGCCAGCAGGGGGTCGGAGAACTGGTGAATCAGGAACTGGTGCGCAACCGGTTACGCGATGCTTTGGACGGTATTTATGACCTGGAGCGTTTGAATGCCAAGCTGGCCATGGCCAATGCCAACGCCAAGGATCTGGTGGCGCTGAAAAACTCGTTACGGCGCCTGCCTGAGTTGTGTGACGATCTCGCCGGATTGACGGCCGAGCTGTTGGTGTTGCTGGGGAGGGAGATCGATCCGCTCGACGATCTTACCGAACTGGTCGAAGCCGCGATTCATGACGAACCACCCTTTGTCTTGCGTGAAGGGGGGCTGATCAAGGATGGTTACCACGCGGAACTCGACGAGTTGCGGACGATTACCCGTGAAGGGAAGGGCTGGATCGCCAGCCTCGAGCAACGGGAAAAGGAGCGAACCGGCATTCCGAACCTGAAAATCCGTTACAACCGGGTGTTCGGTTATTACCTTGAGGTGACCAAGAGTCACATCGACAAGGTCCCCGAAGGCTACCAGCGCCGCCAGACCCTGGCCAATGCGGAACGCTATATCACCCCGGAGCTGCAGGATTACGAAGCCAAGGTTCTCGGTGCCGAAGAAAAGATCGTCGAACTCGAGTATCGTCTCTTCCAGCAGGTGCGCCTGCAGGTCGTAGAGCAGGGTGTCCGGATACAGCGGACTGCTTCAGCGCTTGCTACCCTCGATGTGCTGGCGTCTCTGGCCGACCTGGCGCACGACCGCCAGTATGTCGTTCCCGAGATCGATGACAGCCTGGTGCTGACGATCACGGATGGCCGCCACCCGGTCGTCGAGTCGATGAGTCTTGACGAACGGTTCGTTCCCAACGATGTCGAACTCGACACCGAGCAGAACCAGTTGCTGATCATCACCGGCCCGAACATGGCCGGGAAGTCAACCTATATGCGCCAGGTTGCCCTGATCACGCTGATGGCGCAAATGGGGAGTCTGGTGCCGGCTAAGGCGGCACATGTCGGTGTCGTTGACCGTATTTTCACCAGGGTTGGGGCCAGTGACAATCTCGCTCGCGGTCAGTCGACCTTCAT
>DATFMT010000110.1:0-4481 GCA_035266745.1 Geothermobacteraceae bacterium | reverse complement strand
ATCGAGGTGCTGCATCACGTCAACCAGGCGCTCAAGGCCCATGCCCTGTTCAAGCGGGATGTCGATTACGTGGTCAAGGATGGCCAAGTGCACATCGTCGATGAGTTCACCGGGCGTTTGATGCCAGGGCGACGCTGGAGTGACGGCCTGCACCAGGCAGTCGAGGCCAAGGAGGGAGTCAAGGTCGAAAACGAGAACCAGACCCTGGCGACGATTACCTTCCAGAACTATTTTCGCATGTACGAAAAGCTCTCCGGGATGACCGGAACCGCCGACACCGAAGCGGCCGAATTTTCGGAAATCTACAAGCTCGACGTCGTGGTCATTCCGACCAATAAGCCGATGGTACGGATCGATAACGCCGACCTGATCTACAAAACCGAGCAGGAGAAATTCAAGGCTGTGGTGGCCGATATCCTCGAAAAACACCGGCAGGGGCAGCCGGTTCTGGTCGGCACCATCTCGATCGAGGATTCCGAGCGGATCGCCGAAATCCTCAAGAAACAGGGCGTGCCGCATAATGTCCTCAACGCCAAGCAGCATGATCGCGAAGCACAGATCGTCGCCCAGGCCGGCCGCAAGGGGGCGGTGACCATCGCCACCAACATGGCCGGTCGCGGGACCGACATCGTGCTCGGCGGTAACCCGGAGATGATGGCCAAGCAGGACGTTGCCGGCGCAGAAGATCCTGACGGTGCGCTGGAACAGCTGCTGACGAAATACCAGGCGATCTGTACGGCGGAAAAACGAGAGGTCTTGGATGCCGGCGGGCTGTATATTCTCGGCACCGAGCGCCACGAGTCGCGGCGCATCGATAATCAGCTGCGCGGTCGTTCCGGCCGCCAAGGGGACCCGGGTGAAAGCCGCTTTTACCTCTCCCTCGAAGATGACCTGCTGCGGATCTTCGGTTCGCAACGGGTTGCTTTCGTCATGGACAAGCTGAAGATCCCCGAAGGTGAGCCGATCGAGCATGGCATGATCAGCAAGGCGATCGAAAATGCCCAGAAAAAGGTCGAAGGGCACAACTTCGAGATCCGTAAACACCTGATCGAATACGACGATGTCATGAACCGCCAGCGCGAGGTGATTTATACCCAGCGGCGGGAAGTGTTGGCCGGAGAGAATATCCGCGAAACCATCGACGGCATCGCCGAGGAGTCGGTGCAGGACATGGTGGCGACCTTCTGCCCGGAGAAGACACCGGCGGACGAGTGGAACTGGCAAAGCCTGGCCGAGGATTTTCTCAATCAATTTAATCTCCCGCCAGTGTTTCCCGAGGCGACGCGGGAGCTGGTTCAGCAGACCCTCGAAGAATCCCTGATCGAACAGGTCCAGCAGCGGCTGGCCGAGCGTGAAGAGGAGTTTACCCCTCCGGTTATGGAACACCTGATGAAGGTGCTGTTGCTGCAGGCGGTTGACTCGCAGTGGAAGGATCATCTGCTCTCGATCGACTATCTCAAAGAGGGGATCGGCCTGCGCGGATACGGGCAGAAAAATCCCAAGGAAGAGTACAAGCGCGAGGCCTACCAGTTGTTCATGGAGATGATGGGACGGATACGCCAGGAGGTGATCCAGAAGCTGTTCCGCATCCAGCTGGTCAAGGAGGACGAGGTCTCCAGGATCGAGCAGGAGGAGCGGCGCCAGCGGCTGGCTATCAGCCGACGGACCGGTCCGGCCCCGGCCGTCAATCAGCCGGTCGTGCGCGACGACAAGGTCGGTCGCAACGAGCCCTGCCCCTGCGGCAGCGGCAAGAAATACAAAAAGTGTTGTGGCAGCTGATGGAGAGCCATGCACGACAAGCACCCTGCTGAAGTGCAGCGCGCTGGAGACTCGGTCCTGAGCAAGCTGGCCGACCGATCTTAAACCGCCCTGCGGCGAGGGGGCGGGCATCGCCGTACGCCTGCCACATTTGGCTGAAACTGGAGATATAGTATGTCAGACGCTGTGACATTACCGCAACTTGCCGGCTTTCGCTTTGCCACTTTGGCGGCCGGCATCAAAAAACCCGGCAAGCTTGATCTCGGTCTGATCTATTCCGATGTTCCGGCTCGCTGTGCCGGGGTGTTTACTACCAACAAGGTGGTGGCGGCGCCGGTGACCCTGACCGCACCACGGATCAAGCGACAGCTCTGCCAGGCGATCCTGGTCAATAGCGGCAACGCCAATGCCTGCACCGGTGAACTCGGTTTTCGTGATGCCGGCAGCTGTGGCCAGCAGCTCGCCGATGCGCTCGGTATCGACGCGGAACTGGTCGCGGTGGCATCGACCGGGGTGATCGGCAAACCCTTGCCGATGGACAAGTTTGCTGCCGCGATTCCGCAACTGCCCGAACGGCTCGCGGCGGACGGTGCCCGCCAGCTCGCCGAGTCGATCATGACCACCGACTCGTTTGCCAAGCTCTCGACGCAGTCGGGCGAGGTGCAGGGGGCCCCCTACCAGATCCTGGGGATCGCCAAGGGCGCCGGGATGATTCATCCCAATATGGCGACCATGCTGGCCTTTGTGCTGACTGACGCCGCGGTCTCTGCGGAGCTGCTGACGACGGCCTTGAAACAGGGGGTCGATCAGTCCTTCAACGTGATCACCGTGGATCGCGATACCTCGACCAACGACATGGTGCTGCTGCTGGCCAACGGCGAGTCAGGAGCCGCCGAGATTCTGCCGGGCACCAAGGAAGCCGAGCGCTTTGGCTCGCAGTTGAACCAGGTTCTGCTCGACCTGGCCAAGATGATCGTGCGCGACGGCGAAGGTGCGACCAAGCTGGTCGAAATCCGGATCGAGGGTGCCCTCGACGCCGACCAAGCCCGCCAGGCGGCCTGCAGTGTGGCGACTTCGAACCTGGTCAAGACGGCGTTTTTCGGTGAAGATGCCAACTGGGGTCGGATCATCGCGGCGGTCGGCTATTCCGGCGCTGAAGTGATTCCGGAGAAGGTTTCGATCAGTTTTGATGCTGTACCGGTGGTGAAAGACGGCCTGGGCACCGGTGCGGACCTCGAGCGAGAGGCGACCGCGGTCCTCAAACAGCCGGAGTTCAGGGTGACGGTCGATCTCGGCCTCGGTGCGGGAACCTGCAGCTACTACACCTCGGACCTGACTTATGACTACGTGCGCATCAATGCCGATTACCGGACCTGACCCGTCGCACCGTGATGCTGTGACCTCATGCCGGCTGCTCCTCTGATGCTCAATCCTGCCCCGTATATCGATCACACCCTGTTGTCGCCGCTGGCGACGCCTGACGAGATTCTCACTCTCTGTGAAGAAGCCGTCGAGCATGGCTTTGCCTCAGTCTGCATCCCACCGGTCTTTGTCCGCCTGGCTGCGACCCGCCTGTACGGTTCGGAGGTGGCAACCGGAACAGTGATCGGCTTTCCGCTTGGTTATGATGCTCAGGCAACCAAGCTGCAGGCGGTGCATGAAGCACTGGCGCAGGGTGCCGGTGAACTGGACTTGGTATTGCAGCAGGGACTGGTTCGGGCCGGTGACCTGAAAGCAGTCAAGGAAGAACTCGACCAGGTCGTTGCGGCTGCTGCCGGGCTGCCGGTCAAGGTGATCATCGAGTGCTGCCACCTGGATGAGGTGGCGAAGCGTCAGCTGACCGAACTGATCGTCGTAGCGGGGGCGGCTTACGTGAAAACTTCGACCGGATTTGCCGCATCGGGAGCCGAACTTGCCGATGTGCAACTGCTCAGTCAGGTGGCAGCCGGACGGATCAAGGTCAAGGCTGCAGGTGGCATCCGCGATCTGGATAGCTGCTTGAATTTTATTCGGGCCGGAGCCGACCGGGTCGGCACCAGCGCCGGTCTGCAGATCATGCAGCAGTGGTGGCAGCGCACCAAGGGAAAGATATGAAGCGTTTCAACCGGGTGGTTTTGATTATTCTCGACGGAGTCGGTATCGGCGCCCTGCCGGATGCGGCTGATTACGGCGATGCCGAGGCCAATACCCTGCAGCATGTCGCTGACGTCTGTGGCGGATTGAACCTGCCGCAACTGCAGCAGTTTGGGCTCGGCAACCTGTTGCCTCTGGTAGGGGTGGCGGCGGTGGCCAAACCCCTGGCCAGCCACGGCCGCATGATGGAGGTCTCCCGGGGCAAAGATTCCACCACCGGCCACTGGGAGCTTGCCGGGGTGCAGCAAGCCGAACCCTTTGCCGTTTTCCCGCAAGGATTCCCGGCAGAAATCATCGCTGAATTCTTCCGGCGAACCGGACTCCAGCCGCTGGGAAATCATGCCGCCAGCGGGACCGAAATTCTCGGGCAACTGGGCGCCGAGCATTTACAGACAGGGCGACCGATTGTCTATACCAGCGTTGACTCGGTGTTCCAGATTGCGGCTCACGAAAAGGTCATCCCGGTTGACCGGCTCTACGAGATCTGCCAGATCGCCCGTGAGATTCTGAACCCGTACCGGATCGCCCGGGTGATCGCCCGTCCCTTCGTCGGCTCAGTTGCAGAAGGCTTTCGCCGGACCGCCCGGCGC
>DATFMT010000109.1:0-7159 GCA_035266745.1 Geothermobacteraceae bacterium | reverse complement strand
CGGGATTCTCGCCCTTTACCTGTTCGCCGGTAAATATTTCGGCCGTGATACCGGTTTCTGGGCGGCCTTGCTGCTGGCGAGCTCCCTGATCCTGGTGGTCGAGGCGCACCTGGCAAAAACCGATGCCGCCCTGTTCGGGGCGGTTTCCGCCATGCAATGCGCCCTGGGTGATCTTTACCTGGCCGGCCGCAGCGGCCTGAAACCTTGGCGCTTTGCGCCGTTGCTGTTCTGGTTCGGTATGGCGGCGGCGATTCTGCTCAAGGGACCGATCCCGCTGATCATGGCGGCAGGCACCCTGCTGGTGCTGGCGCTCTGGAAGCGAAATGAGGCGGGAAAAGGCCTGCTGCACCGGCTTGGCCCCCAGTGGGGAGTGCCGCTGGTCCTGCTGATCGTGCTGCCCTGGTTTATTGCCATCTACTATGCGACCGACGGGCTGTTTTTCAGCAAGGCGATCGGTGAGGATCTGTTACCCAAGCTGGTCTCCGGGCACGAGTCGCATGGCGCCCCGCCCGGTTACTACCTGCTGCTGGCGCCGCTGCTGTTCTGGCCCGGTTCGTTGTTGCTGCTGGCCCGGCTGAAAACCATCTGGCAGCGCATCAACCGCCCCGGCAGCGTTTTTCTGCTGGCCTGGTTGCTGCCGGCCTGGCTGTTGTTCGAACTGATCCCGACCAAGCTGCCGCATTATATTTTGCCGCTGCTGCCGGCGCTGGCGCTGTTGACCGCCGACGCGCTGACGAATTATGAAAAACCGCCGGTGCCCGCGTCCTCCGCAAAGTTCGGACGCTACCTGTTGCTTGGCGTTCAGGGCCTGTTCGGCCTGCTCTGGTTGTCGGTCGCTATTATCCTCGCGCTTGCACCGGCGATTCTGCAGTGGCTCACTGTGGGCACTCTTCATCCGTCCAGCCTGGTGGCCATCGGGGCCGGGATCATGGTCGTGGCCGGAGCGATTCGTTATCTGCGTCAGCCGCGGCAGAAAAATCTCGTCGTGATGCTGATTGGCAGTTGCATCGTTTTCGGGGTTGTTCTAATGTGGGCCCTGCCGGGCCTTGAACTCCCCTGGGTTGCGGTCAAGGTTCGCCAGCAGATGGATCTGCACGGTCCGGGCAAGCTGGTCTCGGTCGGCTATTACGAGCCGAGCCTGGTGTTTCTGGCAGGAACCGAGACCCGGCTGGTAGGAGTCGAAACGGCTTGCGAGAGCCTGAACGGAGATTACCGCTACCTGCTGCTCGACAGCCGCAGTCGCGATAAATTCTTTGCCGCGGCCGGACCATCCTGTAAACAGCTCAGGAGCCTGGCGGAGTTTCCCGGTTACAACTATTCCAAGGGCAAGCAGGCAACCTACTACCTGTTTGCAAAGGAACAGGAGCCGAATTAAGTCATGGATGCCCAGATCAACAAAATCAGCTTTGTGGTCCCGGTTTTTAACGAAGAGGACAATATCGTTCCACTGACCGAAGAGATCAGCAAAGTTGCCGAGCAGCTCGGTTTTCCCTGGGAGGCGGTTTACGTCGATGACTGCAGCAGCGATCGCAGCCTCGAGAGGATCAGGGCCCTGGCCGACGAAAATGAGCAGATCCGCTACGTCTCGTTTGTCGCCAATCGCGGCCAGTCAATGGCACTCTACGCCGGCTTTCAGCACGCTTCGGGCGATGTGATCGTCACCCTCGATGCCGACCTGCAGAACGATCCGGCCGATCTGATCCAAATGTTCCAGTATTATGGAAAGTTCGATGTCGTCAACGGCTGGCGGTATAACCGCAAGGACACCCTGTCGAAAAAACTCGCCAGTCGTTTCGGCAACAAGGTCCGCAACCTGATGACCAACGAAACGATTCGCGATACCGGCTGTTCGCTGAAAATTCTCAACGCGGCGATGGTCAAGCGGATCAAGATCTTCAAGGGTCTGCACCGCTTCCTGCCGACCCTGATGCGGCTCGAAGGCGCCAGCGTCATCGAGGTCAAGGTCAACCACCGGGCCCGCATCCATGGCGAATCCAAGTACACCAACCTGCGGCGCGGAATCGAAGGCTTTTACGATCTGGTCGCGGTCCGCTGGATGATCAAACGGCACCTGACTTTCCAGGTCAGGGAAACCAATATCAACAGCTGAAAGTCTCATTCCGGTCCCTGGCTTTGCCGGACAGCCCCTGTTCTTAATGCGTTTCATCGTCGCGTTGTCAGCATGAACAGCGCGCCGCCACTGGGTTAGGCTGCAAAATATTATGAACGAAACAATTTTAATCCTTTTTGGAGTTAGAGTGACCGCCTGGAAGCTGATCGGCTATTTGGGCGTATTTCTCTTTACCTCTCGCTGGTTTGTCCAGGTCTGGTCATCCAAAAAAGCGGGGAGACCAACCATTCCCCGGCTCTTCTGGATCCTCAGCATGGGCGGAAGCCTGCTCTGCCTGCTCTATTTCGTTTTCGGCAAGAACGACTCGGTAGGGATTCTGGCGTATCTCTTTCCTTGTTGGGTGGCCGGCTACAACCTGTATCTGGACATAACGCACAAAAAAAACAACCTCTGAGCTGATCCCTTTGTTCAGAGACACGCCGCGGAAAAACGCCAGAAATAGCCTGAACCCATGGAATGACGTAAACTTAAAAGCCAGGCTGACGCTTGGCTTTTTTGTTGGCATCCCGGAAGGTGTTGATCGCATGGCCCAGTTTGAACTGATATCCGCCTACCAGCCACGCGGCGATCAGCCCCGGGCGATCCGGGAGCTGGTCGAAGGGCTGCGGCGCGGTGATGAGCACCAGGTGCTGCTCGGGGTGACCGGCTCCGGCAAGACCTTCACCATGGCCAACGTCGTGGCCCAGCTGCAGCGGCCGACCCTGGTGCTGGCCCACAACAAAACCCTCGCTGCTCAGCTCTACGGCGAATTCAAGGAGCTGTTCCCGCACAACGCCGTCGAATACTTCGTCTCCTACTACGATTACTATCAGCCGGAAGCCTACGTCCCGGTCACCGACACCTACATCGAAAAGGACTCCTCGATCAACGAGGAGATCGACAAGCTGCGCCACAGCGCGACCCGCTCGCTGCTGTCGCGACGCGACGTGCTGATCGTCGCCTCGGTGTCGTGCATCTACGGGCTCGGTTCGCCGGAGGCCTACTTCGGCATGCTGGTTCGGCTCGAAGAGGGTCTCGAACTGCCGCGTAACCAGCTGCTCAAGCAGCTGGTCGAGATCCAGTACGAGCGCAACGATGTCGACTTTCACCGCGGCTCGTTCCGGGTCCGCGGCGACACGGTGGAAATCTTCCCCGCCTACGAGGAGAACCGTGCCCTGCGGATCGAGTTCTTCGGCGACGAGATCGAGGCGATTAGCGAGGTCGACCCGCTGCGCGGCCGGGTCATCGACCGGCTCAAACAGACGGTGATTTTTCCGGCCAGCCATTACGTCGCCACCCGGCCGACCCTCGAGCGGGCGATCAAACTCATCCAGGACGAACTGCAGCTGCAGATCCAGACGTTTCGCGACAACAACCAGCTGCTCGAAGCGCAGCGCATCGAACAGCGGACCCTGTTCGACATCGAGATGATCGAGGAGATGGGCTACTGCCAGGGGATCGAGAACTACTCGCGCTTTCTCGACGGTCGCGAGGCTGGTACCCCGCCGGCGACCCTGTTCGACTACTTCCCGGAGGATGCGCTGCTGTTTATCGACGAGTCCCATGTCAGCGTCTCCCAGGTCGGCGCCATGTACCGCGGCGACCGTTCGCGTAAGGAGACCCTGGTCAATTACGGCTTCCGGCTGCCGAGCGCGCTCGACAACCGGCCGCTGATGTTCGAAGAGTTCGAAGCCAAGGGGGTCCAGACCGTCTATCTCTCGGCGACCCCGGCCGATTACGAGCTGCAGAAGGCCGAAGGGGTGGTGGTCGAACAGATCGTCCGACCGACCGGGCTGGTCGACCCGCCGATCGAGGTGCGTCCGGCCGGCAGCCAGGTCGATGACCTGATTGAAGAGCTGCGGCTGACCACGGAGCGGGGCCATAAGACCCTGGTCACGACTCTGACCAAGCGGATGGCCGAGGATCTGACGAGTTACCTCGAGGAGCTCAACCTACGGGTGCGTTACCTGCACTCGGATATCGACACCATCGCCCGCATGCAGATTATCCGCGACCTGCGCGAAGACAAATTCGATGTGCTGATCGGCATCAACCTGCTGCGCGAGGGGCTCGATATCCCCGAGGTCGGGCTGGTGGCGATTCTCGACGCCGACAAGGAGGGCTTCCTCCGTTCGGAGCGCTCGTTGATCCAGACCTGCGGCAGGGCGGCGCGCAATGTCGATGGCCGGGTGATCATGTACGCCGACCGGGTGACTCGCTCGATGCAAGCCTGTCTCGACGAGACCGATCGGCGCCGCAAGGTACAATTAGCCTACAACGAAGAACATGGCATCACTCCCGAATCGGTGAAGAAGACCATCCGCTCGATACTGGAGGATCTCTCCAGTAAGGAGGAGTCAGAGCTGCCGATCGCTGCCGAGGCGCTGGCGAATTACGGCAGCTTGGATGAGCTGTGCCAGGAGATTGCCCGACTCAAGGGTGAGATGCTGGCCGCGGCAGCTGATTTGGAATTTGAAAGGGCGGCGGAAACCCGGGACCGGATGCTCGCATTGGAGAAGCAGGAGCTGCAGTTGCGGGGCTGATATGCAATCGCCGAAAACTGAAAAACGGGGCCAAACGGTCCCGCTTTTTCAGTTTTCCTCCGGTCAAAATCGGGGATCGGAACGGGATGACGGTTCCGACAGCGAAACCGGATTTGTCCCGGGGTCCCAAACCGTTCAGCAGTAAAGTTCGCAGCCGTTTCCAGGCAAAACTGACACGATCGGACCAGAGAAGTTATCAACCAAGGCCAGGCATGGCTTCCGGGGCCAAGATTAGGCATCTGGCGGCGGAAAAAGCACGCTGTTTCCGGCCACTGAACCGGCCGCATGATGGGTACAAGATCGTAGCTGCAACTGACCAATTCCCTGTTATTCTTTAGTGTAATCAACACCCTGCAGGAGGCTCTTCCATGTCTGCACAGAAAGCTGAAGAAAAACTCTCCATCGAGGTCGCCGAAGCAGCCCGGGAGACCGAGTGGAGCAAACCGAGTTTTGTCGCTGAGCTGTTCATGGGGCGCCTGCCGCTTGAACTGATCCTGCCATTTCCGGAGCAGAGCGCCGAAGACAAGGCGGCCGGGGATGAACTCCTCGCAAAGTTGCGACCGTTCCTGGAAGAAAAGGTCGACGCCGACGCCATCGACGTGCAGAAGGAGATCCCACCGGAGGTCTACCGGGGGCTGGCCGAGCTGGGCCTGATGGGTATCAAGCTGCCCAAGGAGTATGGCGGGCTCGGGCTCTCCCAGGTCAATTACAACCGGATTATCCAGCTGGTCTCCTCGCATTGTGCCTCGACCGCGGTCATGCTCTCTGCCCATCAGAGCATCGGCGTGCCGCAGCCGCTGAAAGTGTTCGGCACCCCGGAACAGAAGGAAAAATACCTCCCCCGGTTGGCGAAGGGAGAGGTCAGCGCCTTCGCCCTCACCGAGCCAGGCGTCGGTTCCGACCCCTCGAGCATGACGACCCTGGCGACCCTCGCCGCCGACGGCGAATCCTACCTGATCAGCGGCGAGAAACTCTGGATAACCAACGGTCCGATCGCCGATCTGTTGATCGTCATGGCCCGCACCAATGCCCCGCAAGAGGCGCGTCCGGAGATCACCGCCTTTATCGTCGAGGGGGACAGCGCGGGCTTGAGCACCGCACATCGCTGCGATTTCATGGGCCTGAAAGGAGTACAGAACGGCCTGCTCAAATTCGACCAGGTCCGGGTGCCGAAAGAGAATATCGTCATCGGACTCGGGCAAGGGTTGCGGCTGGCATTGACCACCCTCAACACCGGCCGATTGACCCTGCCGGCCGCCTGCGGCGGCATCATGAAGCAGTGCATCGGCATCGCCCGCCAGTGGAGCAACGAGCGCGAGCAGTGGGGCGCGCCGGTCGGACACCATGAAGCGGTGGCGGCGAAAATCGCCCGCATGGCCGCCGACAGCTTCGCCGTGGAGAGCCTGACCTGGTTGACCTCGGCGCTGGCCGACCGCGGCGACATGGATATCCGGCTCGAGGCGGCGATGGCCAAGCTCTACTGCACCGAAGCGCTGTGGCGCACGCTGGACGCGACCCTGCAGATCCGTGGCGGGCGCGGTTTTGAGACTGCCCAGTCGCTGGCCGGACGCGGCGAGGCTCCGATCCCGGTCGAGCGGATGTTGCGCGATGCGCGGATCAACCTGATCATCGAGGGGACCAGCGAGATCATGAAACTGTTTATCGCCCGCGAAGCCCTCGACCCGCACATGCGTATTTCTGGCGCCTCGGCGACCTCGAACAAGCTGAATCTCGGCAAGGCGGCACGTTACTATGCGACCTGGTACCCCATGCTCTGGCTGCCTCGCTTTGCCGTGCCCGGCGAACCGCTGCTGCCGGGGCTGCTCAATCGTCACCTCAAGTTCATCGAAAGTGCCACCCGCATGCTGGCGCGGGACCTGTTCCACATGATGATGTTTTACCGTCAGGGGCTGCAGCGCAAGCAGGCGGTGCTCGGTCGGCTGGTCGATATCGGTGCCGAGCTGTTCGCCATGAGTGCGGTCATCTCCCGCGCCGGCTCCTCCAAGGCTCCATCCGGCTGTGAACCGATCGCCGACCTCTTCTGCCGCCAGGCCCGGCGGCGGATCAAGTCCTTGCACAAGGCGGTCTACCGGAACGATGACCGGTTCGCCTACGGCCGGGCCCGCGACCTGCTCGAGGGCAGCTATCCGTGGCTGGAAGAGAATATCGTCTCGACCTGGAAGAAACCGGCCGATTCATGAATGCAGATCACGATATTGTCATCCTCGGTTCGGGAACCACCGCCTTTGCCGCCGCCCGCCTGGCGGCGGCCAGGGGCAAAAAGGTCCTGATGGTTGAGCAGAGTTACCTCGGCGGTGCCTGTGTCAACTGGGGGTGTATCCCGAGCAAGACCCTGATCGACAAGGCCGAGATGTACCATGCGGCGCGGCGCGGCGAAGATTGGGGACTGAATCTGACCGCCGGTCCCCCCGACTGTCAGACCCTGATGGACTTGAAGCGCAAAGCGGTCGAAACGGTCCGGAAAACTCACTACCAGCATGAACTT
>DATFMT010000108.1:0-6135 GCA_035266745.1 Geothermobacteraceae bacterium | reverse complement strand
ACCAGATAGCGGAGGAACTCCTCGCCGAGGCGGCAATCGTCGGCCAGGTCGGCAAAAGCGATTTCCGGCTCGATCATCCAGAATTCCGAAGCATGACGGCTGGTGTTGGAATTTTCCGCCCGGAAGGTTGGGCCGAAAGTGTAGACATCGCTGAAGGCGGTGGCAAACAGTTCGCCCTGCAGTTGGCCGGAGACGGTCAGTCCGGTCTGCTCGGCGAAAAAATCCTCGCCCCAGTTAACTCCACCCTCCTTGATCGGTGGCTTGAGCGGATCGAGGGTGGTGACCCGAAACATCTCCCCGGCCCCCTCGCAATCATTGGCGGTGATGATCGGCGTCTGCACGTAGACAAAGCCGCGCTCCTGGAAGAACCGGTGGACGGCAAAGGCAAGCTGGCTGCGCATCCGGAACACCGCACCAAAGGTATTCGAGCGCGGCCGCAGATGGGCGATGCTACGCAGGAACTCGAGGCTGTGACGCTTTTTCTGCAGCGGGTATGTCTCGTCAGCCGGGCCGATCAGTTCGATCTCCTGCGCCTTGAGTTCCCAGCGCTGACCGCCCCCCTGCGATGCGACCAGTTCGCCACGAACCCCTAGACAGGCGCCGGTTCCCAGTTGGGAGAAACTGGAGAAATCCGGGTGGTCGGCCTCAACGACGATCTGCAGCGAGGCAAAGCAGCTGCCGTCGTTGAGTGCGGCAAAGGCCACCCCTTTGCCGCTCCGTACCGTCCTCACCCAGCCTTTGACCAGCAAATCGGCTTGTTCTTTGCGGCTCGCCAGGACAACACTAATCGGGGTACGCCGTGCTTGCCATGCGGATTGCATCATGGATAAACCTCCGGAAGTCATTCAGCCCGGCTATTATCTCCGGGAATTCTGCAGAACTCAAGTGCGAGGTTTAACTATCAGCGGTTTGACAACTCTGGCATGGCCGCTAATCTTAAGAATAAGGCTTCCAGCGAAAGGGGTGAATTTATGACCAAAACGATCAGGGACATTCTCGGCAACAAGGGGAACGACGTTTACACCATCGGTGCGGATGCAAACGTCTTCGAGGCGCTTGAACGCATGGCGGAAAAAAATATTGGCGCTCTGCTGGTCATGAAAGATGGTGAAGTGGTCGGAATCATGTCCGAGCGGGATTATGCCCGCAAGGTCATTTTACACGGGCGCTCCTCGTTGCAGACCCCGGTTGAAAAGATTATGACCAAACAGGTCTGTTTTGCCCTGATTTCGCATTCCGTTGAGGAATGCCTAGCGCTCATTACTGAGAAACGCTGCCGGCATCTGCCGGTTTTTGACGGATCGAATTTGGTCGGGATGGTGTCGATCGGTGACCTGGTCAAGGCCAGCATCGCAGAGAAAGAGTACATGATCAATCAGCTGGAGAACTACATCAAGGCTGGCTGATTTACGTCACATCGGTCAAACGTTAAATAGTTAAGGGGTACAGTGAATTTCACTGTACCCCTTTTTGTGTCTTCGTACCAGGAAGCCGGTCAACTGTGTTCGCGGGTTTTTAAAAATTCGATATCCGGCCACTGTTCCTGGACATAACCGAGTCGCCATTCGCTGGCGGCCAGGTAGGTCAGGTTGCCTTCGGCGTCGTGAGCGAGGTTACCCTGGTTCTTCTTCTGAAATTCCTCGAATTTTTTCCGGTCGCTGCACGCCACCCAGCGCGCCGTGGCAAAGTCGATCCCCTCGTAGACGGCATCAACGCCATACTCGGCCTTGAGCCGGGCCATGGTCACATCAAACTGCAGCACCCCGACCGCGCCGAGGATCCAATCACTGCCGAGCAACGGTCGGAATACCTGCACCGCACCTTCCTCGGAAAGCTGGGTCAGTCCCTTGTCGAGCTGTTTGACCTTAAGCGGATTTTTCAGACGAACCCGGCGGAAATGCTCCGGGGCAAAATTCGGGATGCCGGTAAACTTGAGTGGTTCCTTGTCGCTGAAGGTATCGCCAATCTTGATTGTGCCGTGATTGTGGATGCCGACAATATCGCCCGGCCAGGCCTCTTCGACATTGGTGCGATCCTGGGCCATAAAGATGGTCGCGTTGCTGAAGGTGACCTCCTTGCCGAGTCGATGGTGACGCACCTTCATCCCCCGCTCGAACTTTCCGGAGCAAATGCGCAAAAAGGCGATCCGGTCACGGTGCATCGGGTCCATGTTGGCCTGGATTTTAAAGACAAAACCGGAGAAGGCCGGCTCGGTCGGCTCCACCAGCCGCTCGACCGTGGCGCGCGGCCCCGGGGTGGGGGCCAGTTCAACCAGCGCATCGAGGATCTCGCGTACGCCGAAGTTATTGATCCCGCTACCGAAGAAGACCGGGGTCTGGTTGGCCTTGAGATATTCCTCGTGATCGAAGGGGTTGGCGGCACCCTCGAGCAGTTCGATATCCTCGCGCAGCTCCATGGCCTGGCTGCCGAGCAGCTCATCGAGGCGCGGGTCGCTTAAATCCTTGATCGTCAGGACTTCCTGGTCGCGCACCGCACCGCCCGGGGTGAACAGGTTGAGTTGTTTCTGATAGAGATTGTAAACCCCCTTGAAACGCTTGCCCATGCCGATCGGCCAGGCCAGCGGGGCACATTCGATCTGCAGTTTGTCTTCGATATCGGCGAGCAGATCGAGTGGCGCCAGGCCTTCACGGTCCATCTTGTTGATGAAGGTAATAACCGGGGTATTACGCATCCGGCAGACTTCCATCAGCTTCTCGGTCTGCGCCTCGACCCCCTTGGCGCTGTCGATCACCATCAGCGCCGAGTCGACGGCGGTCAGCACCCGGTAGGTATCTTCCGAGAAGTCCTGATGGCCGGGTGTGTCGAGCAGATTGACTTCGAAATCCCGGTAATTGAATTTCATCACCGAGGTGGTGACCGAGATGCCGCGTTCCTGTTCCATCGCCATCCAGTCACTAGTCGCATGGCGGGCCGCCTTGCGCGCCTTGACCGCACCGGCAACCTGGATGGCCCCGCCAAACAGCAGCAGTTTTTCCGTCAGGGTAGTCTTGCCGGCATCCGGGTGACTGATAATTCCGAAGGTCCTGCGGCGGGCGACTTCCTGTTCAAGTTGTTTACTCACAGCTTGCCTCTTTCAATTCGTGCAGAACGGGCCGGGGCCCGAAAAGAAATGGATACTAACGCAAATCCGGGTAACAGGTCAATGCAGGAGAAGTTTTCAGGAGACCGCTGTGTGGTCGGGGAAACGACAGAAGACCGTGGTGCCGAAACCCGGCTGGCTATCGATCCAGACCTTGCCGCCATGCGCCTGGATGATATTCCGGACGATGCTCAGGCCCAGGCCGGTCCCGGATACGGCGGTGTTCGATGTGTCGGCCCGGTAAAACCTTTCAAAGGCCTGGCTCGCCTGTTCGGGTGACATGCCAATCCCACAGTCAGTGACAGAGAGACAAACCTCCTCGCCGTCCAAGTCGGCGGCAACACGAATATGCCCCCCGGCGGGAGAATATTTGATCGCATTGCTGAGCAGGTTTTGCAGCAACTGGCGGAATCGCGGCAGGTCGGCGGAGAGATACAGGCCAGCAGCGACCGCGTCGGTATTGAACGAATGTTTAGAGTAGTCACGCCGGTACACCTCGAGCTGTTGTTCAAGCTCATCTTTCAGGGCAAACCGCGAGAAATGCAGACTGAGCAACTGGCCGGCCTCCATGCGGCTAATATCAAGCAGGTCGTCAACGACGTTTGCAAGCGCTTCAGCCTTCTGGTAAATAATGTCGATAAATTCCTGCTTTTGTTCAGCACTGAATTGTTCGACGTGCCCTTTTCCCAGCAGTTCGGAATAGCCCATGATCGCCGTAATCGGAGTATGCAATTCGTGAGCGGCCATCGCGAGAAAATCGCTTTTCAGCTGATGGAGCTCCCGGGTCTGGGTCACATCCTGCAGCAGCATGATCGTGGCTACTTCCTGCCGCTGTTCATTGAAGACCGGCGACAACCGCACGAGGTAGACCTTCCCGTCAATTTGCATATCGAATTCCGGAAACTTGGTCCTCTCCACAAAAGCTCGCCGGAGCCTCGCAGACGATTCGTCCTGGCCAAAAGCATCTTGCAGACATTCACCGACGATCTCACGGTCGGCAATCTTGAACAGCTGCTTGACCACCGGGTTGACCAAGGCGATGTTCAGATCCCGGTCGACAACCAGCAAACCATCGGTGACCGATTGGAGGATCGCGTCGATTTTCTCCCGGGCGGCCTGAGAATCAGCGAGCGCCGATCTCAAGGCCATCTGGGTCAGAGTTTTTTCGGAGATTTCATCCTTGAGCTGCTGATTGCTTGTCAGCAACTGGTCGGTGCGCTCCTGAACCTTGATTTCAAGTTCATCCTTGGCCACCTGGAGCGCTGTTTCGGCCTTGATCTGCTCGGCAAAAGAGAGCCGGGCCTTGCGCAGGGCCAAGATAACCAGGCCCAGCATACCAAGACAAAGGGCGATCAGCACCAGGCTCGAGTTGCGCGTCAACTGCTCGATTTCCTGGCGGCTCTCGGTGACGTCATAGTAGACTTCCATCGCCCCGCCGAACCCGGACCGGGTCATGACCGGTACGTAGGTCTCAACCACATCCCGAGCGACCAGAATCCCTTCCGCCGTCGGCTGATTTTTTTTGACAACTTTCGAGTAACGATTGCCACGTGCCACGATCTGATGAAAGTAACGCTTGTCATTGACCTCGCCGATCTCGTCGGCCTGGGTCGAATAGATGATCTCCCCCGCGGGAGAAAAGACCCGCAACTTCACCACCAGGGCATCGCCCATGATAACTTTGGCTTCATGTGAAATTTTTTCTGGCAGCATCGCCCGGGATAATGGCTGGCCTTTCAGTTCCAGGGTACGGAGCAGGTAATGGACGAAGCGGACGGATTCATTTTCGATTCTTTCAGTCAGCAGATTGCGATACGAGGGGTAGAGATACATCAGGTCGAAGAGCGGCATCAACACGACCAGTGCCAGGGATATCAGCAGGATATTACGTAAAAAGGGAATTTTATACATGACGTCAGCAACCCCGGATTAAACGACACAACCATGACCCGGCAACTCTGGCACAAATACTTCCCTTCTGCAACGGCTGTGGCATAATATCCCGACACCGGGAGGACACCCTTGCAACCACATCGCCGCAGTGGAATTTTGTTACACCCGACCTCGCTCCCCGGGCCGTTCAGTATCGGCACCCTTGGCAACGAATGTTACCGCTTCATCGATTTCCTTGCTGCCAGTGGCCAGTCCGTCTGGCAGATCCTTCCCCTCGGTCCGACCGGCTTTGGTGATTCTCCTTACAGCAGTTATTCGGCTTTTGCTGGCAATCCGCTGCTGATCTGCCCGGACCAGTTGGTCCGGAGCGGAGACCTCTCCGCAAATGACCTGCAACCGTTTCTGAACAGCTGCAGCGTCGTCGATTACAGTGCCGCAACCCGGGCGCAGGAAAGGTTACTGCACCTCGCTTGTGGCAACTTCCTCGCCGAGAGCTCGCCGGACCGGAAACAAGTCTTCGACGCCTTTTGTCGCGACCAGGCTTACTGGCTGAACGATTACGCAATGTTCCGGGCACTCAGAACCCATTTAGGTGACATGTCATGGTTCAACTGGCCCGAAGCGCTCCGCAGCCGCGATGCAGCGACGCTGCAAACCTGGGGCAACCTGCTGCATGAAGCGATCATCTACCATAAATACAGCCAATTTGTCTTTTTCAATCAATGGCTTAGCGTCAAGAACTACGCCAATACCAGAAATATCAAGATCTTAGGCGACATTCCGATATTTGTCGCGCACGATTCAAGCGACGTCTGGGCCAACCAGCAGCTCTTCAAGCTCGATGCGTCTGGAGCGCCGCTGGTCGTCGCCGGGGTCCCCCCGGATTACTTCAGCGGCACCGGGCAACGCTGGGGCAACCCACTTTATCACTGGGACCGGATGGCCGCCTCCGGTTTCGACTGGTGGGCTCAGCGGCTCAAATGGAACCTGACATTGACCGATCTGCTCCGGATCGACCATTTTCGCGGCTTCGCCGCCTGCTGGGAAATTCCGGCGGAAGAAACAACGGCCATCAACGGTAGCTGGAGGACGGTCCCCGGTGACCAGTTGTTCGCGGCACTCGATAAAGAATTGGGGAAGTT
>DATFMT010000107.1:0-7487 GCA_035266745.1 Geothermobacteraceae bacterium | reverse complement strand
CGGTACCGGAATAGGTAATATCATCCCCCAGGTTGGCCCCGCGGTTGATCCCGGCCAGGACGATATCCGGCTTGCTTTCAAGCAGTCCATGTAGCGCCAGGTTGACACAATCAGTGGGGGTGCCGTCAACGGCGAACACCGCAGGGCTGATTTCCTCGGCCCGCAAGGGTGAGTGCAGAGTTAGTGAATGGCTGACGGCACTGCGTTCGCGATCGGGGGCGACCACCACGACCTTGCCGAGCGGTTTCAGGGCTCGGACCAGGGCGGCCAGACCTGCGGAGTGTACGCCATCGTCATTGGTAACCAGTATCAGCAAACAGACCTCGGAAGAACGACAGGTGGTGTGAATTAGTCCAGGGAACGACGCAAACGAAGCAGATCCTGGCGGATTTCGGCAATCAGTCCCGCTTTGGGTGCATCCTTCAGCGGCAAGGAAAGTTGGGGAGCGGCATGTGTTGCTGCCGGTTCACGCAATTTCTTTTTGGCGCCAGCGAGGGTGAAGCCCTGATTGTACAAAAGATCTTTGAGTCGGAGGATAAATTCGACATCTTTACGCCGGTAAAGACGTTGGTTGGTGCGACTTTTAGTTGGCCTGAAAGAAGAAAACTCTGATTCCCAATAGCGCAGAACATGGGTTTTGACGCCGGTCAGTTCGGCGACTTCACCAATTTTAAAATAGAGCTTGTCGGGAATCTGTCCGACCATAACCCATCAAAACTGATGCGACTCAGCTCTCCTGATTGATCGAGGCCTTGAGTACCTGACTCGGCTTGAAGGTAAGAATCCGGCGAGAGGAAATTTCGATTTCCGTACCGGTTTGGGGGTTACGTCCTCGACGTGAAGTTTTGCTTTTGACGACAAAATTACCAAAACCGGCAATCTTGATCTTTTCACCCTCCTCGAGAGTGGACTTCATCAAATCAAAAACCATCTCGACGATCTCGGCGGATTCCTTCTTAGAAAAACCCGTTTTGAGATAAACACTTTCTATCAAATCCGCCTTCGTCATAGCACCTCCATTTGCAAAGGGCCCCAGGTCCCTGAATTTACACGTTTTTATAACACAAGACCTGGGGGTTAGCAACTGCTATTTAAATATTTTTCAAGAAAAAACATTCCGATTTTAAGGGTTTAGCCCAATCAGCCCGGCTCCGATACGCCGTTAAACCACCATCTAGCGGATCTCGGCACCCAGCTCTTTTGTCAACGCCCTGATGATCCGCCCATGTGCCTGGTTGATCTCATCGTCGGTGAAGGTCTTCTCGATTGAGCGATATCTGACCCGAAACGCCAGGCTTTTCTTGCCGGTCGGGATCCCCTTGCCGGCATAGACATCAAATAGCACGACATCCTCGGCAAAGCGGGCCTTGGAGCGTTCGATGACAGCCATAACATTGCTGTTCGTCAGCGCCTCGTCGACCAGGATGGCACTGTCGCGAAAGACATCCGGGAACTTGGATAAGGGAGTAAATTGCTTGTCCAGAGCGATACTGTCGACCAGACCGGCCAGGTTGAGGTCGAGCAGATAGACCGGCTGACTGATCTCGAATTTCTGCAGCACGGCTGGATGCATTTCACCGAGGACGCCTAGTTGCTGATCGTCCAGACAGACCCGGGCCGATTTTCCCGGGTGCAGAAAACTCTCCCCTGCGTCGAGTTCCCAACTGACACCCCCCAGACCGAGCCGGGCAAAAAACAATTCAACCAACCCTTTGAGATCGTAAAAATCGACCTTCTCCTGCTGCCGCACCCAGCCCAGGGGTGCTCGGTCACCGGTCAAGGCGGCGACCAGGTGCAGGGGTTCGGTCCCGAGCCCCTCCCCGTCGGAATTTGGCAAGAACACCGGACGCATCTCAAACAACTGCAGGTCGAGGGACCGATAGGCCAGGTTGCGTGAAATGGTTTCGAGCATGCTGGGCACCAACGTGGTGCGCATGACGGCCTGTTCCTCGGTTAACGGGTTCAGGATCGCAATCGATTGACGGCGCGTATCATCGGCAGCTAGATCGAGCTTGTCGATGGCTGCCTGCGCAATAAACGAGTAGTTGATCACCTCAGACAGACCACGATTGACCAGGCTGTCACGCAACACGCGCTGCATCAACTGCAGTCGGTTCGGCAGCTGGCAATCGAGCCGGGAATCCGGCATGGTCACCGGAATCCGTTCATAGCCGTTCAGGCGCGCGACCTCTTCGATGAGGTCGATCTCGCGTTCAAGGTCGGGCCGGAACAGCGGCACAACGACAGTCAGACACTCTGACTCGACCCGGCTGATCGTCAGGCCGATCGATTCGAGCAGTTCCTGGATCCGGGCAGTCGTCAATTGCAGGCCGAGAACAGCATTGGTCCGGGCGGTTCCGATCACGATCTGTTTCGCGGTCAGCTGCTGTGGGTAACAATCGATCGGTGCCGGGCTGATCGTCCCGCCGGCGGTGGCCTGGATCAGTTCGGCAGCCCGGTCAAGCGCCACCGGCACCATCTCGATATCGGCCCCCCGCTCGAAACGGTGCGAGGATTCGCTATGAATACCGAGTCGTTTGCTGGTGCGCCGAATCGTGTTCGGGTTGAAATAGGCGGCTTCCAGCAGGACATCGCTGGTGTCCGGCTGGATTTCGGAATTTTCTCCCCCCATGATACCGGCCAGTGCCACCGGACCTTCGGCATCGCAAATGACCAGATCGCTGGCGATCAGCTGCCGCGGCTGTCCATCGAGAGTTTTAAACAGCTCCCCTTCGCTGGCAGCCTTGACGATGATCTGCTTACCGCGGAGCAGGTTGAAATCGAAGGCGTGCAGCGGATGTCCAAACTCCATCAGGACATAGTTGGTCACATCGACGACATTGTTGATTGAACGCATACCGACCGCTTCGAGACGCCGGACCAGCCAGTCCGGCGATGGGCCGATCTTGACGCCACGGATCAGCCGCGCTGCGTAGCGGGGACAAAGCTGCGGCTCTTCGATGGTCACCGAGGTCTGCTGATTGGTCTGCTCACCACTCTCAGCAAGCTTGATTTCAGGTAAACGCGGCAGGCTCCCGCTCATGGCACCGACTTCGCGGGCGACCCCGAAGACACTCAGGCAATCGGGACGGTTCGGCGTCAGGCCGATCTCAAACCGAACGTCTTTGAGTTTCAGAGCGTCGAAAACCGGCGTTCCGAGTTCCAGTCCGGCCGTCAGGATCAGGATGCCGGCCGATTCGTCAGCGAGGCCGAGCTCGGATTCAGAACAGAGCATACCCATCGAGACCTGACCACGGATTTTCGATTTCTTGATTTTAAAATCGCCGGGCAGAACCGTACCGACCGTGGCCAGGGCCACCAGGTCGCCCTGGCGGTGGTTGGTTGCCCCGCAGACAACTTGAACCGTTTCGCTGCCATTGTCGACCTGGCAAACCGTCAGCCGTTCGGCATCCGGATGGCGCTCTACGCTGACCAGCTTGGCGACAACGACGCTGTCGAGGCCGGCGCCGATCAGTTCCTGCCCCTCGACCTCGAGGCCGACCATGGTCAACTGGTGGGACAACTGTTCGGGGGTGAACTCGAAGGGGACAAACTCTTTGAGCCAGTTCTGAGTGACGATCACGGTTAAAGTCCTTTATAGGAAACAGACAGTAAGTCTTTATTATTCTAGGCGAATTGCGACAGGAATCTCAGGTCGTTCTCAAAGAACAGGCGCAGGTCATTGACGCCGTATTTCAACATCGCCATCCGTTCGAGTCCAACCCCGAAGGCAAAGCCGGAATACGCTTCGGAATCGTAGTTCACGGCCTTGAAGACCTCCGGATCAATCATGCCGCAGCCGAGGATTTCAATCCAACCGGTCCGGCCACAGACCCGGCACCCCTCCCCGCCGCACATGACACACTTGATGTCGACCTCGGCGGATGGTTCGGTGAAAGGGAAAAACGAGGGCCGGAAACGGACCCCGGTTTCCCGGCCGAAAAACTTCTCCAGGAAGGCCGTCAAGACCCCCTTCAAATCGCCGAAGGTGATGTTTCGATCAACCAGGAAGCCTTCGATCTGGTGGAACATCGGGCTATGGGTGATGTCGGAATCCCGTCGGTATACGGTGCCCGGGGCAATCACCCGGACCGGCGGCGGCTGCTTGAGCATGGTCCGGATCTGCACCGGCGAAGTGTGGGTGCGCAAGACCTCGTCATTCGTGATGTAGAAGGTATCCTGCATATCCCTGGCCGGATGATCCTTGGGAATATTCAAAGCCTCGAAATTATAGAAGTCCTCTTCGATCTCCGGACCTTCGACCACCCCGAAGCCAAGCGAAGCAAAGATTTCGACGATCTGTTCGGTGACCAGAGTGACCGGATGCTTGGAGCCGAGACGAATCTGGCGACCCGGCAAGGTGACATCGATCTTTTCGCTGCTCAGCTTGGCCTGAATGGCGGCCTCGCGCAGTTGCTCGAAGCGACTGGAAAAACTGGCCTCCAGTTCATCCTTGACCGTATTGGCCAGGGCGCCGACCACCGGGCGCTCCTCCGGGGAGAGCTGCCCCATCCCCTTCATGATTGCCGTCAGCTCGCCCTTTTTGCCCAGGAACTGGACGCGGATCTCCTGCAATCCCGCTTCATCAGCGGCTGATTCGATAGCCTTTCGCGCGGCTTGAGCCATCATCGCCAGCTTGTCTTTCATGGGTCCCTCAATAACACGGTAAAAAGACGAATGGAAGCCGTGTGGCTTCCATCAGTCATAGGTTAAAAAAAAGAGATGTGACCTCAGCCACATCTCTTTTTCGCTGATTACTGAAGCTGGGCCTTGGCCTTTTCAACTACAGCAGTAAAACCGGACGGGTCGGTCACAGCCAGTTCGGCGAGAACCTTGCGGTCCAGACCGATCTCAGCCTGCTTGAGTCCGTAAACCAGACGGCTGTAACTCAGTCCGTTATCTCGAGAAGCGGCGTTGATTCTGGCAATCCAGAGCGCCCGGAAATCGCGTTTCTTAACCTTACGGTCACGGTAACCATAACTCAATGAGCGGTCGACCGCTTCCGTTGCGCTCCGAAACAACTTACTGCGGGCTCCGCGAAAGCCCTTGGCAAGCTTAAGTACCTTGTTTCTTCTGCGTCTCGCTTTAAAACCTCTTTTAACTCTCGGCATGTCTTACTCCTTCTTGGGTTGATAAGTGGCAGGGCCACCGCCGGATCTGAAGGGGGAGACTGGTCCCCTCAGTTCACGGACTTAAAGCCGATACGACTTACAGATACGGAATCAGGCGACTGATATTTCTCTCGTCAGCCGGTGAGACCAGGTCGGACTGGCGCAGGTTCCGCTTGCGCTTGGTCGTCTTCGAAGTCAGGATGTGGCTGGTAAAGGCCTTGTTGCGGCGGATTTTACCGGAAGCCGTTTTGCGAAAGCGCTTGGCGGCGCCACGATTGGTTTTAATTTTAGGCATCTCTATTCTCCTTCAATTCATCTGAGCTGGGGCTCGGATCGATTATTTTTTAATGGGGGCAACGACCATCGACATGAATCGCCCTGCCATACGTGCCGGCGCTTCGATCTGGGCGATATCCTGCACGTCGACAGCGAGTTTTTCCAACAGGCGCTTGCCATAATCTGGATGGGTCACTTCACGACCACGGAACATGATCGTCACCTTGACCTTGTTGCCGGCATCAAGGAATTTTCGAGCATTTTTCAGCTTGAAATTGTAGTCATGCTCTTCGGTCTTCGGACGCATCTTGACTTCTTTAAGCTCTACCTTAGCCGTTTTTTTCTTTGCCTCAGCCGCTTTTTTGCTGGCCTGGTACTTGAACTTTCCATAGTCCATAATCCGGCAAACCGGTGGCTCGGCATTGGGCGAAACCTCAACCAGATCAAAACCGCGCTCTGCAGCGGTTGTCAAGGCTTCGTCGAGCGATAATACTCCGAGCTGCTCACCTTCTTCGTCGATCACACGGACCTGGCGGGCGCGGATGGCATCGTTTATGTTTACGTCTGGCTTGGCTATGGTAGCACCTCCGTTAAATCAATGATATTGCCTGCACTCATCGTCGATGAACGCAGAAAACTGCTCAACGGTCATGGCCTCGAGATTGGAGCCGTCACGGTAGCGCGGTGCGACCGTCTGACTCTCCACTTCCCGATCACCGATGATCAGCATGTAAGGTATTTTATCCAGCTGAGCTTCGCGAATCTTGAAGCCCAGTTTTTCATTGCGCAGATCCTTCTTGACCCGAACACCGGCCTCGGCAAGTTGGCGATAAACCTGCTCAACATACTCGGACTGGTTATCAGTCACATTCATGACGACAGCCTGAACCGGGGAAATCCACAGGGGGAAGTTGCCGGCGAAATGCTCGATCAGTACCCCGATAAATCTTTCGATGGCGCCCAGGATAACCCGGTGCACCATCACCGGGCGATGCTTCTCGCCGTCCTGGCCGACATATGTCAGATCGAACCGCTCTGGCAGGGTAAAATCGCACTGGATTGTAGCACACTGCCAACGCCTGTCAAGGGCGTCTTTCAGCTTGATATCGATCTTTGGCCCATAAAAAGCACCATCTCCTTCGTTGATCTCGAACGGCAGTCCGGAATCTTCCAGGGCGCTCATCAGGGCGCGCGTGGCGACCTCCCAGTCGGCATCCGAGCCGATCGACTTTTCCGGCCGGGTGGAGATCTCCATTTCGTACTCGAAACCGAAAATCGCCATGACATCCTGGACAAACTTGATGACCCCCTTGATCTCGCCATCGAGCTGTTCCGGGGCACAGAGGATATGGGCATCGTCCTGGGTGAAACCGCGCACCCGCAGCAGGCCGTGCAGGACACCAGACTTCTCATGGCGGTGCACCGTGCCGAGTTCAAAGTAGCGCAACGGCAGGTCACGATAGGAGCGCATCTTCGACTTGTAGATCAGCATGTGCGCCAGGCAGTTCATCGGCTTGACCCCGTAGCTCTGCTCGTCAACCTCCGTGAAATACATGTTTTCACGATAATTGTCGTAATGACCCGAAGTCTTCCAGAGTTCGGTTTTGAGAATCTGCGGACCGACGACGATATCGTAGCCGCGACGCAGATGTTCCCTGCGCTCGAAGTCCTCGATCAGGGTCCGCAACAGGGCTCCCTTCGGATGCCAGATCACCAGGCCGGCGCCGGCCTCCTCGTTGAACGAGAAGAGGTCGAGCTCCCTGCCGAGCTTGCGATGATCGCGCTTGCGCGCTTCTTCGAGGCGCTGCAGATAAACCTTGAGTTCTTTCTTGTTGGTAAAGGCCGTTGCGTAAAGCCGCTGCAGCATGGCGTTCTTTTCGTCGCCACGCCAGTAGGCACCAGCGACACTGGTCAACTTGAAAGCCTTGAGCAGTCCGGTCGAGGGGATATGCGGGCCGCGACACAGGTCGACGAAATCTCCCTGACGATACAGCGAGACAGTATCCGCGCCGAGATCTTCGATCAGCTCGACCTTGTAGTCCTCGCCCAGCTCCCGGAACAGTTTGATCGCCTCGGCGCTGGTCACCTCTTCGCGGACGA
>DATFMT010000106.1:0-2337 GCA_035266745.1 Geothermobacteraceae bacterium | reverse complement strand
AACTCCTGCAACACATCGAAGCCAATCCCGGCTTCATTCAACCGCGTTCGAGGCGCAATGAAATCACCAACTTCATCAAGGAAGGCCTGCGGGATCTCTCCATCTCCCGCACCACCTTTTCCTGGGGCATCCCGGTGCCGGGCAATGAAAACCATGTCGTTTACGTCTGGTTTGATGCATTGACCAACTACATCACCGCACTTGGCTACCCGGGCGACGACGATGGCAACTATGCCAAATTCTGGCCCTGCGATGTCCATGTCATCGGCAAGGATATTCTGCGTTTTCACACCGTCTACTGGCCGACTTTCCTGCTGGCCGCCGGTTTGCCGCTGCCGAAAAAGGTCTTCGCCCACGGCTGGTGGACCGTTGAAGGGCAGAAAATGAGCAAGAGCCTGGCCAACGTCGTCGAACCGAACATGCTGATCGACCGCTATGGGGTCGACGCGATTCGCTATTTCCTGCTTCGCGAGGTTCCGTTCGGACTCGACGGTGATTTTTCCCATGCCTCGTTGGTCCACCGGATCAACTCGGACCTGGCCAACGACCTGGGCAACCTGCTGAGTCGAACCACCTCGATGGTCCACAAGTACTTCGCCGGTGTTTTGCCGGAGCCGACCACTCCAGGACCGGAAGACGCTGACTTGATCAGCAGGTTGGTGCCGAATACCGTGGCACAGGTTGACCAACTGATGAATGACCTGGCCTTCAACAAGGCCCTACAGAGTATCTGGGAGCTGATCAGCGCCGGCAACAAGTACATCGACGACACCGCTCCCTGGGCACTGGCCAAGGACCCGGCGGCCGCAGGACGCCTCGGCACGGTGATGTACAACCTGATGGAACTGCAGCGCCTGGTCGCCCTGCTGGTTGCTCCGTTCATGCCCGAATCGGCGCAGAAGATTCTCTGCAGCCTGGGGGTTGCCAATGATGTCAGTCTCCTCGAAGGGCATGACAGCTGGGGGGGGCTCGTCCCCGGGAGCAGTATCGCCAAGGCCCAACCCCTTTTCCCGCGGATCGAAGCTGAGGCATAATAAAATCACCTGACAACCCATCTGCAAAGGGCGCATCAGCGCCCTTTTTGTTTGAAGGATTCGACGTGGACACCTATCTGATCGATTCACACGCCCATCTTGACAGCCGGCAGTTTGCCGACGATCTCGACGCCGTGCTGCAAAGAGCACGTGACAACCGGATTCACAACATCATTTCGATTGGCTGCGACCTGGAGAGCTCCCGCGCCAACGTCAAACTCGCGGCACAGCATGCCGAAATCTTTGCCGCGGTCGGTATCCACCCACACGATGCGACCCAACTCGATAGTACAGCCATGGAGCTGCTGACGCTACTTGCCAGCCAAAACGACAAGGTTGTTGCCATTGGTGAAGTCGGTCTCGACTACTACCGCGACCGTTCGCCGCGCAACGTACAGCAGCAGGCGTTCAGAAGGCAAATCCAGCTGGCGCGTGAACTTGGCAAACCGCTCATTGTTCACGACCGTGACGCCCACGAGGACGTCCTGGCGGTCCTGCGCGAGGAAGATGCCGCCGCTACCGGTGGCGTCCTGCACTGCTTCAGTGGTGACCTGGAGATGGCCCGAGAGGTCATCGACCTCGGCTTCTACCTCTCCTTCACCGGCACCATCACCTATCCGAAGAATCAGCCGCTGCGCGAGATGATCAAGTCACTGCCGATGGAAGCCTTACTGGTTGAGACCGATTGCCCCTACCTTGCCCCACACCCCTATCGCGGCAAACGCAACGAACCGGCCCATGTCCGTACCACCGCCGAGGCACTGGCCGAGATCAAGGGCCTGAGCCTGGCCGATGTTGCCCGGATCACCTCGCTCAACTGTCACAAGCTGTTCGGTATCGGCGCGGTCGACCTCGGCAGCAAGATCACCTACCAGATTCGCGATTCGCTCTACCTGAACATCACCAACCGCTGTACGAACAGCTGCCGCTTCTGCGCCAAATTCAAGGATTTCACGGTCAAGGGACACCAGCTGGCCCTGCCGCATGAACCTGCTATCGAAGATGTCATCGCCGCCATTGGCGATCCGACCCGTTATAAAGAGGTGGTGTTTTGCGGCTATGGCGAACCGCTGCTGCGCCTGGAGCTGGTGAAAGAGCTGGCCACCTGGCTGAAACAGCATGGAGTCAAGGTCCGCATCAATACCGATGGCCAGGCCAACCTGGTCTACCGGCGCAACATCATTCCTGAACTGGTCGGGCTGGTGGACAGCCTTTCCGTCTCTCTCAATGCTGCGGATCCGGTGACCTACCAGAAATGGTGTCAATCGGAGTTTGGTGAAGCTGGCTACCTGGCCGTCAAGGA
>DATFMT010000105.1:0-3981 GCA_035266745.1 Geothermobacteraceae bacterium | reverse complement strand
CCGGCGGCGACTATTTTGATTACATCATCATCGACGAGCAGCGACTTGCGCTGGTGGTTGGCGATGTAACCGGACACGGCATCGGCTCTGCGCTGCTGATGGCCGCCGCCCGGAGCGTACTGCACTCGCAAACGAATCCGGATATACAAGACGCCGGGGGGCTGCTTGTCGACCTGAATCGTCACCTCGAGCAGGACACCTCAGACAACCTGTTCATGACCCTTTTCTACGGCATCCTGGATACCGGCGCCAGAACCTTCTGCTGGGTTTCTGCCGGTCATGGCCCGGCGTTTCATTACCACCGGGAGCGTCACGTTTTTGAAGAATTAGCCAGCACCGGCATTCCACTCGGCATCCTCGCCGATACCGGCTTCGGCTGCTTGGGACCGAATTTTGTCGAAGCGGGTGACATCCTGCTGATCGGCACCGACGGTATCTGGGAGACCCGCGCACCGGACAGTGAGATGTTCGGCGTCAAACGGCTACAGGAGACCGTGGCAGACAATGCGTCTGGGTCAGCGGAGGAGATTCTTTTCGCGGTGGTCGATGCAGCCAATCGCTTCCGTGGCGATCTGCCGCTGGAAGACGACCTCACTCTGCTGGTGGTCAAAGGATAGTGTCACGTCGAACCAATCGCTGGGCACAAACAGATAGCTGAGGAGAGTTTATACATATTCATTCTGCAGACAAACCCTGCTCGCACATATGAAACCAACCCACACAATTTCACATCTAATTTCGATTGACGAACGCTCCTCGCTCCCCGTCAAACGGCGGTTTGTGTATTGTCGATTTTCCTGCCCGGACGGTTGTCCGGACGCCTTGATGGATTAAAATGTACTTAACGCATCCTCTTTCCCGCTGGCCTACGACAGGAGGCGCCATGTCACACGCTTTGACTGTTTCGAGAAATGTTCGCATCCATATGTTTCTGCTGATCGCAAGCCTGCTCTGGATCATCGTCCCGGCGATCAACAAGGCCCCTTCGCAGGAAGTCAGGCAAGCATCCATCCAGGCGGCGGCCCAGTTCCTGTTCCTGATCGACACCGAGGAGTACGCCAAGAGCTGGGAGGTCACCTCCGACAGTCTTAAACATATTCTTTCCCAGAAAACCTGGAACAAGCAGATCAGCAAAATCCGCTCCTTTCTGGGGCCGATTGTCGATCGTATTCATCAGGATATCGCCTACACCTCGAACGCAACCGATATACCGGAGGGGGAATACGTGGTGATGACCTTCATTTCGCAATTCGAGCTCAGGGAGCGCGTCATTGAAACCATCACCCTGATGCTCAGCAGCGACAACCAGTGGCAAGTGGCCGGGTATTTCCTCAGGTAAACTGCGCGCACTCTTCATGTCTCAGAAACCCGGGGATATCCCCTGTTGCATCAATCCCCACAAGGATGTTTTGGGGTCCATCAAGTGAGCCAGCCGCTGGCGTAGCGGGAGTGCAGCTGAGTCCCAGCGTTTCAACTTAGCTCGAGCGCCGACGCCAAACTGGCGCAAAAGGCGCAGTCCGTCCACCCAACACCAATCAATGCCGCGATTCTTGCACCCCGCTTCCGGTGAAGGCTGCGATTTTGGGGTCAGATCAAGGAAGGGGGCAACGAGCGCGGAGACGTAGCGAAAGCTACGTCGCACAAGCAAGGCTGCCACCTGACGCCGAGCTGGCGCAAAAGGCTCAGCCCTTGCAAAAAAAGCCCCGGTCTGACGACCGGGGCAAAGGAGAGCAGACGAGAGGAGGATCGTCCTACTCCAGGGATTCGGCTAACAGCTGGATCGTGTGCATGGCCCGCACATTGACCCCTTTTTTCTCGAGACCGCCACGCAGCTGCAGCATGCAGCCGGGGCAGTCCATGGCGACGCAGGTCGCGCCGCTGTTTTCAATGTCCTTGACCTTGTCGCCAAGAATTTGTTTGGAAATGTCCGGATGACTGGTCAGCGAGTAGGAGCCGCCGAAACCGCAGCAGCGGTCGGCGTGGTCCATCTCGACCAGTTCGCGGCCCGAAGTGACCAGCAGCTCGCGGGGCTCTTTCCAGACCCCGGCGCCCCGCTTGAGGTGGCATGAGTCGTGGTAAGTGACCTTCTCGGGGTCGGAAATCCCCTTGAACTGGTCGGCGGCGCCAAGCTGGTTGACGATGAAGCCGGCGGCATCGACGGTGATTTTTGCCAGGTGCTCGGCCTTCTCGGCCCAGACCGGGTTGTCATGCAAAAACTCGACGAAATCACGCTGCAGCGCCATGGTGCAGGTCGGGCAGGTGGTGATGACGAAATCGGGATCGTCCTGTAGCATCGCTCTGACGTTCTGTTCGGCGAGCGCCACGGCGGTCTCCTTGTCTCCCGAGTAGAGCGCCGGGACCCCGCAGCAGTTCTGCTCGAGCGGGTAGGAGACTTCAACGCCGAGTTTGTTCATGACAGTGATGACATCGACACCGAGTTCCGGGTAGAGAAAATCGTTGGCACAGCCACCGAACAGGGCCACCTTGTAACGCGGCTTCTCGATCTGCTGCGAGACGGAACGCCACTGGTCGCGCAGCGATTTCTCCGCGACCGCCGGCAGGGTTCGCCACTCGGTCAGCGAGGAGAAGAACAGCGGCAGATGGCGGATGGTCCGGCTGCCGCCGGTGACCGGCCGCTGCAGCAGCGAGGCGGCCCGAATCAGCGAATGGAACAGCTTGCGGTTGCGCATCACCTTGCGGAAGACGAGCGACTTGCCGAAACCGATCCCCTCTTCGTGACCGATGGTCTCGCGCAGGCTGAGGATGATATTCTCCAGGTCGATGTTCGACGGGCAGACCGAGACACAGGCGCGACAGCCGATGCAGGCGCGGACGATCTCGGCGGCCTTGTCGAGGCCGTGGAAGAAAGCGGTCAGGATGATGCCGATGGCACCGATGTAGATGTGGCCGAAGACGTGGCCGCCGACCGTTTGATAGACCGGACAGACGTTAGCGCAGGCGCCACACTTGATGCAGCGCAGGGCATCCTTGCAGTGTGGTGATTCGGCCAGCGCTGAGCGGCCGTTGTCGAGCAGCACGATGTGCAGCTCTTTATCATCGTCACCGCAAGGGACGGCGCCGCGGATCCAGGTCACGTAGGAGGTCAACAACTGACCGGTGGCGTTCTTCGGCAGGGTACGGATGACCGCCGCCGCATCCTCGAGGGTCGGCACGAGTTTTTCGATGCCGAGCAGGGCGACGTGGATCTTCGGCAGGGTCGAGACCAGCCGGGCGTTCCCCTCGTTGGTGACCAGGGCAATGCCGCCGGTCTCGGCGACGGCGAGGTTGGCCCCGGTGATCCCCATCTCGGCATCGAGGTAGCCCTGGCGCAGCTGGGCGCGGGCGACCTCGACCAGGTGGGCGATCTCCGGCGGTTCTTCGACACCGGTCACCTGGCTGAAGAGTTCGGCAACCTCCTCCTTGAACATGTGGATCGCCGGCATCACCATGTGGCTCGGGCGCTGGCCGGCGAGCTGGATGATCCATTCACCGAGATCGGTCTCCAGGGCCTTGACCCCAGAACTCTCCAAGGCGCGGTTGAGATGGATCTCCTCGCTGGCCATGCTCTTGCTCTTGGCAGCGAGCTTGACCCCCTTGCGCTTGGCCAGCTCGGCGATGTAGGCGTTGGCGTCGGTGGCGGTCTTCGCCAGGTAGACGGTCGCCCCGGCGGCCTCGGCATTGGCGATAAACTGGTCGAGGTACTGCTGGCGATGGGCGGCGACTTCGTCCTTGCAGTCGGCAATCTGCTGGCGCAACGCTTCAAAGTCATAGTCACTGAAGGCCTTCTCCCGCGAAACCAGGTAGGCATCGCCGAACTTGTGCAGGGCATCCTGCAGTTTCGGCGTCGCCAGGGCGTGATTGATGCGGTCTTTATATTCCTTGGTGCGAACTTTATTCATGTCACATCTCCAACGGATCGGCAGAAAGACCTTCCAGCAGCAGGACATGCAGCTGTTTCGGGCCATGGACACCGATGGTCAG
>DATFMT010000104.1:0-4175 GCA_035266745.1 Geothermobacteraceae bacterium | reverse complement strand
AGTAGAAGAAGGTATCGCAAAGATGTCAAATCAAGTATCATCCTCTGAGTAGAAAAAACCCAGCTTAAGTAAATTACACTAAAAACTATAAGGTTTTAGCGCCCGTGTCAAGAATGAATGGGCCGGATTCCGGCGGTTTCTCTACTCAATATTCTCGCGTTTGAACTGTATTGCCAAGGTCCCAAAATGAAGTCTGAAACTCCCGAACTGCTGGTTCCCGCCGGGGACATGGAAAAACTGCAAACCGCTCTCTATTTCGGTGCTGATGCCGTCTATCTGGGCGGAGAGGTGTTTGGCTTGCGTTCGCAGGCCGGGAATTTCCCCTTGGCGGACTTGGGTTCAGCGGTAGATTTATGCCATGCTGCCGGCTGCCGACTTTACCTGACGCTCAATGCCTCCCTGCGGCCGGAGGACCTGGCCGGTTTGACGGCCTATCTCGAGGCGTTGCGGCCACTGGCGGTCGATGCCTACATTGTCGCTGACCCGGGGGTCCTGGCGCTGGTCAGGCAACTTGATCCACAACGCCCGCTGCATCTGTCGACCCAGGCCAATACGACCAATGCCGGCGCCGTCAATTTCTGGGCCGCCCAGGGTGTCGAACGGGTCAACCTGGCCCGTGAACTCTCGTTGGAAGAGATCCGCCTGATTCGACGTGACACCGACCTCGAGTTGGAGGTGTTCGTCCATGGTGCCATGTGCATGGCCTATTCGGGACGCTGTCTGTTGTCGGCCGGCATGACGGGGCGCAGTGCCAATCAGGGGAACTGCGCCCACCCTTGCCGCTGGAGCTATGCCCTGGTCGAGGCGCAGCGCCCGGACGAATACTACCCGGTCGAGCTGGACGAGCGTGGCAGTTACATCTTGAACAGCCGCGACCTCTGCTTGGTTGAATATCTGCCGGAGCTGCTCGAAGCCGGGGTCAATAGTCTGAAGATCGAAGGGCGCATGAAAGGCTGCTACTACGTCGCAACGGTCACCCGGGTCTATCGGCAGGCCCTCGACCGCTACCTGGCTGATCCGGCCGGTTTCTCGGTCGATCCGCTCTGGCTGGAGGAGCTCGACAAGGTCAGCCACCGCCCCTACGACAGCGGTTTTCTGTTTGTGGACGGCGACCCGAAAATCCATGCCCGGGATACCATCTATCAGCGCAGCAGTGATTTTGTTGGCGTGGTGCTGGAAAAGTCTGGCCGACTGGGGTTGATCGAAGGGCGCAACCGGTTTTTCCCGGGTGAAGAACTGGAAGTGTTCGGACCGCAGATGCGCCAGGAAGCCTTGGTGGTTGGCAAGCTGACCGATCCGCAGGGAGTCGAGCTGCCGGTCATGCAGCCCAATGGTCGCGGTTGGCTGGAGCTGCCGGAGTGGACCCGGCCGGGCGACATGCTGCGGCGTTCCCTGCCCTGAACCGGGCAGGCACCGACGGTTACGGGTACTGCCAGGTCTGCCTGGTAAACACGTCACAACAGCTCAACTGGCGCCCGTAGACCGCGCCGGTGTCGAGGCCGATTCGGCAGGGGGTCAGGGTGATCTGCTGCTGCGGGGTGTGGCCATGGACGACGACCACGCCCCATTCGCAGGGGTCGGGATGGGCGAGATATTCCTGGCGAATCCATAGCAGGTCGTTCTCGTCCTGATCGGCAATGGCCACACCCGGTTTCAGCCCGGCATGGACGAACAGAAAGTTTTCCTGCTGCCAGAAAAGCTGCAGTTGGTGCAGAAAGTCACGATGAGACTGTGGTAGCTGTGGTGTGCCGAGCCGCTCGTACTGCTGCAGCGTTGCCGAACCACCGTTGAGCAGGTATTCAAGGTCGATTTCGCCGTCCAGATACTCGAGCAGCATCAGTTCATGGTTGCCCTTGAGAAAGACAGTCTTCGGCAGCTGCCGTTGCAGGGCGAGCAGGTCGTCGATGACCCCCGGGGAGTCGGCGCCCCGGTCAACATAATCGCCGAGAAGCACCAGGCGATCTGCTTCGCTCGGGGCAACCCGCTCCAGCAGCCCCTGCAAGTGGTCGCGGCAGCCATGAATGTCACCGATAGCCAGCAGCCGGCCCTGGCTTTCCGGGTCAGATGTATTTGGTTCAGTCAGCGCCACTAGGTTGCATCCTCACTTATTCCTAGTTTACTCTGATAACTGGTTTGCGAGATAGAAGAGATGAATGAGAGCACCGTACACTACCACGGCAAGATTCTCGATCTGCAGCTGGAGACCTGGGAGTTGCCGGATGGCCGCCATGGCGAATTCGAAATCGTTCGCCACCCTGGCGGTGCTGCCGTACTGCCGGTCCTGCCCGACGGCCGGTTGTTGCTGATGCGGCAATTCCGTCCAGCGGCCGGTGGCTTCATCGTCGAAATCCCGGCTGGTCGCCTCGAGCCGGGGGAGCCAGCCCGGCAATGTGCCGAGCGGGAACTGTGCGAAGAGACCGGTTGGTTGGCGGAGCGACTTACAGAGCTAGGGGTCATCTACAGCACGCCGGGGTTCTGTGACGAGCAGATCCACCTGTTCTTCGGACAGCTGCATTCCCGGCGATCCTCCGCCAGGGAAGCAGACGAATTTATCGAGCTGTTCGAGGTCAGTCTGTTCGAGGCGCTACGAATGATCGATCGTGGAGAAATCCCCGATAGTAAAACCCAGCTGGCCATACTCCGCTATGCTCAGGCTCAGACAGAACCTACCGACAGGACGCGCTGATGGCACCCTTTCCGCAATCTTATTTATCGCCCCGCCACCTGCCGTTCAACCAGACGGCGCTAGGCGGCCACTTTCAACTGCTGCCGCCCGGTGTCGATTCCGACGAGTCGGGCCTGACGATTGTCTTGCAGAAGGGGCAAGTCGTCAAGCCGCAAAGAGCCTCCTGCGGACTGCTCTGCGAGGCTCCGTTGCCGGAAGCAATCCGTGGTGAAGAGACCCTCTATTTTGGACAGTGGGATGATCGGCCCTGCCGACTGGTGAGCCTGCCGGGGGATTTCCTGCTCCCCGCGGGGCTGGAATCGCAGAGCCTTATGGATCCGGCGCCCGGGGTGTCGATCGAGCAGCTGTCGCTGGCCGGTATCGCCCAGCAGGTCGCCCACTGGCATCGTAACAGCCAGTTCTGCTCCCGCTGCGGTGAGCCGATGGTCTGGCTGCCGATCGAATGGGGCAAACAATGTCTCGGCTGCAAGGTCTCGCACTTTCCGCATATCCACCCCTGCATTATCGTGCTGATCTGGCGGCCGGGAGAGATCTTGCTGACCCGCAAGGCGATCTGGCCGGAGAACCGCTATAGTCTGGTGGCCGGGTTTCTCGACCTTGGCGAATGCCTGGAAGAGGCGGTCGTGCGCGAGGCCCTTGAGGAGACCGGGGTCAGCGTCAGCCAGATTGAATATGTCGGCAGCCAGAACTGGCCCTTCCCGAGCCAGCTTATGGCCGGTTTCACCGCCCGCTACGAGAGTGGCGATGTCCAGGTCGAAGAAGCGGAGCTCGAGGATGCCCGCTGGTTTGCCATCGACCGCTTGCCGGTCCTGCCGCCACGGCGCAGTATCTCCCGCTACCTGATCGATCGTTTCTGTCAGCAGTCCGGATAAAAAAATCCCCCGGGTGGGGAAACATCCGGGGGGTCGCAAAGCGGTCTCTTGTCTTTAAGGAAACAGCCCACTCTGGAGGAGGTTTTATGGCTGATGCAGAGACGGCGCGATAAATCGGTTTTTGTCGCTGCCCTAGGCTGCTGGCCGGGGCGAATCTATTTTAATATAGCTAAAAATTTTTAGCAAAAATAACGAAAGTCCAGACTGTGGTCAAGCAAAAAAGTCGTTGCGGGGTTTATTGATGAGAGTTGTCGGGAGGGAGTGGGACGATTCCATGGTCTGCGCCTGTTACCAGGTCGACCGGCGCCAGATTGGCTACCTGCGCTTCACCCTGGAAGGATACGACGGCCTCGGTTTTATCCGTACCTTGGACGCGGCACAAGGGATCATTGAAATCGCCTGGCCGGCCTCGCGCGAAACGGATATGCGTGACTGGTTGACGGCCCTGGCCGGCGAGGTGAGTTTACAGGCAGTGCCAAGGCCCCGGGATTACACTGCGATCTGATCAGGGCGTGTGACGACCTCGAATTCGGGAGGGTCAAGGATCACTTTTTTCACCGCGCACTGGTCGGTCGCCTTGATTATCGCCTGACGGTACTTCTCCGGAAACCCGGCGG
>DATFMT010000103.1:0-3768 GCA_035266745.1 Geothermobacteraceae bacterium | reverse complement strand
AGCGTTTTATCACCGGGGACTGTTTTCAGGTGCTGGATGACCTGGTTGCTGTCGGGGAGCGGTACGACATCGTGTTGATGGACCCACCTTCCTTCTCCACCACCCGCAAGAGCCGCTTTACCACCCGCGGCGGCACCTCGGAGCTGGTGACGAAGGCGTTGTCGCTGCTCAGCGATGACGGGTTGCTGATCACCAGCTCCAACCACCAGAAGGTCGATGTCGCTGACTACCTGAAAGAGCTGCGGCGCGGAGCGCTGGCCGCCGGCGTCGATCTGCAGGTCGTGCAGCTGCGCGGGCAGGGGGGAGATTTCCCTTACACGCTCGGCTTCCCCGAAGGGCGCTTTCTGAAATATGTGATCAGCAGGAAGTGTTAGGACACTCACCGGGGCCGTCCTCCCGGAACCAATGTTTGGCGGGTAACGACACAGGGCCGATCCATCAATCAGCCCTGTGTCGTTTGAATTCTAAAGCTTGCTCGCCTTGGTGATTGGTCACCGGCTAGACCGGTACGTCCTGGTGCATTCCTCTCGAGCCGGTCTTGACCTTGCGCACTGTATCAGCACAACCGAGTTATCAATCAACTTCCAGATTGCCACCTTGATCCGCAGCCGAACCCCGGGGCATGCCGGGAGGATCATCTTGCAAATCACCGGTCCCGGTGACGCGCAGTGTCAGCGTTCCCCGGAGGTGGATTGACACTGGCTCCTGGTATAGCAGAGAAACTTCTGTAATTTTGCTAGTTTGAAAAAAAATTACGCTGATGCTCGCAACTGGAATAAGTTGTGCTTCTACGGAAGGATAAGGAATAACCTGATTTTCAGTTGCAGGAAAATCTCCGAAAGGGCAAAGCCAGAGCAATCTGGTGACGCAAAGCCACGGATCCCGTCGACAGGGATGGCCGGGTTGCCGAAGAGAAGAAGCGCCACTCTCGGGTCCCGGCCAACAGGGTCAATCCAGAAGCGCTCATCTTCGGTGGAAGATTGGGCGCTTTTCATATCGACGACTCTCCCCAATCTTTCCCGCTACACAGGCAGCAAAGCGACCTTGAGCGCTTATGTAGAAGGCCGGAGCAACCAACAGGTCCCGTGTCGGTAGACAGACCGGCAGGCGAAGCTGGGGCAGGAGTTTACCCGGGTGGCGACGTCACGCTCCCTGACTGCTCGTGAGCTCAAAACCACGGGAGAACAACCTGAATCCCCAAGGAATCCACTCTGAAAAGGAGCAGACGCTATGAAAAAAATCAACCCAGGAAATCTGCTGGCCCTGGCCCTGCTGTGTACGCTCTTGAGTACCGGCTGCGCTAAAAAGCTGGTCGCTGACATCACGCCCGTTGCTGACCAGCCCGAGGTCGTGGCAGCGCCGGACCCTATCAGCACGGTTCAGGACGCCGCCATTGAGGCAGAAGCGGCCGGTGACCAGCAAGAAGGTATCGTTGCGACGCCACTGGTTGTCGAATTGGAGATGATCCATTTTGCGTTCGATCAGCACACCTTGTCTGCCGAGTCCCGCGAGATACTGACCAAGAATGCGGTCCTGCTCCAGACCAATCCGCAGCTGAACATTGACATCGAGGGGCACTGCGACGAACGAGGCTCGGATGAGTACAATCTGGCCCTCGGAGAGCGTCGCGCCCAGGCCGCCAAGGACTATCTGGTCACCCTCGGTGTAGCACCCGAACGGGTCGCGACCATCTCCTACGGGGAAGAAATACCCCTTGACCCGTCCGCGGGGGAAGACGCCTGGGCCAAGAACCGGCGTGCGGCGTTCAGGCTCCAGAACTGAGCTCCAAACGTCTCGACGTTCCGATCAGGGGGTTCGATGTCGGTTCGGAGGGTTGAGAATATCTGATGGTTTTTGAGGACTGGCGAATCGGTGGCGATGTCACGTCACGGCACTGCTCGACGGTCACTGACAAATGAAGATCTCCGAACGGGCAAAGCCAGAGTAATCTGGTGACGCAAAGCCACGGGTCCTGCAGTACAGGATGGCCGGGTTGCCGAAGAGATGAGTTACGCATCTTGGGCCCCGGCAATCGGGAATTCGAGGAGCGCTCATCTTCGGCAGAAGATTGAGCGCTTTGTGCTTCCTGGGAGAGACACCGCGGTCATTGACCGACAGAAACACGTAGCACCGGAACAGCTAAAAGCAAGATCTCCGAACGGGCAAAGCCAGAGTAATCTGGTGACGCAAAGCCACGGGTCCTGCAGTACAGGACGGCCGGGTTGCCGAAGAGATGAGTTACGCATCTTGGGCCCTGGCAATCGGGAATTTCGAGAAGCGCTCATCTTCGGCAGAAGATGGGCGCTTTTTATTTGCAGAGGAATTCACGGGATCATCGGATGCATCGTAACAAAGATTCGATAACCGCAATCTCGCGACCGCAGGCCAGGTCATTCTGTTTGAGGCTGGGTGTCGCCATGCTGAGCGTGCTCGTCCTGCTGGTTCTCGGCCTGCTGCTGGGCGCGGCCTCTTCAGCGCAGGCGGGGGAGTTCTGCTCCGGCGATCCCTTCTACGGTCTGGTTGACGGTGCGGCCGGTTATGTCATCCCGACCCAGATCACCATCGACACCGATTGTACGTTTCAGCACTTTCCGTCGTCGAACCCGCTGACCGCGACCCTTAACTTTCAAACCAACGACCCCTCGATCTACCTGATCGTCTTCGACAATGTGACCTTTACCGGCAACATGGCATGCGCCAATATCGATCACAAGATCTGGTTTGCCAACGGTGCGGATTACGGCTCCAACAACAGCTGCCAAGATCTCTTCATCCCCGTGGAGACCATCGACAAGCAGGCGCCCGCGACCACGGCCAGCATCGGGATTCCCTTCACCTACACCCTGACGCTGCCGTCCTTCCAGCTGTCCGGCGATCCGTCGAACAACGATCTGCACACCGTCACCCTCTGGGATGAGCTCTCCCGCGCGGCAACCGGCGCCGATCTTAGCTTCGTCGGCATCAACGCCTACTGGAAGGGGAGCGGCACCCCGGTGACGCTGGTCCCCGAGGACAAGCCCCAGGCGCCGGTCGGCGTTCCGTTTGATCCGGCCGTGCATTCGCAGGGCGGGGTCTGGTCGCCCAAGAATCTTTCCTACCAGCCGATTCCGCTGATCTCGGCCGGGGAGCAGGTCGTGGTCGAGATCACGGTGGTCCTCGATGGCACGCCGGCCAACGCAGCCGGGACCCAGTTCACCAACACCGTCAAGTGGTGGTTCGGGCGGGCCATCGATGTCGACGACGACGGCGTCATCAGCTACCCGGATGAATTCTTCGAACCGCTGCCGGGCGAGTGGGGGATTTCGGCGCCTATGACCATCGCCGAGCCCGAACTGGTGGTCAGCAAGGCGAGCAGCACCACGGCCCTGAACCTGGTGGATGCGGCGACCTTCAGCATCGATGTTCAGAACATCGGTGGCAGCGAGGCCTGGAACGCCACCATCCTCGACCGGCTTCCCGACCTTCCCGGGTCGACCGGGATGTGCCCCGCCTCCGCGCCGACGGTCAGCGCACAGATCTATGCCGCGGACGGCGTGACCCCGGTTTCGGGTCCCCTGACCGAGGGGGCCGGGGGGGATTACATGCTCGGTTACGATGCGGCGGCCTGCGAACTCAGTCTGACCATGCTCGACAGTTCCGCCGCCACCATCGGCCCCTCCCAGCACCTGCTCGTCAGCTACGCGCTGCCGCTCGATGCCGACACCGACCCGGCCGCCGACGGCGTCGCGCTGACCAACGTCGCCGGCGCCATCCAGTGGTTCAACGGCG
>DATFMT010000102.1:0-6707 GCA_035266745.1 Geothermobacteraceae bacterium | reverse complement strand
CAGGTAGTCGGTCAGGTCGTTACGGTCCATCGAACCGTCTTCCGAGACCAGACCGGCGATCATCAGAAAGTTGCGGGTCGACTTGACCACCTGGATCCCCTGCCGCTGAACGATCTCCGGCAGCAGCGGCACCGCCAGCTGCAGCTTGTTCTGGGTCTGCACCTGGGCGATGTTCGGATCGGTGCCGGCCTTGAAGGTCAGGGTGATGGCGACTGCCCCGGAGGAGTCGCTGGTCGATGACATGTAGATCAGGTTGTCGATGCCGTTGAGCTTCTGCTCGATGACCTGGGTGACCGTGTCCTGCACGGTCTGCGCCGAGGCGCCCGGGTAGACGGCGCGGATGGCGATCTGCGGTGGCGCGATCGGCGGGTACTGGGAGACCGGCAGGGTCTTGATCGCCAGCAGGCCGGCGAGCATGACGCCGATGGCGAGCACCCAGGCGAAGATCGGACGATTGATGAAAAATTTCGGCATGGACGGTCTCCTCTACTGCGCGGCAGTCGGCTGAGGATCGGCGGCGGGGGCTCCGAAGGGGACGGTCTTCACCAGCGTCCCCGGGCGGGCCCGCTGGAACCCTTCGAGGATGACGCGGTCGCCGGGCTTGAGGCCGTCGCTGACCAGCCAGCTGTCATCGATGGTCCGTAACACCTGGATCACCCGCGGTTCGACCTTCTCCTCAGCGTTGACCAGCATCACCAGTGCGTTGCCGGCCGGATCACGGGACACGCCCCGCTGCGGCACCAGGATCGCCTGCTCCAGGGTCCCTTCTTCGAGGATGGCCCGCACGTACATCCCCGGCAGCAGAATTTCTTCAGGGTTGGGGAAGACCGTGCGCAGGGTCACCGAACCGGTGCTCGGATTCACCGTCACATCGGAAAATTTGAAGTTTCCTGGCTGGCCGTAGTCCGTCCCGTCCTCGAGCTGCAAGCGGACTTTCGCCTGCCCGGCCGCAGCCCCCTTGAGCGCACCGCTGGCAAGTTCCCGCTTGAGCCGCAGCAGCTCGGCGCTCGACTGGGTGACATCGACGAAGACCGGATCAAGCTGCTGAATGGTGGCAAGGGACTGATCCTGCTCGGCCTTGACCAGCGCTCCGGTGGTGACAAAGGAGCGGCCGATGTGCCCGGTGATCGGGGCCTTGACCGCGGTGTAATCAAGATTGATCCGCGCCGTCTGCAGTGCCGCCTTGGCAGCCGCCACCTCGGCGTCGGCCAGCTTGAAAGCGGCCTCGGCGTCATCCAGGTCCTGTTGACTGACGGCGTTGACCTTGCTCAGCTCACGATAGCGCTCGGCTTTGAGCCGGGCCGGGGTCAACTGGGCCTCGGCGCGGCTGAGAGCAGCCTGTGCACTGTCGTAGGCGGCCCGGTAGCTGGCCGGGTCGATCTGGTAGAGGGTCTGTCCGGCTTTGACCACTCCCCCTTCCTCGAACAGCCGCTTCTGGATAATGCCGCCGACCTGGGGCCGCACCTCGGCGATCAGCCAGGGTACGGTGCGCCCGGAGAGTTCGGTGGTGATAGCAACGCTCTGCGGCTCCACCACGACAACCGCCACCTCGGGAGGCGGCGCCTGCGGAGGAGCGTCCGCGTGACTCTGTTCGCTGCAACCGCTCAAACCGAAACCAGCCAGCAGCAGGCCAGCGATCACGATCAACTTCGAAATGTTCGGGATGGTCATAACGTCCTCTTTTCAGGATGGAAGAAGGTCAAAGGTCATTATCTGTTTTTCGGGTTACTTGTCGAGTCATTGGTCAAGCGCCTGGCTGCGCACCGCGTCCCAACACGCTTCGACGGTGCGGGCGATCAGTCCCTCGTCGAGCGCCACGAAGCCGAGGATGTGGTCACGCGTCACGGCCAGGAGCGGCCCGAACGCGAGAGCGAAAAGTACCGGTAGCGGCAACTCCTTGAACTCGCCGGCGGCGATGCCGTCCAGAAACAGCTCGCGACAGACATCCTGCTTGCCGTTCTCGCCGAACAGCTTGGCGCGGCGGCACTCGACCCCGTAGGGGGAGTTGTGGAACTGCTCCAGGTAGCGAAAATCGAGGGGGTGCTCGATGAAATAGCGCAGCAGCGCCGAGCCGAGCTGCAGGAAACGTTCGCGCACCGGCCGCTCGGTGCTGTACCCCTCCAGCAGCACCGGATAGACCCGCTCCTCAAGTTCGCGGTAGAGTTCGGCGATCAGCACTTCCTTGTTCTCGAAGTAGCGGTAGATGGTCCCTGCCCCGACCCCGGCGCGCTTGGCCAGCTCGGCCATCGGCGAGCCGTGGAACCCCTGCTCGGCGATCATTTCCAGGGCGGCACGGATGATTTCGTCGCGTTTGTCAGGTTTTGCCATACGGTCCTCCTCGCAGGCGGAATGAACGTTCATTCTTCTATCATGCACCAAAACCGGGAGCAAGTTAGTTTTACTTAATAATCGCCAGGCGCCGGATCGGCCAAACACGGCAAAATTCTGACATAACCAGGGAATTTCCTTATTCCTTCCCTATTTACTGCGCATTTGAGGTGTATATCTAAACCATAGGCGGCTATGCATGCACCCTGGCCGGCGGAATCAGGCGACAGCGTCCCGTGCGGGAAAGGAGTGGAAAATGAAGAACACAATTCGATTTCGGCAACTGTTCATCGTACCGCTGCTGGTTTTATTTCTGGGCTGGCTGTCGCTCGCGAACCTGGCCCTGGCTGACACTTATCCGGATTCCTACGCAAATTTCAGCGAAGCGGAACTCGCCCAGATGCTGGCCCCGATCGCCCTCTATCCCGACGCGCTCCTGACCCAGGTCCTGATGGCGTCGACCTACCCGATAGAAATCATCGAGGCCGATCGCTGGATCAGCGACAACCGGGGACTGACCGGCGACGCAATGGACGATGCGCTCCTGGATCGGGGCTGGGACCCCAGTGTCAAGGCGCTCTGTCACTTCCCCTCGGTCCTGGCCCTGATGAGCGAACGGATCGGCGAAACGACCGATCTCGGCAATGCCTTCCTCGCCCAGGAGAGTGAGGTCATGGCGATGGTCCAGAAACTGAGAACAGAAGCCTACGCCCAGGGGCATCTGAGCACCACCGCGCAACAGACGGTCGTCGTGCACAACGGGACCATTGTTATCGAACCGGCCAATCCCGCCGCCGTCTATGTCCCCTACTACGACCCCCTCTACGTCTACGGGTCGTGGTGGTATCCGGCCTATCCGCCCTATTTCTGGGGACCGGCCAGGGTGAATCTCGGGTTTGGCATCCATTACTGGCCCGGAACCTATTTCAGCTTCAGCTTCGGCAGCTGGAGCTATTTCGACTGGCCGCGCCACACCATCTTTATCGATGTCCAGCGTCGCCCCCGCTTCGTCAGGCACGATCACTGGCAGGTCCGGTCCGGCCGCTGGAGACATGCCCCGCAACACCGGCGCGGAGTCTCGTATCGCAACCCGGAAACAGCGCGAACATACGGCCAGGCGAATGTTCATTTCAACAGAATCCGCCCGGAAAGCCGCCGACTCTCGGGGCAAACAGACCGGGACCGCTATTCCGGACCGCATGGGGATAGGAGAACCGGGATCACTCAGCCTCCTTCCCGCACCGAGAGCTCATGGCGCGAACGCAGGCATCAGGATCTGCGCCACGCCGTGCCCGTCCGGCAGGTCCAGCGCCGCTCCGAGCGGGAGCGGCAGAACCAGGCCAGGTTGAGTGGTGATCGAGCGGCGCAGAATCCGCCAACGGCTCAGGGTAACCGTCAGCTCCATGACCGGTCCGTTCGTTCACCAGCGCAGCGCGCAAACCTCAACCGCTCCAAAATGGTACGACAAGTCGCTGAACCGGTCCGGCAGGTTCGCCAGCACACCAGGCAAAAACAGCAGGGGTGGGTAAAGCAGAGACAGGATCGCCCGGCGCAAAGATCGGTACAGAACAACCGACAGGGTCAGGTACGAAGCGTTGGCCAGATCAGACATCGCGTGAATCCCACCCTTGTCAAGAGCCAGCGGCAAAGCGTTAAGCCGGCCTGGAAGATACGCGAACGGCAGCAGGTTCATACGGCTGAGCGTGGTTTGCCGCAACAGAAAACCACCACGGCGGTCGGGCAGAACCGGGAGTCCGGACAGTTCTTCAATCGGTTCGGAAGTGACGCGGGGAAACGCGTCTCAAGCAAGAGCGACCGATCCTGGCGCGGCAGCCGGGGCAACGGTTCCGGGGCGGACGACAGGAAGAGCCGCGGGAGATTCCACTAGCAGGTTCGGCAGCCCGCCGACCGTCGGCACTGAATCCGCTCGCCGGCGGTTACTCCCGGTTTGCCAGCCAGACGGTCTGGTAGGGGCGTAGCGTCAGCTCGACAGCTGGATCGAATTCCAGTGCATCACTCAGCAAATCAAACCAATTGTTTCCGGGAAAGTGTCCGACCTGATCAGCCAGGGAAACGCTCTGCAGTTTATCTGTCAGGTTGGAAACCGCCAGCAGTGCTTGCCGCTCGTCCGTACTGATCCTCCAGAAGGCAAAGAATGGGGCTCCCAGGTTCGCCAGTTGCTGGTGCGCATCGGGATGGAAGGCCGCCTGCTCCTGGCGGATCGCCAACAACCGCTGCAGCTCCTGAAAAACCGCATGGTTGGGCGTGCCGTGATCACCCAGTAAACCCTCGAGCTCGTCAAGCTGCCAGATGTGCCGATTAATCGATCTGGTCCGGCCGCTGTTTTCGACCCCGGCTAGGTCGTTGGGGGTGGCGAGCAGGCTGTGGATATAGATCGCCGGAATCCCCTTGAGGCCGAGCATCACCGTCTGCGAACAGAGCAGCCGCGAAACCTGGTACTGGTCGATGCCGTGGCTGGTCCCCTTGAGCGCGTCGAACAGCGAAATGTTGATCTCGTAGGGGCTTTCGGAACCATCCTGGTTGCGCTTCATGCTGACAAAACCGCCGAACTGGCGCATTGAATCGATCATGGCGTTGATCTCGTCGCTTGACAGCAGCCCCTCGGCCGGACGCAGGCCGATGCCGTCGTGCGAGGCGGTGAAGTTAAGGAAGGTGCAGCCGGCCGGAGGGTCGCAGCGCCCCGCCGCCCAGTGGTTGAGGTAACGGCTCTCACCGCGGTACAGGGCGTGCAGCAGCAGCGGCGCCAGGCTGAACTGATAGACCATGTGAGCTTCGTCGCCGGAACCGAAATAGCTGAGGTTCTGGCTGCTGGGGAGGTTGGTCTCGGTCAACAGCACCGCTCCCGGCGCCGCCAGTTCGATCAAGGTGCGCAGCAGCTTGACGATCTCATGGGTCTCGGGGAGGTTGATGCAGCTGGTGCCGAGTTTCTTCCAAAGAAACGCGACCGCGTCGAGGCGGATAAAGCGGCCACCCTGCTGCAGATAGAAGAGCAGGATGCGGATGTACTCGAGCAGCACGTTGGGGTTGGCGAAATTGACGTCGATCTGGTCATCGCTGAAGGTCGACCAGACGTGCTTCAGGCCGCGGTGGGTGTGCACCGGGGTCAGCACCGGGGTGCTGCGCGGCCGCACCACCTCGCTGAGATCGACCTGCGGATCCATCTCGATGAAGTAGTAACAGGCCGGGGGACGGTTATTGATGAAGTCGACGAACCAGAGGCTCTCGCGCGAGACATGGTTGATCACCAAGTCGATCATCAGGTCGAACGACTCGCCGAGCGCGCGCAGATCGTCCCAGCTGCCGAGGGCCGGGTTGACCTGGGTATAGTCGATGACCGAAAAACCGTCATCGGAGCTGTAGGGGAAGAACGGCAGGACATGCACGGTGCTGACCAGCCCGCGCAGGTGCCGGTCGAGGAATTTTTTCAGATTCTGCAGCGGCGGGGCGTCGTCCTGGCGCAGGGTATCGCCGTAGCTGATCAGGATCACGTCCCGCTGGTCCCAGCGCTCTTTTTGGACCGGAACCGGCCGGGCGGTAAAGCTCTGCAGCAGGGAGATGATCTCATCGACCAGGATGCTCGCCTGGTGTTCGCCGTAGATCGTTGCCAGGCGTGGCCCGGCTTCGTCAAAGAAGCGCTTGGCGATCGCTTGTCCGGTTGCGGGTCTCATCGGATCTATTCCAACTCCAGGCCTGCTCTAGCAGCCGGCTCGTCGACTTTTCGGGGAGTACAATCAAAATTTCGCTGCGGCGGATTTCCCTCAATCGGCTTCTATTTTATCAAGCCGCAGGGCAAAGGTCAGTTCGCAGCCGGCCAGGGCATGATTGCCATCCAGTATCAGGTAGTCGTCAGTGACCTCGATGATGCGCATCAGCAGCGACTGGCCGTCGGCAAAATCGACCTTCAACGGCTTACCGACCTCCAGCTCACGATCCGGCGGAAACGAGCTGCGCGCCAGCTTGATCAGGTTCTCCTCGCTACGCTCACCGTATGCCTCTTCAGCAGCCAGGACGATATTCTTGACCTCGCCCGGCCGCATGCCGAGGATCGCATTTTCCAACGCCGGAAAAACTTCATCGCCCCCCAGAGTGAACTCCAGCGCCCCTTCCTCATTGGTATTGGCAAAAATACGCCCGTCATCGAGAGTGCCGATGTAGTTGACGGTAACCCGGTCGCCCGGTTTGGCTTTCTGCATCTGCTTTCCTTTACTGCTTTGTCGCGTTGCTAAATGAGCTTGTTCTGTCATGTTACCCGTCCTTGTGAATCACCAGAAATCGGTCATCGAAATATTTCTCCAGCAGCGGCCTGACCGACGACCACTCGAGACCGCCGCCACCGCAACCGGGGCGCGGCACGACCA
>DATFMT010000101.1:0-15486 GCA_035266745.1 Geothermobacteraceae bacterium | reverse complement strand
GATTTCAGAACATGTCAAATCCTGTCTTGTGGAAAAATATCAACTCAGCCCTGATAAGATAGACGTCATTTACAACGGCTTCGGTGCTGATTACGAAATCATCGAAGATCCGCGCAAGTTGGAGTCGATCAAAAACCGCTACGGTTTGACCAGGCCTTTCCTCTACTATCCGGCAGCGACCTGGCCGCACAAAAACCACAAAAACCTCCTCATGGCGGTGAAACTGCTGATCGACAGGTACAACTTTGACGGTCACCTAGTCCTGTCCGGTGCAAATTTCCAGGCCCATTCCGATGTCATGCAGGAGGTGAAGCGTCTGGGCCTCGACAATACGGTCAAGGCTCTCGGCTATCTCCCCTACGACGACCTTCCGGCCTTGTTCAACCTGGCCAGAATCATGGTCTACCCGTCGCTGTTCGAAGGGTTCGGTATCCCCTTGGTCGAGGCGATGGCCTGCGGATGTCCGGTGATCTGTTCCGACCGGACCTCCTTGCCTGAAGTCGCGGGAGAGGCAGCACTGTTGATCGATCCTACCTCTCCGGAAGATATTGCCGATAAAATCTGGGCTGCCTGGAACGATGAAGGGAACCTGGCCAGTCTGCGTACTCGAGGCTTGCAGCGAGCCGAATTCTTTTCCTGGGAAAAGATGGCCAAAAAGACAATCGATGTCTACCGGAGGACAGTTGAGAACTGTCGCTAAACGTAGTGTCGACGGGGGGCTCCGGATCAGGGGAATGTTGAAGGAGGGTACTTCGAACACCCCCCTGGTTTCAATCATCACCGTGGTCCGCAATGGTGAGACGCATCTGGAGCAGGCGATCCGCAGTGTGTTGGATCAGGACTACCCGAATATCGAGTACCTGGTCATCGACGGTGCCTCAACCGACGGCACTCTGGAGATCATCCGCAAAAATGAAGAACGGATCGACTACTGGAGAAGTGAGCCGGACGATGGGCTCTACGAGGCGATGAACAAGGGGCTCGCCCTGGCACGGGGAGAGCTGATCGGCATCCTCAATGCCGACGACTATTTTCTGCCCGACACCGTTCGACAAGTTGTCGAAGCTGCGCTGGCTAATCCGAATGTAGGTGTTTTTCACGGTAATCTGAAATTGCTGCGGCAGAACGGAGTTGAGGAAATCCGTCGGCCGCGCATCTGTCAGGCGGGCTTTCAACCCTATCTGATGCCGGTCAATCACCCGACGGTTTTTGTCCGTTCCCGCTGCTACAGCGAATCTGGTTCCTTCGATACGAGCTACAGGACCGCGGCCGATTTCGACCTGATGCTCCGCTTGCTGCGGGTTCGCCGGGCCGGTTTCCATTATCTCGATCAGCTCCTGGCGGTCATGCGCGAGGGAGGGGAGAGCGGCTGCTACAGCCGGCAGACCTATTCTGACATCGTGGCTATCTTGAGGAAAAACAGCCTGCCTCAAACTGCTATTTTCCGTTTCCGGCTGTGGTACTGCTGGCTGCTGTTGATGCAGTACAGCAAACGTTTCCGCTTGGTCCGGGCGCTCGCTCCTTTTTATTACCAGCTGAGAGGTTCGGGAGAGAAGGGACAGGAGGGACAGGAGGGCAGAAGAAAGGCACTCTTCCTCGTCCCTTCCCTGAGCGGCGGCGGGGGACAACGCGTCGCCGCCACCCTCTGCGAAGCGTTAAGCACCGCCGAGGATCTGGATCTGGTTCTGGTTGTCTTCGATCGTGCGGCCACCAATAACCTCGGCCCATCAATCAAAGTCAGGCATATCGAGGTCAGGGAAAGTGGTAATGCCTTCTATACCCTGGGTAAATTTTGCAAGGTAGTTTTCCAACTGGCGCGAATCATCCGCCAGGAACGGCCGCAGGCGATCCTCGGCTTCATGGACTACTGTAATACTGTCGTTTTGCTCGCCAGCCGCCTGGCACGCAGCCGCAGCCGGGTAGTGATTTCGGTCCATACCCTGTTTTCAGCCTTCTTGCAGGGCAAGGGCGCGAACATCCGCGGCCGCCTGTTGAAGGTGCTTGCCCAACGCCTCTACTCCAAAGCGGACGCTGTGGTCGCTGTCTCCAGGGGAGTGGCCGAGGATCTGGGGGAACTGTTCGGTATCGCTCAGGAGAGAATCCGCGTGATCGGCAACCCTTTCGACCTGGAGAAGATTGCCCGGCTGGCCGAGGTTCCAGTCGACGAGGCAATGTTTTCAGGTGACGTCCCAATCATTCTCTCCGTGGGGCGACTATCTCAGGAAAAGGGGGGGGATGACCTGCTGCGGGCCTTTGCCCGGTTGCAGCCACAGACTGAAGCCCGGCTGGTCTTCCTCGGCGAGGGGGCGGAACAACCGAGACTGGAACAGCTTTGCTCGCAACTGGAAGTAGATGATAAGGTCTCCTTCCTCGGCTATCAGGAGAATCCCTTCCGCTTCATGGCCCGCTCGACTGTCTTTGTCCTCTCATCCCGTTACGAAGGCTTTGGCAATGTGTTGGTTGAGGCGATGGCCTGCGGCCTGCCGGTGGTCGCCACCCGCTGCTATCCGGGAATTGAGGATCTGGTCAGACATGGGGAGAGCGGGCTGCTGGTCCCCGTCGGTGACGAAGCAGCACTGGTTGCGGCGCTGGCCAGGGTACTTAATGAGGGGGAGCTGCGCCGAAAACTGGTCATAGCCGGTCGCAAGACAGCCGGATCGTTCGACAGTCACCGGATTGTTACATGCTACCGTGAGGTTCTGGGGTTGAACGACCGAAACGCTACGGATGAGGATGGATGAAAACAGAGGAAAAAAATTATACTGAACGGCTGCTGAGACTGGAACCGAGATGGAAGAAATTGCTTCCAGTGCAATTGCCCTACCGCCTGCACTTGCAGAGCCTGAATCTCGGATATGTGCTTGATCTTGGCTGCGGCATTGGGCGGAATCTTCTCAATCTGGAAGGAAACGGAATCGGGGTGGATCACAACCCCTATTCCATTGAAGTTGCCCGCTCTCGTGGGCTGACCGCTTACACCCCGGTTGATTTTCACCGTCTGCAGCAGCGAGAAAACCGACTCTACGATGCGCTCCTGTGTTCCCACGTTTTGGAGCATATGCGGCAATGCGAAGCGCTGGCGCTAATTCGGGAATACTTGCCCTATTTGCGGAGTGGCGGGCGGGTAGTGATGATCACACCTCAGGAATCGGGCTTCCGAAGCGACGCCTCGCATTTGGAGTTCATCGATTTCAATGTTCTGGCAACAATTGCCACTGAAGCTGGTCTGCAGGTAAAAAGGTCCTATTCTTTCCCCTTTCCGCGGTGGATTGGTAGATTTTTCCGACATAACGAATTCGTCGTTATTGCCCATAAACCCTGAAGGTCCGAATCCGCGGATACGGAATCAATGACAATTCTCATGAAAATTAAAGCCACCCTTGAAAATTCCGCCCAGGCTGAAACTTCCCAACCAATTAGGGTCTGCGTGGTTTCTCCTCTGTATCACCCCTCCCTCGGCGGTCTTGGCCGCCAGGCTCAGCTGCTCAGCGAAAGGTTGTCAAAGAAAGGTGCGATAGCCTTTGTTATTGCTCGGCGCATGAAAGGGATGCCGCCGGCGAACTTCCTTCCCAGCGTAAAAGTTTACCGTGCCTGGTCGATCAAACCCTACCTACATAATTTCGAGACGCTACGACCGATCAACCTCATGGTTTCTCTGACCTTCTCTATCAGTTGCGGAATACTCCTCTGGAAGAAGCGCCGGGATTTTGATCTGGTGCATTTTCATGGAGCCAGTCTGCCGCTAATCTGGAACTTGATCTTGCTAAAGGTTCTGGGGAAAAAGGTTGTTGCCAAGGTGGCCGCCGCCAAACTCGGTATCGAAGCTGGATCGCTGAAAGGTCGCTATCTTGGGATTGGGTCTCTCTTGGCCAGCCTGTTGCGGTGGACCGATGCTTACGTGGCGACCACTGCCGAGATCGAGGAGGGGCTGAAACAGGATGGAGTATTGCCGGAACAAATCAATCGAATATCCAATTTTATCGATTCGGCTTCGTTTGCCCCTGCCGCGGCCGATGAAATGGATGTTCTAAGGGCCAGGGTAGGATTTGATAATCATCGAATCATCCTTTACAGCGGCAGGTTCATCGAACGCAAAGGGATTGATGTTCTCCTGCAGGCATGGCATACATTGCGGAACGATTTTCACAACGCCCGGCTGGTTTTTCTCGGCGATGGTCCGCTGCTTCCGGAAATGAAAAGTTTGTCGAAGGAGCTTGCCCTGGAGGATTCGGTCGATTTTCGTGGGCATGTCCCCACCATCAAAACCCTCCTCCAGGCGGCGGACATATTTGTGCTCCCCTCGCTCCAGGAGGGGATGCCGAATGCGTTACTGGAAGCGATGGCCTGCGGTCTTCCGCCGGTGGCAACACGCATCGGAGGGGTGGAAGATATCGTAAGCGACGGGGAGAATGGTCTGCTGGTCGAGCCTGGGGATGTGGACAGTTTGGCAGGGGGCCTGCGGAGACTGCTCGCAGATGAGAGTTTGACTGCGGCCATCGCCGCCAGAGCCTACCAGACTATTCGCGACTCCTACACCCTCGAGAGCACGGTCCCTCACTATCTGGCACTCTATCGCAAGCTGCTGACTGCAAATCCCCGGATTGGGGAGCGGACCTGAATCCATGGCTTGTTGGAAATGATCGTTGCACCACCGGATCTTTTGTCTCCTGAGGTCTGCCGAGCTGGCTGCGAACGGGCAGCCTTCTCGCCACATCGGCTCTGAGTGAGGTAAACCATCGTGCAGCCCCTTGTCTCGATCATCATCGTCAACTGGAACGGCCGTGACCACCTGCCGGACTGCCTCGACAGCCTGGCGGTGCAAAGCTTCCGTGACTTCGAGGTCATTCTGGTCGATAATGGTTCGACGGACGGTTCGCTCGCCCTGGTGCGAGAACGTTATCCCTGGGTGAAGCAGGTCCCACTAGCTACAAACACCGGCTTCGCCACCGGCAACAACCGCGGCCTGGCGCACGCCGGCGGGGACTATATCGTCACCCTGAACAACGACACCCGGGTCGCGCCGGACTGGCTGGGCACCCTGGTCGCGGTGGCGAATGCGCATCCCCGGGCCGGGATGGTGGGGAGCCGGATCTGCTCCTTCGCCGACCCCGAGCTGATCGACTCGCTCGGGATGGGGATCTGCGTCGACGGCATGTCGCGAGGCCGCTTCCGCAATCGGCGCTGGTCGGAACTGAATGTGCCGGAGTTGGAGGAGATCCTGTTCCCGAGCGCCTGCGCGGCACTGTATAAACGCGCCATGCTCGAGGAGACCGGGTTTTTCGACGATGATTTTTTTGCCTACGCCGAGGATTCCGATCTCGGCCTGCGCGGCCGGCTGGCCGGCTGGGACGCGCTGCTGGCGACCGGGGCGGTGGTACGGCACAAATATTCGCAGACCGGCGGCAGCCTGTCACCATTCAAGGTCTACCTGGTCGAGCGTAATCATTACTGGGTGGCGCTGAAGACGTTTCCAATCGGCCGTCTGGCGGCGCTGCCGCTGTTGACGCTGGTTCGTTATTGGGCGCAGCTGCGCGCCGTGGTCGCCGGATCGGGGACCGGCGGCGAGTTCGCTGCCGGCAACACCCGGGGGGGAATCGTTCTGGCGCTGCTCAAGGGGATGTTCGATGCTCTTCTCGGGATGCCCGGGATACTGCGCAAGCGCCGGGAGCTGATGCAGACCTGCCGGCTGTCACCACAGGAGTTCCTGCAGCTGCTGCGGCGGCATAACATTACTTTCAGGGAGCTGCTCGACCGCTGATCCAGACGCGGAGTCGGGAGGGTTGATCATAATGCCAGACTATTTCATCATCGACAGGATCCAGTTCTTTTCCATCCTCTTCAGCGGATTCATCTTCTGGTTCATCTTCTGGCTGGTCAAGCACAAGAAGGTCAAGGAGGAATATTCACTGCTGTGGTTCGCCACCTCGCTGGTCTTCCTTTACCTCTCCCTGGATCGCCATGCGGTCGACCGGCTCGGCGACCTGTTCGGGATCGCCTACAAGCCGACGATCATCTTGCTGATCATCATCGGCTTCATCACCCTGGTCCTGGTGCATATCACGGTTGTCATCACCCGGATATCCGAACAGAACAAGGTCCTGATCCAGGAACTGGGCCTGACCAACCTGAACCGGAAACGGCCGTTCATCCCGGCGGCACTCGCCAGCAGAAATTCCGATATCCTGGTCATCGTTCCGGCTTTTAATGAAGCGGAGAACATCAGAGGCGTCATCAACGATCTCAAGAGACTGGAGCTGGATCCCGATATCCTGGTCGTCAATGACGGATCGTCGGATGGAACCTACCAGGCTGCTAAAAAAACCCGGCATGCGCTGGTGCTCAATCTTCCGACCAATCTCGGCATCGGCGGGGCGGTGCAGACCGGCTTCAAGTGGGCGGACCGCAACGGTTACCGGATTGCCATACAGTTCGACGGCGACGGTCAGCACCTGGCGGAGGAGGTTCCCAAACTGCTGGCCCGTCTCGAGCAGGACGGGGTGAACATGGTGATCGGCTCCCGCTTTCTCGAGAAGCATGCCGGCTACCGTTCGACCTTCATCCGGCGGCAGGGGATTCGCCTGTTCAAAGGACTGAACTCGCTGCTGATCGGCCAGCTGATCACCGACAACACCTCTGGCTTCCGGGCCTATGACCGCCGGGCGATCGAGTTTTTGGCGCGGCACTACCCGGTCGATTACCCGGAGCCGGAAGCGGTCATTCTGCTCGGGCGCAACAATTTCAGCATGGCCGAGGTCGCTACCGAGATGCAGGAGAGACAGGGGGGCGGATCGTCTATCGCCGGGCTCAAGGGCGGCTACTACATGATCAAGGTCATTCTCGCGGTGCTGATGACCGCGCTGCGCAAGCCTATCCCGGGCCGTGGGAAGTGAGCTGAAGGGGGGTGTTGCAGTCCGACGACAGAGGCTTTAGCACCCGAAGCGTTGCCGGGTCATTCCGATAAAGATCCGTTCCCCTGGCGGCCTGAAAGCTCAGCAGGGAGGACCGGACCCGACGCTCAGCAGAACTGGACCCCGAAGCGGCAGGTCTCGTTGTCAACCATAACGCTCCAGGCAACAATGCCGTTTTGCTTTATGAACTCATCCTCAAAGCTGATGACCTGCTCCGGATGCATCTGCCTGTGGGCAAGGATCCCCGAGCCGCAGTCACTGATATCGGTAAGGATGCCATTGGCGGAAATACGGTTTACGACACCGTCGACCATGGACTTAAAGGAAAATTTAACCGGTTGCACATGCGGCCGGCGGAATTCGTAGCGCTTTTCCTGGTCATAGCTGACCGAGAGAGAGTTCGGACAGAATTTTTCGCTGCCCCGGTTCTGAAAAATCACATCGACGAAACTGATCAGCCTGTCCAGGCTGAACGGTTTCTCCAACAGGTGCCAGGAACCCTGCTTCCTCCGGGACCTGATCGCTTCGTTCAGTTCGGAGGATTTCCTGTCGGACGTGGTCATGATAATGATCGGCACAAAAGGACAGCGTTCATCTATGGTTTGCAGCAGGTCCTGGCGCTCCTGATCATCGATGTCAAAATCGAGCATGAACAGGTCGTAGTCACAACAATCAATCTCATCCAGCGCATGCCTGGTCGTGGCGGCGGTTTTTATTTCAAAGGATCGCCCTTTTCCGGCCCGTTCGAGAGCCTTGAGGAGAAGATGTTCGTTGTCGATGGCAAGAATTCTGAGGGGGTCTGGACTCATCGGATACTCCTGAACGCATTTCAAAAAATCATGGAATTTAAGAGAAAATGGACAGCAAGAGTCGTTCCAGAATCTACCCAGAAAGCGGTAGATCATTAAAATGAGTGGCTATCGGGTTCCGGCATTTAACCGGAAACACTGCACGGGGATAGCTAAAAAACGGCCAACCATCAATCGAATATATTGTGTAAGTATATAAGTGTCTGTTATTATTTGTCTATATCTATTTTTCAGTGGATTGGCATATGGTTTGCTCTTTAAGTATTGGCGTCCGTAAAATTTGCTGGTGACTGTGAGGGCTTTAGCCAAACAAACAAAAAAATCCTGATCAATGACCTGTGGTTGGTATAAGCCGGTGAGCCAGGGTAAATGGGGGCCATATGCTCGCAACGATTCAGGGAAATTCCAAACATGTTATGGGGATATCCCCAAGCGCCAGAGCGGAAAACTACAAAGGATTGACAAGTTAATTCTGGTCGGGAGAGTTCCTAAAAATATCGGGGGGGGGGCACCTGGTTTAGATTTATTATGACCGCTCAACAACCCAAGGGCTTTGACTATGCGTCCACTGTGTCCGACCCATATCTATAAACTGACGGTTCTTGGCCTTGGGCTGCTTAGTTTGTTGCTGTTCGGCTGCGTCCAACAGGAACAGTCGCATGCAGAGCAGCAGCGCCCCAAGCAGCAGAGTCCCAAGCAGCTGGAAGCCGCCTGGCCGCAGAAACTCAAGATTGGCCTGGTCCCGGAGCAGAACATTTTCGTCCAAAAGAAACGTTATGAACCTTTGCTGGCTCAACTGGAGGACAAGATTGGTATCCCAATCGAAATCAAAATTCTGCCGAGCTACAGCGAGGTCGTTAATAATTTCCGCGATTTTGAGCTTGATGGGGCTTTTTTAGGGAGCTTCACTGGCACTATGGCGATCCGGGAACTCGGCGTCGAGCCGCTGGTGCGGCCGCAATTTATGGATAACTCCGCCACCTGTTCTGCCATTGTCTTTGCTAAGAAGGGGGACGGAATCAGAGCCGCCCGTGACATGCGCGGAAAACGCATCGCTTTTGTCGACAAAGCGTCTTCTACCGGTTTTCTGCTCCCCTTGGCCTATTTCAAGTCTCTTGGCATCGAGGATTATCAGAACTGGTTTGGTGACGTGCTGTTCAGTGGGACCCATGAAGATGCCATCAATGATGTCTTGAGCGGGTATGCCGATGTCGGCGCAGTCAGCAGTACCATCTTCTACATGTTGGCCGAAATGAACCCACAGGTCCTGAACGAGTTGACTGTTCTGGGAACGTCTCCCCTTATCCCCTCGAACCCCCTTTCCGTTCGGAACGATCTGCCCGAGGATCTCAAGCAGCTTTTAAAGCAACAATTATTGACCTTGCACCAGAGCGCCGCCGGTCGTGCGATTCTGGATAACCTGAAAGTCAAGCAGTTCACCGAAGCATCAAAGGAGGATTCTCAGCCTTTGCTCGATTTAATTTCGCCCGCCCACCATCAGTCTAGCTAGTCGATGCAGCTCACATGAAAAAACACGTCCTGATCTGGCTGACCCTGATGCTCCTCTGCTTTATTGCCGGGGGCTTTTATATCGTTACATCCATTCAGAAGGTTACCAATAACCTGGGCAACGCGGCCGCTTTCAATCAGGTGGAATTTCTCCGCCAGGATCTGGAAAACAATATCAGGATCATCCAGTCAAATCTGTTGTTGCAGGGCTCTCCGCACGCCCTGGATGTCGACTCTTCGATTGCCCTTATCGAAACCATGGAAGATTCGGCAGGCATCTGTTTGAGCTGTCATCATTCGGATGAAATGACCCAAAAACTTGGCGATATGGAAGCCGATGTCGAGCGCTATATGCAACTGCTCAGCCGGACCATAACCTTCCAGGATGATGCAACGCAAAAGGAACTGCTCCGGACGAGGGCGTTTTCCCAGGGTGACCTGTTGCTGAAGAAAGTCAAGTCGCTGTCGGTTGCCTCGGCTGGCAAGATTTCCCTGCGTATTGCGGAAATCAACAGCGATATTAATCTCACCAAGGAATTCCTGGTCCTTTGCCTCATTCTGGGTCCGATCGCCATTCTCGTCATAACCGTCTTTTTTCTCAAACGGTTTACCGGTTCCATCGGTGTGCTCGTTGCAGCTGCGCAGACCCTGGAAAGCGGCGACCTTGATTACCGCATTACCGATCGTCTTAAGGACGAATTTGGCACCCTGGCCAATTCCTTCAATGGCATGGCGGCCTCCCTGCAGGATGAGCGGCAAAAATTTCAATCGGTTTCAAAGCTCTACCGGACCCTTTTTGAATCGGCCGGCGATGCCATTATGATTACCGAGCTTGAGGGCGATTCCGTGGGCAGGATCGTATCGGCCAACCGCGCGGCCTCTGACCTGTATGGCTACAGCATTGATGAATTGCAGGAAATGAATGTCACCAGTCTGGTCCCCGATGACAAGGTGGCGCAGTTCCGCGAGCGCATGAATACCGTTGCTGTCGAAGGCTGGTCCCGGACCAATGTGAAAAGGAAAAGGAAGGACGGCACCCTTGTTCCGCTCGATTTGAGTATCGGACCGCTGGAAATGGACGAACGGAGATACCTGCTCTGTTTTTGTAAAGATATCAGCGACCGACTGAAAGCGGAAGAGGAACTGCAGCGTGCGAATCAGATGGCGCTGGTCGGGCAAATGAGTGCCGGATTGGCACATGAAATCAAGAACCCCTTGGCGGGGATCAAGGTGTCGCTCGATGTCCTCTCTGATGAACTGGAACTGCTGCCGGAAGACCGGGATCTCTTCGCCAGGATCATCAATGAAATCAACCGGATGGAGAAACTGCTCAAGAGCCTGTTGAATTATGCCCGGCCACCGCAGCCCCAGTTCGACCTGGTGGATATGAACCAACTGCTCGACAACTCTCTCAAGCACGTCGAGATTGCCGCTCGCAGCAAAGCGGATCTGGTCGTTCATATCGACCGGGAGTTTTCGGCGCAATTGCCGCAGGTCGAGGCCGACTCGTCCCAGATGCAGCAGGTCTTTTTGAATATCCTGCTCAATGCCGTAGACGCCCTGGAGAGCGAGGGAACCATCACCATAACAACCCGCATGGATGAAGATGAGCGGATCCGCATCGCAATCATCGACTCCGGAAGCGGGATGTCGGAGGAGGCGCTGGATAAGATATTCAATCCGTTTTTTACCACCAAAACCAAGGGGACCGGCCTTGGTCTGGCGATCTGCAAGCGGCTTGTCGAGCAACATTACGGCCAAATCGCTGTCGAGAGCAAGGTGGGATGCGGTACTTCATTTGTCATTACGCTGCCGCAAGTCCAACAGAACAGGGAGTGACCGCATGAGTCATAAAGGACGCATATTTCTTCTGGACGACGATGAACTGATTTCCAGCATGCTGGCCAGGTCGTTGCAGAAGGAGGGTTATGAGACCAACCTGCTCAACAGCGCGAAGCAGGCCGTGGAGACAATCTGCTCCTGGCAGCCGCATGCCCTGCTGCTGGATGTCGACTTGGGCGAAGGGCCGAACGGTCTCGACCTGCTGGAAATGCTGCAGGCAGAAAATATCGATTTCCCGGTTATCATGCTCACTGCTGACGACTCTGCCGAATCGGCCATTCGGGCCATGCGCAATGGTGCCGCCGATTACCTGAACAAACCGTTCAACATCGAGGAAGTTAAGATTGTCCTCGACAAGCTCCTGGCCAACTCCCGACTGAAAAACGAGGTCGAGTACCTGAAAAAATCGACGACTGCGGCGCTCAGCAGGACCTTTATCGGTGAATCCCCGATCATCCAGAAACTCCTGAAAGATTCTCACAAGATCGCCCTCGCCGGGGTGCAATCAGTGCTGATAACCGGGAAATCAGGCACCGGCAAGGAAGTTTTGGCCCGCAACATCCATTACTGGCGATTCGGCAGTCGAAAAAATTATGAAAGCATCCCCTATATCGCCGTCAACTGTACGGCGCTTCCGGAAAACCTGATCGAGGGAGAGCTTTTCGGCCACGTCAAGGGCTCTTTTACCGATGCCAAGAGCGATAAAAAAGGGGTGTTTGAGCTGGCCGATGGCGGGACCCTGCTCCTCGACGAGATCGGTGATATGCGCCCGGAGCTGCAGGCCAAGCTGTTGCGGGTTCTTGAAGAACGGACCGTGCGGCGTATCGGCGGCAAGGTTGACCTGCCGATCGATGTCAACATCATTGCCGCCACCAACCGAAACCTGAAAAAAGCCGTGGATGAAGGAGAATTTCGCGAGGACCTCTACTACCGGCTCACTCCCTTCTCCGTCGAGATCCCTCCTTTGAACGAGCGGGAGGATGATGTCCTTATCCTGACCAAGCATTTTCTCAAGACCTTTGCCGGAAAGTATTCCAAGAAGCCGATTGAAATCATTTCCCAAGACGCCGAGACCCGGTTGAAATCCTATGCCTGGCCGGGAAATGTCCGTGAATTGCGCAACATCATCGAGCGTTGCGTGGTTATGGAAGACATCGACACGCTGACCTCTGATTACCTGCCACAAACTTCAGCCGGGAGGAAACAGCATACGGGCGAACGGCGCAAGACATTCCAGGTGGTCTTGCCTGACGAAGGCGTTTCACTTGCTGATGTTGAAAAAGAATTGATCAGACTGGCCCTGGAAAAGGCCGAAAACAATATGACCAAAGCGGCAAAACTGCTGCAAATCAGCTACGATGCCTTAAGGTACCAGGCAAAGAAATTTGAATTGATCTGAGCTGGATTTTGCTGGAGAGCCAGGCAGATAGGTGTGGTTCCTGCATGGTTGGTACGGCGGTAGCCGCTCCAATGGGCGCCATAGCGGGCGCAGTGGCGGAGGAGTCTCGAACCCCCTGAAGCCTGTGCATCTATCCTTAAACCGCGAAAACGGCAAAAATCGCGGCGATGGTCGATAGCGCCTAGCCGGCCGCATCAGGTCGTGCACCCGACAACCTTCCTCGTTTGATTCCTGGTTGAATTGACCTTTTGCAAGCACGGCGCCCGTAAAACAACCCCGCAGCAATCCTGGACTTTAAGAGGCCTTCGTCAAAGGCCTTGCCGAGGGCTGGGTACTTTACGAACGTTTTTAGTGCGCTGAGAGGTGATATTGCCTTAACCGCCGTACTTGTACTCCGCCGCGCAGGTTCCCTCGCTCGACACCATGCAGGCGCCGATCGGATCTTCCGGGGTGCAGACGGTTTTGAACATCGGGCAGTCATGCGGCCGGACCTTTCCCTTGAGAATCTCTCCGCACAGACAGCCTTGGTGTTCGACCGGTTCTTCGACTTCGGCGGCCAGCTGCCGGGCCGCGTCAAAGCGGGCAAACTCGGGGCGAATCCGCAAGCCGCTGTCGGGGATGATACCGATGCCGCGCCAGTTGGCGTCGCAGGGTTCGAATATCCGGTAGAGCAGTTCGCGGGCCTTGGTGTTTCCTTCCGGGCGAACCACCCGGCTGTACTCATTTTCGACCCGGAATTCACCCCGGACGATCTGCTTGGCCAGCATCAGCACGCCGCGCAGCACGTCGAGCGGTTCGAAACCGGTCACCACGCAAGGGATTCGGACCTGTTTTGCCAGCGGCTCATAGGCGGCGGAGCCGATAATCGCGCTGACATGGGCCGGGCAGAGGTAACCGTCAACCTGCAGTTCGGGGTCGCCGGTCAGGGCCGCCATCGGTGCCGGCATGGTCTTGTGCGAGGTCAGGACGTAAAAGTTTTCGACCCCGCGCAGGGAGGCCTGGAGGATCGCTCCGGCGATGGTCGGCGTGGTGGTTTCGAAACCGACCCCGAGAAAAACCACGGTCCGGTCCGGGTTCTTTTCGGCGATCGCCAATGCATCGAGTGGCGAATAGACGACCTTGACCGTCGCGCCACGGGCCTGCTCATGCAGCAGGCTGCTGGTTGATCCGGGCACCCGGACCATGTCGCCGAAGGTGGTGATGATGGTCTCCGGTTGTCTGGCCAGAGCGATGGCGTGGTCGACATAACTCACCGGGGTGACGCAGACCGGGCAGCCGGGCCCGGAGATCAGCCGGACCTGCCCGGGCAGCAGGGCGCGGATGCCATGCTGGTGGATCGCCATGGTGTGGGTGCCGCAGACCTCCATCAGGGTCATCTGCCCGGAGTAATCGGCAACCACCGTTTCGATGGCGGCGAGCAGACCGCGGGCCAGTTCGGGATCGCGAAACGCCTGTCCCAGGCTCATTCCGGCACCAGTCCCTGGTCCAGCGCTGTGCGCAACGCGGTCAGGGTCTCCTGCGCGTCGTCCTCGTCAAGCCGTTCGATGGCGAAGCCGGCATGAATCAGCACGTAGTCGCCGACGCCGATCCCTTCGACCATCATCAGGCTCGCTTCGCGCTCAACGCCGTCGATTTCGCAGGTGGCGATGTCATTGTCGATGCGGATAACCTTCATCGGAACACCCAAACACATAATTCGTCTCCGTAGGGGCCGATGAAAACGCCCCATCTGCTGCGTTACGCTTCAGGTCTCACTCCTCGACGTAGCTCCCGCTACGCCTGCGGGATCGACCTTCGCAAGCCTTGCATCTCGGGCCTTTTGCTCGGCCCGGCTTCTTCGGTATGATTAAGCTTTCTTCTCGGCGACTTGCTCCCGCAGCCAGCCGTACCACTCCGCTACCCCCGCTCCGCTCTTGCAGGAGAGTTCGATGATCTCGGTCTGCGGGTTGACCTGGCGGGCAAAGGCCTTGCACTTTTCGACATCGAAGTCGAGGTAGGGGAGCAGGTCGATCTTGTTGATCAGCAGCAGTCCGGCGGCGCGGAACATCTGCGGGTACTTGAGCGGTTTGTCCTCTCCTTCGGTCACCGAGAGCACGGCGACCTTGAGGTCTTCACCGAGGTCGAATGAGGCTGGACAGACCAGGTTGCCGACGTTCTCGATCATCAGGATGTCGGTGGCGTTGAGGTCGAAGTGTTCGACGCCGTGACTCACCATGTGGGCATCGAGATGACAGCCGGCGCCGGTGTTGATCTGGTGCGCCGGGACACCGGTGGCGGCAATCCGGTCGGCGTCGTTGGCGGTCTGCTGGTCCCCTTCGAGGACGGCGAAGCCGAGGTTCTCCCTGAGGTCGGCGAGGGTGCGTTCGAGAAGCGAGGTTTTCCCCGAACCGGGCGAGCTGACCAGGTTGAGCACCAGCAGCTGGTGCTGCCGGAACAGGCTCCGGTTGGCCGCAGCCAGCCGGTTGTTCTTGGCCAGCAGGTCCTCTTCGATCCTGATGGTTCGCGAGCCGTGTTCGTGGTCAAGTTCGTGATGATGGTCAGGCGCGGCGCAGCCGCAATCGGTGCACATGGTCAGTCGACCTCCAGTTCCTTGATCCGCAACTCCTCCCCCTGCAGGCGTTCCAGGCCGAAGGCGCCGCACGCCGGGCAGGCAAAGGTGAACGGATCGATCTCCAGTTCCCGTCGACAGTCCGGGCAGCGGCCTTTGCCGGGAATCGTTTCGATCAGTAATTGACTCTGTTCCAGCAGGGGCCCCTTGTTACAGGCTGAAAAACAGAACTCGACCGACGCCGGGATCACCCCGGAGAGGGCGCCGATTTCGACCGTGACACTGATCACCCGCGACGCGCCCTGCTCGCGGGCGGTCCGCTCGGCAATGTCAACGATGCTTTGGGTGATGCCGAGTTCGTGCAAGCTCAGTTCCTGTTCATTGAATGGGAGGTCTTCACTATAAGGGGCATTTCGAGGGAAAATCAAGGTCAACAACCGTCGTTTGCTGTATATGTGTGCCAGCCGCCTG
>DATFMT010000100.1:0-11855 GCA_035266745.1 Geothermobacteraceae bacterium | reverse complement strand
GTGTCCTCTGTGACTCTGTGGTAAACCCAGTTTTCAGGTTTTGAATTTTCCTTAAACAGGAGGCAATACAACGATGTCCACCGAATACAATTTCCTCAAGGCCTGCTGGGGCCAGCCCGTTGATCGCGTTCCCGTCTGGCTGATGCGCCAGGCCGGCCGCTACCTGCAGTGCTACAAGGATGTCCGTGCCAAGGGGGGCGGCACCTTTCTCGACCTGTGTAAAGACCCGGAGCGCGCCGCCGAGGTGACCATCCAGCCGATCGATATCCTTGACGTCGACGCGGCGATCCTGTTCTCCGACATCCTGACGCCGATCGAACCGATGGGGATGGCCCTCGATTTTGTGCCGGGTCCGGTGTTTGAAAAGCCGATTCGCACCGCCGCCGATGTCGACGCCCTGGTCGTGCCGGAAGACATGGCCCAGGCGGTTTCCTACGTTCCGGCAATCATCAAACGGCTGCGGGCTGCCTTCGAAGGGCGGGTGCCGCTGATCGGATTCGGCGGCGCACCCTTCACCCTGGCTTGCTACATGGTCGAAGGGAAGGGGAGCAAGGATTTCGCCGCTCTCAAGCAGATGATGTACGGTGATTTCCCGCTCTACGATGCACTGATGCAGAAGGTCACCGAGATGGACCGGCGCTATCTGAACATGCAGATCGATGCCGGCGCCCAGGCGATCCAGATCTTTGACACCTGGGGCGGGCTGCTGGCGCCGCATGATTTCGAGCGCTATATCCTTCCCTATGTCAAGCAGCTGATCGGTGGTCTCAAGCGCGACGGCATTCCGGTCATCTATTTTGTCAAGGGGGGTGGCGGCATGCTCGAGCTGGTCAAGGAAGCCGGTGCCGACGTGCTCGGTCTCGACTGGCATGTCAACCTCGGCAAGGCCCGGGATATCCTCGGCCCGGATGTCGCCGTGCAGGGCAACCTCGACCCGACCGTGCTTTATGCACCGAAGGATTACATCGAGAATGAAGTCCAGCGGATTCTCGACGAGAACGCCGACCGGCCCGGGTTCATTTTCAACCTCGGCCACGGCATCCTGCCGACCGTGCCGCCGGAGAATGCGATTCATATGGTCGAGTGCGTCCATCGTCTCAGTCAGAAGTAGGCTTCGCCTAAAGCCCTGTGGCGGCGTTTCACCCAGACGAATCCACTCAACGTAGCTGCCGCTACGCTTCGCGGATGAATCCTCGCAAGCCTTGCCACAGAACTTTATGCTGTACCTTTGGAGGTTGCGTTATAAACAGAGGGACAGAATTTCTTATTCTGTCCCTTTTTCGTGAGGGTCTTGTTCCATGTCGGAGACGAAACCACTCGGCCTGGTCCTGCTCAATATGGGCGGCCCCGACTCGCTTGCTGCGGTCGAACCGTTTCTCTACAACCTGTTCTCCGATCGGGAGCTGATTCGGCTGCCGGCCGGGGCGCTACTGCAAAAGCCTTTCGCCAAACTGATTTCCCACTTTCGTGCCAAGCATGTCCGGGAGAATTACCGGGCTATTGGCGGTGCATCGCCGCTCCTCGACTGGACGCAAAAACAGGCGGCTGGGATCGCCGCTGAACTGGGTAGCCAAGTCAAACCCTACGTGGTGATGCGTTACTGGGCGCCGCGTGCCGAGCCGGTACTGCGGCGGATGGCAGCGGACGGCATCGAACAGGCGGTGGTGCTCTCGATGTATCCCCACTACACCGCCGCCACTACCGGCAGCAGCCTGAACGATTTTCGCCTGGCGGCGGCAGCCGTTTATCCCCAACTGAAATTCACCTCTATCGATCAATGGTATGACTGGCCCGGTTACCTCGATGCCCTGGCCAACCGGATCCGACAGGGGCTGGAGTCTTATCACGAACTGATGCGCGACGGGGTGCCGATCCTGTTTTCTGCCCATGCCCTGCCGCAGAAATTCATCGATCGCGGCGATCCGTACCTGGAGCAGGTCATGGCGACGGTCAAGGGGGTCATGCAGAGGGTCGGTGAACGCCCCTGGTATCTCGGTTTCCAGAGCCGCAGCGGACCGGTGGAATGGATGTCCCCGGAGACGACCGAGGTGATGGCACAGCTTGCCGAAGAGGGACATGACAGCTTGCTGATCGTACCAATCTCCTTCGTTTCCGATCACATCGAAACCCTGCACGAGATCGACATCGAGTACCTCGAATTCGCCGAGAGCAAGGGCTTTCGCCATTATGTGCGGGCGCCGTCGCTCAACGATGGCGACGATTTTATCGCTGCCCTGGCCGACCTGGTCAAGCAGCACCTGGTGCAGTCGTGAAAACCTGCAGTGTCTGCAAAAAAGAGTTCGACCCTGCCCGGCAGCCAACCGATCCGGCCGAGCAGGCCGGGGTCTTTTTCGCCCGGGAAATGTACGACGATGCCGACCGGCTCTGTCTCACCTGCCTGGCCAACCGGGGACAGCTGGGGATGATGTACCTGCGGGAGTTTGATTGAGTCGGGCCCCGCTCCGTTTTCGTCCGATCCTCCAGGCCTCCGGTGGTTGACCGCCGGGGGTCTGGCTGTATCCGGACGGGTCGTCAATTGTTTTTGTGTTTGTCCGGTGCTCCGGGTAGAATGCACCGGAAATACTGGTGAAGCCCAGCCGGCCGATGCTCCGGGTCGCCGTACCCTAGAGGCCGACGGACGGGGAGGAGAGGATGAAGAAACTGGTCAGTTTGCTGGTCGGCTATTTTCTACGCGGACTGCTGGTAGTCGTACCGGCAGCGGTGACCATCTACGTGGTGGTGGAGCTGTTCCGCTTCATAGACGGGCTGCTGGCCCGGGCCCTTGGCCACTACCTGCCAGAGTACGGCGTGCTGCCCGGTCTCGGCATCCTGATGCTGGTGCTGCTGATCACCCTGCTCGGCGTCTTCGCCTCCAGCGTCATCGCCCAGCCGCTGCAGCGAGCGGCGGGCCGCACCCTCGACCGGATGCCGCTGATCAAAACTCTCTACTCAGCGATCAAGGACCTGCTTTCGGCTTTTGTCGGCACGGAGAAGCGCTTCGACCAGCCGGTGCTGGTGAAACTGGGGATGGAGTTGGGGGTCGAACGGATCGGCTTCATCACCAAGCCGGAGCTGGACGAGCTCGGCCTTGCCGACGACAAGGTGGCGGTCTACCTGCCGCATGCCTACGCCTGGTCGGGAAACCTGGTGATCGTGTCGCGTGCCCAGGTGACCCCGCTCGATGTCATGCCGGCCGAGGCGATGAAATTCATCGTCTCCGGCGGGGTATCGGCAGTGCAGGCGAAAGGTGTGGAGAGGAAGAAGCTGAAAAGTCCCAATGATGAGTGAAAGTGTTCAGCATTGCAGGGATTGTAAGAATAGCAGCGATTCGGTTTATTTGGGGGGGGTAGCCACAATGCAAGAGGATGTTATCTTGGGCATCAACCTCCTTTGACATGAGCAGCATACTGGTATAAATTGGCCAGGCGGGCCTTACATAGGGTTTGCGTGCAGAAGGTGGGGGGAGATGGTCGGCTCGCATTTCATCGAAAATCGAGAATAATTATTTAATCGCTGTTGTCGGTGTTGTGCTGACCAGCGATTTTTAGTTTCAGCTCCTGTTTTGACCGGCCTGTTAACTGGGACGCTTAAATAAATGACCACATCAAAAAAAATCCTCATTGCTGATGACCAGTTGTTTAACATTTTGGTGCTGGAGGATTTGTGCAAAGAGCTGGGGCATGAGACTGTTAAGGCCAAAAACGGCCGAGAGGCTGTGGCGCTTGCCCGCTCTGAACGTCCGGACTGCATCCTGATGGATGTGATAATGCCTGAGATGGGTGGTCTTGAAGCCACGACACAGTTGAAAAATGACAAGGATACGGCTCATATCCCCGTCATTATAATCACTGCTCTCGATTCCAGGAATGATCGGCTGGCCGGTATAGCCAACGGGGCTGATGATTTCCTGACCAAGCCGATCGACAAAGAGGAACTGGCTCTTCGGCTCAGAAACAATCTTCGCAACAAGGAGTTTCATGATTTTCTGGCAGAGCACAAACAGCTCTTGGAGATGCAGGTGGCGGAACGAACCAAGTGGCTACGAGAGGGCTATGTCGACACCATCCACCGGCTGGTGTTAGCTTCAGAATTTAAGGATGGGCACACTGGTGCCCATATCAAACGGATCAGTCATTACGCCAAGGAGATCGCTGAAGCCTGTAACCTGGGCAGTGAGTTTGCCGAGAGAATCTTTTATGCCTCGCCGATGCATGATATCGGCAAGGTGGCTATTCCAGATTCTATCCAGCAGAAACCGGGTCCGCTGACGGCTTTAGAGTGGCAAATTATGCAGACCCATACAACTATTGGCGCCGAAATTCTAGGCGGGTCAATATCACCGTATCTGCAGATGGCAGTGGATATCGCCAAACACCACCATGAGCGCTGGGACGGCAAAGGCTACCCAAACAGCCTGAAGGGAGAAGAAATTCCTCTCACCGCGCGAATCATGAATATCTGCGACCAGTATGATGCGCTCAGAAGCGAACGACCCTACAAACAGGCGTTTAGCCACGAGAAGACCTGCACCATTATTTTGCAGGGGAACAATCGTACCTCGCCAGCACACTTCGACCCAGAGGTGCTGGAGGTGTTTCGAAAATGCCGCGGAAGATTTGCTGATATTTATGAAGAATTGAGGGCTTGATAATCATTCAAATCAATGGAGAGTGTTATGTCTTGACTGGATATGCTTCTACATCACAATTCCTGTATTATTTATTGCACTCGTATGTTGTCCCAGAATTTCTCAGGGTTGATCGGCCACCCGCCCCAACGTGCGGCGTGGGGCGACTGTAGATCACAAACCCGCGTCCGCCAGTTTCTCCAGCAGCTTGCGTTGCGCGTCGGTCAAATTCTTCGGCACCTCTACCTCGATGACGGCAAACAGGTCGCCCGCCGCAGAGTGACCATGCCCCGGTACGCCGAAGCCTTTGAGGCGGATCTTGTTGCCGGCAGCGGTGCCGGCCTTGACCTTGACCCGCTTGGGGCCGTCCAGGGTCGGCACCTCGACGCTGGTGCCGAGGCAGATGCCGCTGAACGGGACCTGAACCCTGACGGAAAGATCCTGCCCTTCGCGGCTGAACTGTGAGTCCGTGTCAACCTGCAATTCCAGAAACAGATCACCGGCCGGTCCTCCTGACGGGCTTTTCCCCCCCTTGCCGGAGATCCGCAGTCGCTGGCCGGTTTCAACGCCGGCCGGTATGCGGACCTGAAGTTGCTCAACCCCCTGGTCGCTCTTGTAATCGATCCGCCGTTCGCCGCCCTGAATGGCCTGGCGAAAAGGGATCCGCAGGTTCATAACATAGTCCTGCCCCTTGACCGGGCCACGGTGTCGCCGGCCGCCGTAAAACTGGCCGCGTCCGCCGCCGCCGAACAGGTTGCTGAACAGATCATCGCCGGAGAAGCCGAATTCACGGAAAATATCATTGACGTTGGCATTGCGGAAGATGTCTTCCTGGGAAAAACGCTGGTGAAACGCGGCATCGCCGAACTGGTCGTACTGCTGGCGCTTGTCCTGGTCGGAGAGCACCGCATAGGCCTCGGAAATTTCCTTGAAACGTTCTTCGGCCTTGCTGTCCCCCGGGTTCTTGTCCGGATGGTATTTCAGCGCCAGTTTACGATAGGCTTTTTTGATTTCGGCCGGCGAGGCGGTTTTTGCCACGCCCAGCGTCGAATAATAGTCCTTACCCATGAAAGCTCCTTGCACAGATGCGCAGTTAATATAGTGATGCGGCCAGGCCGCGTCAAGGGTTGATCCGATCCCCGGCCGCCAGGAGCAAAGATCGGCTGAAATAGCTGAATAATTCACAGCCATGCAGAAATCGTGGAATAACGGCCCGCCTATGAATGAGTTCCACCACCTCTGCGTGACCGAAGCACCAGCATATTCGCGACAAGCCGGCCTCGAAGCGGCTAGCTGGTTCAAGCCCTTGCACGCTCCCGGCAGACCGGGTAGATCCGCACGGAGTTTTGTGCCAGGGGATTTTCTCACGTCTCTGTGTCGTTTTCGATGTCGAGCACGACAGCAGGACTTTTTCATGCTTCCCAGCATTCCGCACACGAACCGAGGTTCGTTTGGTGTTCGGTTGAATCCACTCGTCTGATCTGGTCGTTTCTGCTAAACTGCTTGGCAAGCCTTCAGTCTGCTTGAGGAGTTTATGGCCGCGGAAAAACAACGCAGTGGATTGTTCAGCAGCCTGTTTCTGATGTACCTGGTTCTGCTGATGCATGGTTTGGCGATTGTCCTGTTTGCCCTGCTGGTGGTATTTTTTCGCGGGGTGGTCACCTATCTGCCCTGGATCATGCTGGGTGGTGCCCTGCTGATCATACTGTCGGCCTGGATTTTCTGGCGCAAGTTCCGCAACAACCAGCGTGAGTTCAAAGAGATGCTTAATAACCCACTGTTGCGTGACCGTGCGGTCGAGCTGCGTTTTCTGGGCGGCGTTGCGACTGTGCGCCTGGGAGCTCCCGGACCTTCGTCAGTGCCACTGCCCGAGGTGATTGAATACCAGCAAACGGTCGTGCCGATCCCGCAACTGGAAGATGCCGAAGCGGCCCGGCTGAACAATCTGGCCCGCCTGATCAAGCTGCGCGACAAGGGGGAGCTGACCGAAAGCGAGTTCCAGGAGCTCAAGCAGCGGCTGTTGAACGCGGAAACGCAGGACGAATCCCGCGAACCCTACATTCAGCACTGAGCTAACCTCGTCCTTTGATCGAGCGATTGACTTCTTAGCCATTCCGGCGCTAAAGTTTTGCCATCCCCTGTAGCTGATGCTCATCCCATGGCAAAGGTGTGATGATGGTTGTCGAATCCATTTCAAAAGACCCGTATGACCTCGCCTTGCTGGTGACCGGTATTATACTGCTGCTGGTTGGCGGGTACCTGCTGCTGGGCAGGATCTGGCGCAAAACCAATCCGCTCCCCTATGTACGGAAAGACTACGGCTCGGCAGCGCAGCGGCGCTGGCTGCCGCAGATGAACGCAGCTTTCGGTGGGGACTATGATCTGCAGCTGGCCGTGCGTCTGGATGCTTTGCTGGCGGTCGACACAGCGCAACGCCGTAAGGCCGCAGAGCTTGCTGCGGCGAAACTTGGCGGACAACAGGTCGATTTTGTCCTGCTCGAGAAGGGGACGCTGGAACCGCGGGCGATCGTCCTGCTGCAGGAACCGGATCGATCGCAAGTCTTCTGCAACGCGGCGTTGCTGGCTTCCGGCTTGCCGGTGCTGCTGCTGCCGGCTGAACCGGTCCCGGCCGCGGCGGAACTTCGGAGCTTACTCAATCATGAGCTGACGCCAAGTTTTTCGGGCAAGCTGAGCGTTGAATCTGATGACTGGGTACTGGGCAGCCTGGTTTCGGACCACTCTGAGCCGGAACGGTGGTCACTTGGCGAAGCAAGGGCAAAGCCGCCGGCTCCGGTCGAAACTTCTGTTGCAGAACTCCCTTCTGCCGGACAATGGCCGCCCTGTCCGGAGTGCGGATCGCCACGGATGCCGCGTCGGGTCAACCGCGGCCGGCATGCCGGCCGTTACTTCCTGGTCTGTCAACGTTATCCGACCTGTCAACAGCTGCAGCCACTGAAGCCGAAGCAACTTCAATAGCCAGGCCAAGTGCTGTCAGTCGTCTGTTCGGCGTCGTGTCCTAGGGGTTGAGTCTGAGGTGGATTGTTTGCGCCAGTGCAATGGAAATCCCCGGCGCCGTGGCAAGTTCCGTGACCGATGCCTGCCTGATCCGCTTGAGACTGCCGAACTGTTTGATCAGTTGTTTGCGGCGTGCCGGCCCGATGCCGGGAATCTGTTCAAGCTGGGAGGTGAGGGTCTGCTTGGTGCGCAACTTGCGATGGTGGGTAATGGCAAACCGGTGGGCTTCATTGCGCAGCTGTTCGAGGAGAAACAGTGCGGCCGAACCCTGGCGCAAGGTGATAGGGTTCTTGCGCCCCGGACGGAAAAACCTCTCTTCACTTTTTTCGACCAGCTTCCCCCTGACGTTGGCAAAGACCCGACTCTTGGCGATGCCGATCGCATCAATCGTTTCCTGCAGTTCGAACTCCTCCAGCAGCAGCTGCAGTACGCCAAGCTGCCCCTTGCCGCCGTCGATCAGGATACAGTCGGGCAGCCCGGTTTCCAGTCCCCGTTTCAGCCGCCTCTTGATGACCTCTGCCAGTGAGGCAAAGTCGTTAGCCCCCGCGACTTCCCGAACCAGGTAGTGGCGGTATTCGCGAGGCGTTGGTTCACCGTCGAGCATGACCGCCATGCTGCCGACACTCTGTTGTCCCTGGAAGTTGGAAATGTCAAAACACTCTAGACGTTGCGGCAACCGCCGCAGCTGGAGGCGCTCCCGGATCTCGTCCAGCACCGCCAGCTTGGCGCTCTGTTGTTCACCTCGTTCACGGGCGGCTTCCGCAGCGTTGCGCTCGGCGAGCTTCAGCAGTTCGGTTTTACGCCCCCACTTGGGACAGGTCAGGTGCACCTTGCGGCCGCGTCGGTCGCTCAACCACTCCTCGATCAGCTCGGCTTCTGCAGGCTGAAATGGCAGGATGATTTCGTCCGGGACGATGACGTCGCGGTCATAATATTCCTGGAGAAACGAGCCCAGTAATTCATCTTCGGTAAAGCGCCATTCCAGTGGGAAGTTTCTGCGGCCGACCAGTTTGCCGCTGCGAATGAAGAGCAAGGAGATGAGCACCTCTCCCTGACTGCGGTGCAGGCCGATGACGTCCTGGTTGAGCGTCAGTGCATTGCTGACTTTTTGCTGCTCGACAGTCTTTTCGATGGCCTGGATCTGGTCACGCAGGGTGGCGGCCGCTTCAAAGTCCATTCTCTGTGCTGCCTGTTGCATGCGGGTTTGCAGCAGGTCGCGGATGCCGGAATCCCGCCCGGAGAGCAGGGCGACGACTCCATCAACCAGGAGCTGGTAGTCTGCGTTGCTGATTTTCCCGTGGCAGGGGGCGCTGCATTGGCCAATCTGGTGAAACAGGCAGGGTCGTCCCCGCTGCCGGCAGCGGTTAAGCGGGTAGTGGCGCAGGGGGAAGACCCGAAAAATTTCCTTGAGTGTTTCCTTGACCGCTCCGGCCGAGGTGTAGGGGCCGAAGTAGAGAGCTCCATCTGGCTTGACCTGGCGCACGATCTGCAGGGTCGGGAATTCCTCCTTGGGATTGAGCCGCAGGGAGACAAAGGTCTTGTCGTCGCGCAGGTGGATGTTGTAGCGGGGCCGGTGTTTCTTGATCAGGGTGTTTTCCAGCAGCAAGGCTTCCTTGGCGGTATCGGTGACGATGGTATCGATGGAATGCACGCGCTGGATCAGAAACCGGACCTGGGGTCTGCTGTCGCCGGATTTGGCAAAATAGTTGCGCAGCCTTTGCCGGAGGTTGTTGGCCTTGCCGACGTAGAGGACTTTTTGCCCCGGATCGCGCATCAGGTAGACCCCCGGCCGGGTCGGATAGGTCTCGGCCTGGAACTGGAAGGTTACGGCTGACGGGCTGGACATAGGAGGTCTCCGGGAGGGGCTGATTTTTCGACGATAACAACAGTGCAGTTGGCTGTCAACCGGCGTCGGAAAGCTTGTCGCACCAGGGGATTCAGGTATACTGGCCAGCAGGAGAACCGACGCAGTGACCCCGCAGGAGGAAGGATTGATCGATGAACAAACGACTGGGAATCCTGTTTGGGTTGCTGCTGCTGCCGGCAAGCTTGGTCTGGGCGGAGTATCAGACACTGGAGAAGGTGGCCAGGACTTATGCCGTGGCGCAGCCAGGCCTGCAGAGCTACAAGACGACGATCAACACTGACAAAATCGGTCAGCTGCTAGAGCAGATGACCGCTAAGCTGCCCGCAGACGCCCCACGGCCGCCGGTCCCGAAGGTGGTCAAATACTGGTCCCGGGCGACGGAGAGCTCGGTGATACGCGCCGAAGGGGGCAATGTTTTTCCGTATGTGCAGGAGATGGTCAAGCGGTTTTCGACCGAGCTTGCCATTGAACTGCGCTCTTTTCTGCTTCCGGTGGCCAAGGCTGGCGAACGGGCCGCCCTGCTGGAGAAGAGCCACATCAAACGGAGTGAAAACCTGCTGGGTGAGACGCGGATCGAAACCCTGGCCATCGAGTTTGCCGAGCCGGCCGATTTGCACGGAGCCTTTTATGGTTACGGATTGGCGATCCCCCAGCAGCAGATCAAACGCCTGGTGATCGATCTGGATCTTGGCCATGAGATTGTCCGGCGTTTTGAAGTGACAACCGCGGCCGGCGAGCTCCGCACGGTCGAAGTCCGCCACTTTGATATCCGCGGCGAAGAGCTACTGAACGAAATCCAGGTCACGTCGCCGGATGGTCTGGTGGATGACCGGTTCAAGGTGCGTTTTGATCTGGTTGAAGGCTTCTGGCTGCCGGTGCGGATGTATCATGATTCGCTGATGGGGAATCAGCGGGAATCGTTGTACGTCAAGTTCATCGATTATGAAGTCAATGCGGATCTTCCCGAGGATGTGAACAAGCTTCTGCAGCCCTGAATCCGGATCACCCGGCATGAGTCGGGCCTCCCGCTGACGGTGCATTTTTTGCTGGCGTTAATCGTGCCGCTTGCTATGATAACACTGTTTTATGTGATCTTGCCTTGCAGGAGGCGCGCGTGAATCCACTCTGGAGCAACATCTTCCGCAAGAAGCATGACGAGGAGTCCCTCGCGTTCTTCCTCGGCTCGGTTCCGGTATTTTCCGAAATGAACGCCCGGGAATTGAGTTACCTCGAATCCCGGGTGCATTCCCGTACCTACGACAGCAACGAAACCGTCTTTAGTGAAGGCGATCCCGGTTCCGGAATCTACATGATCCGAACCGGGGTGGTCCGTATTTTCTCCCATGACAGCAAGGGACGCGAGATCGAATATACGACCCTCGGCCCCGGCGATTTTTTTGGTGAGACGACCCTGACCGCTCCCGCCATGCGCGCCGCTTCGGCGCGAACGATCGAGAAAGCAGAATTGATCGGCCTGTTCCGGGCCGACCTGCTCGACACGGTGCAGAAGCACCCGGTGGTGGCCAACAAGATCCTGATCGGCCTGACCCGGGTCATGAGCGAACGGCTGCAGGCGGCCGGCGACGAGATCCGGCGCCTGGAGAAGAATATCGCTGAAATGCACGTCACCGAGGCATCGTAACCGCCATGGCTGATCCGCGTGGACTGAATCGGACCCAGCTGCTCCTGCTGTTCCTGGTGCTGACCGCCGGTATCGCGACCGGCCTGGCGATCTTTACCTCGGCATCACGCATCACCAGCCTCTTGCAGACCGCCACGACCGGGATCTTCCTGCCGGTCCTGCTGGCCCTGGTCACATCCTTTCTGCTCGAACCTTTGGTTCGTTATATCGAGCGGACCCGTCTCAGTCGTACCGCCAGTATATTCCTGGTTTTTTTGCTGGCGTCTGCCGGCCTTTACCTGCTGGTCAGAATTCTCAGCCCCCACTGGGCCGAAATGTGGCAGTCGCTACGCACCGACCTGCCGCGCTATATTGCCAGCGGCATCACCCTGTTGAAACATGGGCAGGCAAAACTTCTCGAATTTTTCCCCTATATCGAAGGCTATGACCTGTCGGCACGTGGTCGGGTCCTCGGTGAGTCTATTTTGACCAAAATCCTCAGCCAGACCACCGGTTCGGCGTTGCGGGCCGGAGGTCTGATGGTCCTGGTCCCGTTGTTCACCTTTTTCTTCCTCCGGGACGGTCAGAAAATCATCCGTTTCAGTATTGGCCTGGTGCCGAATCGCTATTATGAAATGGCTCATGACCTCTCCTGGTTGATCAGCCGGCAACTGAGTCATTTTGTCCGGGGTCGGATTCTCGAGGCGACCATTGTCGGCACGGTG
>DATFMT010000099.1:0-2812 GCA_035266745.1 Geothermobacteraceae bacterium | reverse complement strand
AGCTGCCCACGGTGCCCTTTGCAAGGACTGCCACAAGAAAATGGGTGGACCGACCAAGTGCGGCGACTGCCACAAAAAGTAACCATAAACTAGAAATTTTGTTTGTTATCGGAGGCCCACGGGCCTCCTTTTTTTTGCCTCCCCCCCCTGTTGCAGAGAACGACCTTTATGGTAAGCTATTTCCCACTTTCTTATTGATCTCAACCTCATGGAGCCAATCAATGTCACTCAAGGGAACCCAGACCGAGAAGAACCTCCTGACCGCCTTTTCCGGCGAGAGCCAGGCGCGCAACCGCTACACCTACTTTGCCGCCCAGGCCAAGAAGGAAGGTTATGTCCAGATCTCGCACATTTTCGAGGAGACCTCCGACCAGGAAAAAGAGCACGCTAAACGGCTCTTCAAACTGCTCGAGGGGGGTGAAGTCACAATCAGCGCAGCTTTCCCGGCCGGTGTCATCGGGGCAACCGTCGACAACTTGAGAGAAGCCGCTGGCGGTGAGCACTACGAGCATACCGAAATGTATCCCTCGTTCGCCAAGACCGCCCGCGAAGAGGGCTTTGCCAGTATCGCCGACATCTTCATGGCCATCGCCGTCGCGGAAAAGCAACATGAAAAACGCTATCTGGCGTTGATGAACAATATCGCAACCGATCAGGTTTTCAAACGAGCTTCCGCCGAAACTTGGCGCTGCCGCAACTGTGGCTACCTGCACGAGGGGCATGAAGCACCGGACGTGTGTCCGGCCTGTGCCCATGCCCGCGCCCATTTTGAACTGCTCGGCGAAAACTACTAATCCCCAACCCTACAAAGGAGCCAGACAATGCCCAAGCAACTCGAAGTCTACAAGTGTGAACTCTGTGGCAATATCGTCGAAGTATTGCACAGCGGCGCCGCCCCGCTGGTCTGTTGTAACCAGAAGATGGTCCTGATGGGCGAAAACACCGTCGATGCCGCGCAGGAAAAACATGTCCCGGTCATCGAAGTCGGCAGCGACTCCATCACCGTCAAGATCGGCAGTGTCGCCCATCCGATGCTGGATGAGCACTACATCGAATGGATCGAACTGCTTGCCGACGGCAAAGCGTACCGCCAGTTCCTCAAGCCCGGCGAAGCTCCGGAGGCGACCTTCCCGATCACCGCGACCTCGGTCACCGCGCGCGAATACTGCAACCTGCATGGCCACTGGTCGGCAAAGAGCTAAGCAACCGTAACCGCTTAGACAAACGGCACCCCGCTTGGGGTGCCGTTTGTCGTTTGACAACCATGCACGACTTGACCGATCAACTCCCGCTGTTTGTCTATGGCACCCTGCTTCCGGATCAGCGGAATTACCCCCGCTATCTCGCCGGAACAACAATCGCCGAGGTCCCGGCCACCGTCAAAGGTGAGCTCTGGTGGGTTGGCGCAGACGACTATCCCTACCTCTGCCCCGGCGATGCCATCGTACATGGACGACTGATGACCATCGCGCCCAACCTCTTCCCCGTGACCCTCAGCAGGATCGACGCTCTGGAAGATTTCATTCCGGACGACCGAATGGCCAGTCTCTACCTGCGCCAATCCGTTACAGTCCAGTCTGAGCTCGGACCTCAGCAGGCCTGGAGCTATATCTGGAACCGTCCGGAGCGGCCTGGAATCCGGCTCACCTCAGGAGTCTTCCGGGACCGCTTTCACTGTTCAGAAGGATGACCCCGGCTGATTCAGGAAGTCGAGTTCTGCGGCTGATGATGGACGCCCGAGGATGGCATTACGATGCGGAAATCGGCCGAAGCGGGCGATAATGTCCCGATGCCGCACGGCATAGTCATAGAACGCAGCGAAAGTTTTCCTCAGTGCAACGGGAGCTTCAGCCTGTAAACTCCTAAACAGCTCGACCGAGCGCCCCTGACATCCCAGATCTTCGGCATGTTCCAGTGGCAGGTAGCAGAAAACCCTCTCGAACAACCCGCAGCGCCGATCGTCTCCGACGGCCAATCCCTCCAGGCAGAGCGTTAAGGCAGCTGGGTCAAAGGCGAAGGCCTCAGCAGTGCCACGGTGGATATTGCGGGAGAACTGGTCGAGCAACAGGATCAATGCCAAGCGGCCGCGAGGTGTGACCTGCCAGCCAAGCGTCCCGGTTCGGGCCGGAATGAGCAGAGCGGCAAAGCGTGCTTCAATCTCCCGGTCAACCGCCGGATCCTTGACGAACCAACGCTGCTGAAGTTGTTTGTCGACCACATCAGCGTGTCCCTGGTCGCCGAACCAGAACCGTAAGACATCCTGAGCCAAATTCATTGTCGCCATCGGATTCCTCCCCCTGAAGCTTACCCCAGTCCTACCAGTTGTCAGCAGGTCATACCCTATACGGCAATTCGGATTGCAAGAGCAAACAGCTCAGGCGAGGTAAAAAAAAGCCCGCTGCGACAAAACAGCGGGCCTTTTGGAATAAGCTTTCGCGGTATTTATTCCGGGTTTACCGCAAGCAACTCGACATCGAAAACCAGTGTCGAGTTCGGGCCGATCATCGGGCCGGCACCGCGCTCACCGTATGCGAGATCCGCAGGAATGACGAGCTGGAACTTGGCGCCCTCCTTCATCAGCTGCAGGGCTTCGGTCCACCCCTTGATGACCCCGTTGACCGGGAAGGTCGCAGGCTGCCCTCGTTTGTAGCTGCTATCGAACTCGGTGCCATCAACCAGCGATCCACGATAATTCACCTTGACCTTGTCGGTCGCCGCCGGGGTTTTGCCGGTCCCCTCCTCGATAACCTTGTATTGCAGGCCGCTGGCGGTGGTTTTCACACCGTCCTTTTTGGCGTTGGCGACCAGGAAC
>DATFMT010000098.1:0-5368 GCA_035266745.1 Geothermobacteraceae bacterium | reverse complement strand
GGTCGGTCTCGACCCCGGTCAGGGCGCCGATCAGGGCGGTCTTGCCATGGTCGACGTGACCGGCAGTACCGATGATGACGTGGTGTTCGCTCTGGAGGGCCATGTCAGCTCGCCGCCCCGTTCAGGGCGTTGCTCAAGGCCCGGAGCAGGGCGGGGACCTCCCGCTCGGAGAAGGTACGCGGGTTGAGCAGCAGCCGGTCGTCCTGGATGCGTCCTATGAGCGGGGGTTCGGCGGCGCGCAGCCGCAGCGCCAGCTGGTCGGTCGAGAGCTGCGCGGCCTTGATGGCCACCGCGTAGCCGGGCAGTTCGGCCAATGGCAGGGCGCCACCGCCGACCATGGAGTTCTCACTGATGATCTCAGTGGTGATTCGATCGCCGAGCCTGTTTTGCAGCGTTGCCTCCAACTCCCGGCAGCGGGGTTGCAGCTCCTCGGGGGAGATTTGAAGCATCTGCAGCACCGGTATCTCGCGCAGCGCCTGATGCTGGTCAAGATAGAGCTGCAGGGTTGCTTCCAGCGCCGCCAGGGTCATTTTGTCGATCCGCAGCGCCCGGGCCATCGGGTGTTTGCGGATTGCGTCGATGGCTGTTTGCCGGCCGACGATCAGCCCAGCCTGGGGGCCGCCGAGCAGCTTGTCGCCGCTGAAGGTGACCACATCGGCACCGGCGGCAACAGTTTCGCGAACCGTCGGCTCCTTCGGCAGACCGTAGCTCGTGAGATCCATCAGCATGCCGCTGCCGAGATCTTCGAGGATCGGCAGCTTGTGCTTCGCGCCCAGCTGAACCAGTTCGCCGGTCGACACGGCTTCGGTGAAGCCGACGATCCGGTAATTGCTGGTGTGGATCTTCAGTAGCAGGCCGGTTTGTGGATTAATGGCCTGCCGGTAGTCCTGCAGGTGGGTCTTATTGGTGGTGCCGGTTTCGCGCAGGATCACGCCGCCGGCCGCCATGACCTCCGGGACCCGGAACGAACCGCCGATCTCGATCATTTCGCCACGTGAGACGATCGCTTCCTTCCCCTTGGCCAAGGCGGTCAGGGCGAGCAGTACCGCCCCGGCGTTATTGTTGACCACGGTCGCTGCCTCGGCGCCGGTCAGACGGCAGATCAGCCCTTCGACATGGCTGTAGCGCTGGCCGCGTTCGCCGCTGGTCAGATCGAACTCCAGGTTGGAATAGCCGCGCGAGACCTCGGTTACGGCAGTCAGGGCCCGGTCGCACAGGGGGGCCCGGCCGAGGTTGGTGTGCAGCAGGGTGCCGGTCGCGTTGATCACCGGGCGCAGAGAGGGCTGAGCGAGCTGTTCAGCGCGTACGACCGCCAGGGCTGCAACCGCCGGCACCGAAAGGTCAAGCTGACCGGCCTGTTCCGGGAAGTCGAGAATCTGCCGGCGTAGCCGCTCGATTGTCAACTGGGCGGCTTCCCGGACCAGGACATGCGGAAGCGGCCCGTCGAGCTGCTGCAGGGCCGGGTCATTGAGCAGGCGATCAATCGCCGGGAGCTGGCGCAGCAGGCATTGTGTAGTCTCCATCACAGTTCCGATCGCTTGTTTGAGAGTGGGAGGTTAAACTTCCTCAAAAAGTATCATATCTTGCCGATGACGACAATATGTTGAATTTGTTAAATTAATTCGATTTTAGCTGACAATCTGGTCGTCGTCGTGTTGCGGTTTGGCGCTGGATTTTTTCTTCGGCCTGTGAAAAAATAGCGGCCCGTTGCCAGGGACGCTTTGGGCCCGGCCAGCTGTAGATCAGGATCGGTTAGGATGAAGTTCAGACACTGGATTGAATACTTTTTTGCCCTCGGTTTTTGCTGGGGGTTCCGTCTGTTGCCGCGCAACCTCTCGCTGCAGGTCGGGGCCCTGCTTGGCCAGCTGGCCTGGAGTCTCGGGATCCGCAAGAAACTGGTGCTGGACAATCTGGCCAGGGCGTTTCCAGAGCTGTCAACTCAGGAGCGCCAAACGCTGGCGGCCCGCTCGGCGCGCAATTTCGGCCGCACGGTTGCCGAGTATGCCCGGCTCAACGGTAATGACCAGAAGCGTATGGAAAAATTCGTTGAGGTCGAGGGGGGTGGCGAGGCGCTTCAAAAAGCACTCGCAGAGGGGAAGGGGGCCCTGATTGTCACCGGTCATCTCGGCGCCTGGGCGCTCTACATGGGTTCACTGCAGTTGATCGATGTGGCTCCGGCGCTGCTGGTCGGCCGTCACCATAACCCCAAGTTCGATCAGTTGATCCTCAATATCCCCGGCAAGAATGTTCAGTTCATCTCCAAGGGGCCGACCGCTCCCCGGCATATTCTCAAGTGCCTGAAGGACAACCGGGCAGTCGTCATGGTTGCCGATCAACGTTCATCCATGGGTTTGTTGTCGACGTTTCTCGGTCATCCGGCCATGACTCTGGCTCTGCCTGGGGCGATTATCGCCAAACATCGGGTGCCGTTGTTTCTGCTCGACGGATATCGGACCTACGGCGGGAAGCATAAGATGATCATTCGTGAAATAGACATTCCGGATGAGCTAGAAGGCGACGAACTCCGCCAGGCGGTGACAGACCGTTGCAACCAGGCGATCGGCGAGACGGTCCTGCGTCATCCGGATCAGTACTTCTGGTACCATCGTCGCTGGCGGATTTGATGGGCTGTTTTTACATAGGGCTGCGACTAAATGTCCTTAGATGAAGCGTAAAGGCTTCGTGGAACAACATACTAGAAAGGCCCAATCTGGAAAGCCGGTTTGGGTCTTTTGGTGCATATGACGTTTCGATTTGTGAGACACCCGCCGGCATCGGGCCAAACTTTTTTTGACACGGGACTGATTTTTTTTGGTAGGTTAGATTTTGTCAATATCTATTTACAGAGACTCCGACTCTATCGGAAGGATTTATATTGTTTGGTTGCCCCCAGAAATTCTGGCTTCCGTTTGAAATAATCAAATCGACAGGTTGCAGATGTTGTTGCATTAGGTCCTCGGTTTCGACAAACATGCTATGCCATGAATTTTGGAAATCGCTAACTCCAATCTGTTATATACCCACATGTGGTGTTGAGTTAAACCAATGGAGGAGGTTGCTTTGAATTCTAGGATGAAATTAATTCAAGGAACAGTCGCGTTAATTCCTGAACTTACCTGAACGGCAACCTAATTCGGTAGATATCTACTGGAATATTGGTGCATTATTTGCATTTGTCTGTTAATCGAATATGTTGTATTGCGCTCAGATTTAATTGCCATTGTATGCTGGTGAACGGGGATTTTTGGATTATTTATCAATGTCAAAATCCATCCGGCCAAATTGGACTTTGGCTGAAAACTCCCTAAGCAGACCTGTCCTACCAGCTGATCCAAACCGTTATTAAAGTTCAGGCATTTTGAAATTTTTTCAGAATTCAAATTGATATCGAAAAGGGTGGTGCGATGAATTTTTTTAAAGGGTTCTCTGTGGCTTTAGCATTTTTATTGCTACTGTTCCTTTTATCCCCCAAGGACATTTGCCTGGCAGCCTGCGACCCCTCGGTAAATATCGACGGTACCGGCTACGGTTTCAACTCGATTCAGAACGCCTATAATTACGCCAGCAGTGATTTGGGCCTGTCCAGCTTTACGCTGCTGCTTACGGGCGAAATCTTTACTGAGGATCTGACCCTTAACGGCGGCGCAGTTATCCTCGACGGCGGCTACAACTGTACATTCACGACCAAGGACTCAATCAGCAGACTCCTCGGCACCATTACCATCTCGACCGGTTCGGCTAACTTTGCGGGGGACCTCGGAGTTGTATCAACAACCGAATGCGCTTTTGACATTGATTCTGACGGTTTTACCCGTATCGGCTCCTGTTCCGGCAGCATGGATGATTGCAACGATAGTGATCCCAACATCAATCCGGGTGTTGTAGAGCTTTGCGACGGGATTGACAACAACTGCAACGGCCAGATCGATGAAGGCCTGACGGGCACGGATGCCGATGGTGACGGCTATTATGCCTACGGCTCATGCGGTGCCGTTGGCACTGACTGCAACGATGCCGATTTTAATATCCATCCAGACGCCCTCGATATCCCCTATGATGGGATCGATCAGGACTGTAGCGGCGCGGACCTGACCTTTGCCGGGGAGACCTGCGGTGTCTGTCATTATCTGCCGACTATAGCCAACTTCCATGATCTCACCACTCCCCCGGATGGGACCTGTGTTTCCTGTCATGCCTCGCAAGTTGGCAATGTCGCGGCTGGCCATTACGGAAAGACGGTTAAAACCGCTGGCAACAATATGGTGGCCGGTGAAATCATCACTTGTACCGCCTGTCATGACCAGAGCGAGCCCGTCCATGGCGGCGGCCAAATCGGTGCCAATGGCAACGGCTCTGATTATGTCACGAACAAGCTCATCCCCGCCTGGAGTACCGACCCTCCAAGCATTACCTGTGATACCTGCCACGAAGACCGGGCGGCGGCCCATAACGCGGCCCATGATCATAGGGTGATCACGGCTATTTGTACCAACTGCCATACCAGTGATACGACCATTCTCGGTCAGCCGGGTAGCGGGACCCTGGCAAGCGCCAGTGATGTTGATACCTTGCACCGTTCCGACTGCACGCTCTGTCATGGTTATAGCGGAACCAAGCTCGATTCGGCGGTAGTCGCACAGGCTATCCGAGACGGCATAGCCGGCACCGATATTAACTGCCTCACCTGTCACACCAACTTTGAAACGGTTCATGCCTTTCTCGATAACCACAACAACTTAGTCCAGGTAGGAACCACGAGCTGCGGCAACTGCCATAGCGATCCGCCGCCGCTGACCGATCCGGTCGATCCCAAGGTTCACAGCAGCTGTTCGAACTGTCATGATGCGGACTACAATAGGATCAGTCTGGCAGCTGGCAAGTCCTTTGCCGTGGGCGGCGACTGCACCACCTGCCATACCAACGCTTGGGAAACCATCCATACCACCAATCCCCCGGACCACAGCAGCCTGGTTCAGGTCGGCACGACCGGCTGCGGCAACTGCCACAGCGATCCGCCTCCGCTCACCGATGCGACCGATCCGAAGGTGCACAACGCCTGCACCACCTGTCACAACGCCGACGGCAGCCTGAGAAGTCTGGCGGTCGGTAAGGACTTCCTCACTGGTGGCGATTGCACCACTTGCCATACTGCCACTTGGGAAGTGACCCACACCACGTCACCGCCCGACCACAGCGCCCTAGTAACTGTGGGCACGACCAGTTGCGGTAACTGCCACAGCGATCCGCCGCCGCTCACCGATGCGACCGATCCGAAGGTGCATCACGCCTGTACCACCTGTCATGACGCCACGAGTGGCGCTCTGGTCAGCTTGGCGGTCGGCAAATCCTTCACCGGCGGCGGTGACTG
>DATFMT010000097.1:0-4173 GCA_035266745.1 Geothermobacteraceae bacterium | reverse complement strand
ACTACACCGAGCAACACGGCGATCAGGATGGCAACGATGGCAATGGTGCCGAGCAGTCGACTCATCTGCTGCTTGGCTGAGAGTTCCATGTCGCGGTTTTCGGCCATGATAAAGCCGAGGCCGGTATCGCCGAGCTGATTGTAAAACAGGACATAGGGCTCATCGTTCATGGTCACTTGCAGCGAACCGGAATGCTTCAAGCTTGCCAGGTCGACACTGCGCATCCCTTCGTGGGTACTGGCGACGATCGTATCCCCATTGACAAACGCGACGTCGGTCCCGCTTAATTCGGCAACGGTCTGGGCGAACTCGTCATCGATAAAGGTCGCCGCTAGCAAATGGCCGACCGGCTGGTCCTGCAGTTTGATCGGGGCAGCGACAACGATGGCGGTCTGGCCGTCGATCTCGCCGATCATGGCGCTTGCCTCCCCGGCGAGGGTCTTCTGGACCACCGGGTGGTCGCTGCCGCTGGTTTCGGGGATGTCTTCCCCATTGCGCAGTTTACGCAGAATCGGATTGCCCTGTTTGTCAATAACCTTGATCAGATCGAGATGATAACGATCGGCGACCCCGGCCATCAGTCCGGTCAGCTGGTCGGCATCGCCGGTCAAGGTGGCGTAATAGGTGGCATTGACCATGTCGGCGCCGGAGGTGATCAGGGCAACGTAATTGGTCAGTTCCCGTTTGGCTGTCTGCGTACTCTGCTCAACATAGCGACTGGTCTTGTTCGCGACCAGGAGCATGTCCCGGTTGATGATGCTGCCGGTGAAGTCAGACATCAGGACCAGGGTAAGGGCGAGGGGGACAATGGACAGGCCGATCAGGCACAACAGGATTTTCCAGCGGAGCTTCATGTTTTTAAACATAGGGACCTTCCAGCGACAATAGCAACCGGCAGAAAGAAATCATTCCAATAGGGAACATAACAAGGTTCACACGAACCACGGGTAAGTATGCCGTTAAAAAACATAATTGTAAAGTTAGAGCAACTTCACGGTGTTCCGGGTTTGACCGGTTATTTAACGAATGACACTGGCCGCCGCGTCAAGCAGCGGTTTGGGGATGGTCAGGCCCAGGCTCGAGGCGGTTTTCTGGTTGACGGTCAGGACCGGTTTTTTCGTTTCCCGGACCGGGAGAATGAACGCTTTCTGGCCGGCCAGTACCTGTAACGCATGGACGGCGACCAGCTTGCCCTGCTCGTCGGGATCGGCAAACATGCCAAGCAGGGCTCCCTGGTTGACCAGCCCGGGGGTCTGCGAAAAAACCGGCAGGCTCTTGCCCCGGGCGAGCTTGATAATCTCTTCGCCCTTCTGCGTGATGACCACGCTTTCGGTCAAAAATAGCGCATCGGCTTTTTCGGACAGGGCCTGCAACGCCGAATCAACCTTGCCGGCATTCTTGGCATCTTCCGAGACGACATAGAGACCGAGTTCTTTTGCCGCTGCGGTCAAGTCTTCGAGTTGCCGTCGGGAACCCTCTTCCCCTGAGCAGTACATGGCTCCGATGGTTTTGACTTTCGGGTCAATTTTCAGCAGGTTGCCGAGCAGCCCTTTCTGGTCGAGGGTGCAACTGGCTCCGGAACGATTGACCCCCGGGGCGGATAAGTTCTGCACGACCTTGAGCCCGACCGGATCATAGACATCGGCAAACAGCACCGGAACGTCCGAGACCTCCTGGGCAGCAACCAGAGTTGCCGCGGCTCCGTAGGTGATGACCAGATCGGCGCCGGCTGCTACGGAACGGCGGATCGCGTTGGTCAGCGACATGGTGTCGGAGTTTGGCGTCTGGGCGAAAATCTTCAGTTTTGTTTCATCAAAACCGGCATTGCGGACAATCGTTTCCAGGGTTGTGTGGGCCTGTCGGTAGCGGGGCAGATCTCCGGTGACTATCGCTGCAACCAGCTGTTGGGCGGCGACCGGCCCCGCTGTCGCCAGGATCAGCAACGCCAACAGGGCCGCCACGATTGTATGACGGTTTTTGCTCATGTTCAAAATCCCCTAGTAAGGATGCTGATCACCAACTGTAGGCCAGACTGGCCATAACCATCTGGGCTGTTCCTTCCAGGCTGGCGTTGCTGTGATCATCGAAATCATCGTAGCTGTAGTTCGCCGAGCAGGTCCAGGTTTTTTGCGGTTGCCAGTCGAAACCGATTGTCACCCCGGTTTGGATGATGTCGACTTCGGAAATCTCTTTCAGGCCGTCGCTGGTCATGTCGACTGGGTTGCCGCTGAGAATCAGGGTGGTGAGCGGGAAGTTGGGATCGAAGGACGACTTGGATTTAATGTAGCGCCCCTCCAGGCTGCAGCCCAGGTTGTCGAGAATCCGCAGGTCGACCAAGATGGTGGCCGTATGGACCGCCTGGTCGAAGGGAACCTGGTCATCGAAGATGGCAAAATTGGCGTCTGGCGTGGTTTCGCTCGGCTGGCCGCCGAAGATCAGATCCTGACGGATCTTGGTCTCCAGATATCCGTAGTTGGTGTTGATGGTCAGCCGATTGGTCGGCATCAGCCAGGCCCCGGCGACCAGGTTGGTGACTTCGCGGTCGCGGATCGGGTTGAAGGTCAGGAAGCCACCGGTGTTATCCGGCAGGAAAAGCTGCCGCCCGTCGTTTTCCTCCTTGGTGTAACGGGCGCTGCCTTGCAGCCCCCAGCGGTTTCCAGAGGTCCAGGTTGCGCTGCCGTACAGGTCGTGGCGGTGCTCAAAAGAGGTTCCATACGCGGTGTCCGTGGCAGATTCATAGCTGTAATGGGACTTTATCCTCAGCTTGCGGCTGGCCAGCGGCCGGGCGTTCAGCGAAAGTTTAAAGCGCTGAACCGTCTCCTGGTCGGGAAGTTCCCAGCTCAGGTCGGGCTGGACGATCACCCCGCCGGCTACGCTGAAGTCAACCGGTCCGGCGGTGTTGCCGCGATCGATGTCGAGATAGCGGTATTCCCCCTTGATGCTGTAGGCGCGGGACGGACGATAGGTGACCCGGGCTTCGTAGCTGGAGCGGGTGATATCGACACTGTCGCGGACCGGCAACGGGCCGTTGGCCGGCAGGGTGCCGGAGGCCGTGATTGCGGCGGGGACCTCATTGTCGAAGTCGGCCATCCGGTAGCGGGCGTTGAGGGTCCACTGGGGGGTGATGATGTAGGTTGCATCGCCAGCCAGTTGGTAGAAGTCGGTTTCTGCCTTAACCGGGCTGACATCGCTCAGTTGTGACTGGTTTTCCATGGTGCCGAAGCTGGCCGAGGCGGCCCCAACCACACCTCCGGCCAGGGAGGTGTGAACCTTGAGCGTGGTTTTGCTCAGCTGGGAGTCGGGAGCCTCGTCGTGCTGGTAATCGGCCGGTCCGACCCGGTTGGGCGGGACGTAACCATGGGAGCCGAAGGTGTTGACCGGGGTTCCTGCATGATCGCGGAATTCCCGATGAATATAGTCGACAACCAGATCGATCGGGCCGACATGGGCATCAACCCCAGCGCTGAACTGATCGGTTGTCCAGTCGACTGATCGGGTGGTTGATTGCAGGTGACATTTTCCGCAGCTGCCATTGCCGTTGAGACCGCCGTTGCCCTCGTCGACAAAGCGCAATTGCTGATGGCCGGTTTTTTCCTGGCGCGAGAACCCGAGATCAAGATGGGCGGGGAAAGTGGGGTGTTTGAGCTTGGCGTCGGCAGAGTTCTGGTTAATTCCGATCTGGTACTGATCTTGCGGTTTCAGGTCGTCATAGGTCAAGTAACCAGCCGGGCGATTGTACGGGATATGTTCAAGGTTGTGGATCATCTTGTCGGTTGCCAGCTCGACCCGGATCAGGCCATTGATATCAAGGTCAAGCTCGCCGCGGTAGTCCTGGTCGCTGACAAAGTCGCCGGTCAGATTTAGCCGTTTCTGCTCCGCGCCGGCATCGACCTGCAGGTTGGCGGTAGCGCCATTGCTGAGGCTGACATATTCAAGGACCCGCGATTTGTCGTAGTCAAGCCAGACATTACGATAACCAAGGCCGACCTCACCGTTGAAATATCCGGATACGGCATCCTGGGTGTTGGCCAGGGCTGGATCGCCAGCTCCCAGGCCGGCCAAAAGTACCAAACAACAGGTTGCCAAGAATTTCCAAATTGATTTTTTCACGTCACGCTCCTGAGTGTCATGAGTATGTGATAGCAAATTACGCATCGCTGATTTCTCCCGGTT
>DATFMT010000096.1:0-11584 GCA_035266745.1 Geothermobacteraceae bacterium | reverse complement strand
CACCGAGTCGGTTGGCACCATGGACCGAGAAGTTGGCTTCACCGAGGACGAAAACGCCCGGAATGTTGCTCATGCAGTTGTAATCGACCCAGAGACCGCCCATCGCATAGTGCGGTGCCGGGTAGATGCGCATCGGCTGCTTGTAGGCGTTCTCGTCGGTGATCTTCTCGTACATCTGGAACAGGTTTCCGTAGCGGGCGGCAATGGTCTCCTCGCCAACCCGGTCGATCGCCGACTTGAAATCGAGGTAGACACCGCGCTTGCCCGGTCCGACACCACGGGTATCGTCGCACTGCTCTTTTGCCGCACGGGAGGCGATATCACGTGGGGCGAGGTTACCGAATGAGGGGTATTTGCGTTCGAGATAATAATCGCGGTCCTCTTCGGCAATCTCTGCCGCCGGCTTCTCACAATCTTCAGCCTTCTTCGGAACCCAGCAACGACCGTCGTTGCGCAGCGATTCGGACATCAGGGTCAGCTTCGACTGATGCTCACCATGCTGCGGGATGCAGGTCGGGTGAATCTGGGTGTAGCAGGGGTTGGCCATGTAGGCGCCCTTCTTGGCGGCCTTCCAGGCGGCGGTGACGCTGCAACCCATGGCGTTGGTCGAAAGGTAGAAGACGTTGACATAACCACCGGTTGCCAGCACCACGGCGTCACCCCAGTAGGACTCGATTTCGCCGGAGATCAGGTTGCGACAGGTGATTCCCTTGGCAACGCCGTCGACCACCACCAGGTCGAGCATCTCGCGGCGCTCGAACATCTTGACGGTGCCGGCCTTGACCTGGCGACACAGGGCCTGGTAAGCGCCGATCAGCAGCTGCTGCCCGGTCTGGCCACGAGCATAAAAGGTCCGCGAAACCTGGGCACCACCGAAAGACCGGTTGTCGAGGTAACCGGCATAGTCACGAGCAAAGGGCACGCCCTGCGCAACGCACTGGTCGATGATGTTGTTCGACACCTGGGCCAGACGCCAGACGTCGGCCTCACGGGCGCGAAAGTCGCCCCCCTTGATGGTGTCGTAGAAGAGGCGATAGATGGAGTCGCCATCGTTCGGATAAGCCTTGGCGGCGTTGATGCCGCCCTGGGCGGCGATCGAATGAGCGCGGCGGGCGCTATCCTGGTAACAGAAGGCTTCGACATTGTAGCCGAGTTCGCCCAGGGAGGCCGCAGCGGCGCCGCCGGCCAGACCGGTACCGACCACGAGAACTTTGTATTTACGCTTGTTGGCCGGGTTCACCAGCTTCAGATCGAAGCGATGTTTATCCCAGCTTTCCTGAATAGGTCCTGTAGGACATTTGCCGTCGAGTATCACAGTTGTACCCCTTCCTTATTTAAGGATAGCCATGGCTACGAGTGGGATGGAAATATACGCCAGGAAAACCACCAGCGCATACAGCTTGCCGACCGCGTTGAACTTGGGAATCGTCGCTTCGCGGTTGAAACCAAGGCTCTGGAAGAAACTCCCGAAGCCATGGCTGACATGCAACAGCAGGAAAATCATGCCAACGATGTACAGGGCGACGTTGAGCTTAATCTGCTTGAAGGTGGACACGACCATGGTGTAGACATCGAAACGTCCGAGGGCGTCATTTCCGAGAACATCGGTCGGGATGAGTACTGAATGAGTTGTGAAATTCAACACATGGTAAATCACGAAGGCCAGCAGAACCAGGCCGCTGACGATCATGGTCTCGGAGGCGAAACCGGTGCGCAGGTTGGTTTTCTGGTTGTAACCCAGAGGACGGGCCGCCTTGTTCTCCAGGGTCAGCGTGATGCCGAACCAGATGTGCACGACGAAAATCGTCAGCATGACCAGACGGATCAGCCAGAGAACCGGGCCGAGGCTGTGCAGATGCTCAGCGTAGGCGTTGATCCCGTCAGGACCAGCGAACAGGGACATGTTGCCAAGCACATGCCCGGTGATGAACAAGATCAGAATGAGGCCTGTTACGCCCATAATGATCTTTCTACCCACAGAACTCTTCAGCATACTCATGTTGTTATCCCTCGAATAAAGACTGGAAAAAGAACACCGACAACGGATTGTTGGCCGGATGGTGAAAGACGGGGTGAACCCTGGGAGGACCTCTCCACTCGGTCACTGTTTGCATTAAAATCCTCTCCCTGGAAACATGCGGGTCAATCCGCACATAGGCGCAAAACTGCTGCCAGCCGCACCAATATAAACTCGATTTAGATACCATCCAAAACGTATACATGTCAACCGAAAAGATGCACACTGTATACAATCGGCTCCCTTGCAGCTGCGCATAATTCAGGCCTTGGCAGTCATGCCCGGGAACCTTATCTGCGGTTGCCAGTTTCTCGCGAATCTGCTAGAAAGATGCCCATGCGACTGTCAATTATGTCAGTTGCACCGGAGCTCCGGTAGGCACCCCCACACAATTGTCAGGAATTCATCTATGTTCCAGTTTGACCTGCTGCACAAGGATTCATCGAGCCGGGCTCGACGCGGCCACATCACTACCCCGCACGGTAGCATTGAAACTCCGATTTTCATGCCGGTTGGCACCCATGCAGCCCTCAAGGCGCTGACCCCGGCCCAGGTCGACGAGGCTGGCGCGCAGATCGTCCTGGCCAACACCTATCACCTGCATTTGAAACCAGGTGAAAGCCTGATCGCCAAGGCCGGTGGCCTGCATCCCTTCATGAACTGGCATAAGCCGATCCTCACCGACAGTGGCGGTTTCCAGGTTTTTTCCCTGCCGAACAAGCAGATCTCCGTTGACGGAGTCCATTTTCGCAATGAAGTAACCGGCGATCAGATCTTTCTCGGTCCAAAAGAGGCCATCTCGATCGAAAACCAGCTGGGTGCCGACATCATCATGGCCTTCGATGAGTGCATCCCCTACCCGGCGAGCCACGACTATGCCGCCAAGTCGATCAAAAAGACCCTGCGCTGGGCAGAGCAGTGCCTGAAAACACACAGCCGCGAGGATCAGGCGTTGTTCGGCATCGTTCAGGGGAGTGTTTATCCAGACTTGCGCAAGGAATGCGCCGAGCAGCTGACCGCCATGGAGTTTCCCGGTTATGCGATCGGTGGCGTCAGTGTCGGTGAGGGGCTGGAGTTACTCAAGCAGGTCGTCGACGATACCGAGCCGCACCTGCCGGAGCACAAACCCCGCTACCTGATGGGAGTAGGATTACCGGAAGATATCTTGGAGAGCATCGAGCGGGGCATGGACATGTTCGACTGCGTTATCCCGACCCGCTATGCGCGCAGCGCGACCCTGTTTACCCGGCGCGGACGCATCCGCCTGACCAATCGCCGTTACCGGCGCGACTTCTATCCGGTTGACGCCTCTTGCAGCTGCTACTGCTGCAGCAACTTCAGCCGTGCCTATCTGCACCACCTGTTCAATGCCAACGAAGTTCTTTCGGCGACCCTGTCGGCCATTCACAACGTCCACTTCTACCTGGACATGGTCGCCAGGGCGCGGCAGGCCATCGAACAGAATTCATTTGCCGATTTCAAACGGGAGTTTCTGGCAGAGTATGGCGCCAACGAGTCCTGACGGAGCGCGGATGGATCTGGAACAGGAACAAGTCGACAAACTCAGAGCCGCTTTGTCCGGCAGCAGTGAGGATCTTTTTCAACTGGTGCTCGACCAGGATCCGGCCGTGCTCCGCAACCTATTGAAGAACCCCCAGTTGAACGATCGCCACCTGCTGGTATTGCTGCGCCGCCGCGACCTGGACGAAGAGCTGATCAAGTGCATTGCCCGGCACGGGTTGGTCAAGTCAACCCACAAGCTCAAAGTGGCCCTGGTCAGCAACATCAGCGCACCGGCCTCGATGACCCTCACCCTCCTGCCCCACCTCTACCTGTTCGAGCTGTTGAACCTCTGTGTTCTTCCCGGCTCAACCCCCGACCTGCGTCTGGCCGCGGAGCGCCAGATCATCCAGCGTCTGGCGACAATCGAACTCGGTCAGAAATTGACTCTGGCCAGGCGGGGAACCGGCAAAATCCTCGAAGCGCTTATACAACAAGGCGAACCTCAGGTCCTGACAGCAGCCCTGGACAATCCTCATCTTAAGGAAGTCGCCATCCTCACCCTTCTGCGCAGCGGCAAGACAACTGCGGCAACTATCTCCCAGATCGCCAGGCATTCCCGCTGGAGCCATCGCCACTTGCTACGACTGGTGATCCTGAAACATCGGCAGACTCCACCCATCTGGTACACCTTGTGGCTGCCGACGCTGAAAAAGTTTGAACTGAGCAATCTGCTGGCACATCGGCTGATTACCCAGCAAAAAAAGCTGCTCATCCAAGCCGCTCTGGAAAGAAAATCCGGAAAACGGACGGGACAATAATTAGGCTGGCACCAGTTTCAACAACCGGTGCCAGCCTAATAATCCGTTCTCAACGCCATCAACTGTTCGGCCTCCTCTGCCGAGAAGTGTTTATCATAACCCGGAATCAATTTCGGACAACGCATCCGAATCGTTGTTGACCAGGCGCAGGGTTGATTTATCTGCTGACCGGCAGCCCCCTGGCGCGCCATCCTGACATATGCCCCTGGAGTAGAACCACACGAGAATAGCCGAGTAAAGTCAGCTGTGCCGCCGCGGCCTGCGCGCGTGGACCGTGCTCGCAGGTTAGGACGACAGTGCGCTGTTTATCATTCGGCAGGCTGGCTTGCCACAACAACGCCCCCCAGAATGGCACGTGCAAGGCGCCGGGGATATGTCCGGAGCGATATTCCAGCTTACTGCGCACATCAATCACAACCGGACACTCCGCAGCTTCAAGTTGTAAAGCAAGATCTTCAGCAGTCATCTCAGGCTACTCCATGGCAATGACGAAGGGGTGATTGTAGCCAAGCCGGACAAAATCCTTCCGGGCCTGTTCGGCGGCTTCGAGCGAAGCATATTGACCGGCCCGCACCCGGTAAAACAGCTGTCCGTTGACCCAGCCCTGCTGAATACTTGATGCCCCGTGCGAGCGCCGCAGCTTGGCAGAGAGGCGCTGGGCATTCTCCGCGACCGAGAATGCACCGACCTGAATGGTAAAACTGCCGACCTGATAGCTTTCGGGTTGCCTGTAAGTGATCTTCCCGACGCTGTCACTCGCCTGATAACCGAGTGCTTCGATTCTGACCGGCGCCGTCCCCGGCCCGACCACCCCGAGCCGTTTGGCCGCCGTATAGGAAAGATCGATGATCCGCCCGGCGACAAACGGGCCGCGATCGTTGACCCGGACTACCAGCTGCCGACCGTTACTCTTATTGGTCACCCTGACATGCACTCCCATTGGCAGGGTTTTGTGCGCCGCGGTCAAAGCATACATGTCATAGGTTTCGCCGTTACTGGTCAACTTGCCGTGAAAATCTCTGCCGTACCAGCTGGCGATCCCCTCCTGAACAAACCCTGCATGGTCGCGCAACGGGGAGTAGAGTTTGCCGTTGACAATGTAAGGCTTCTGGTATCCCTTCAGTTCCCTGGTTTCCGGAGTATCGACAACTTGGGTCCGATAGGCCGGCCGGCCGCAAGCAGTCAGCATCAGCAGCGTCACCAGAACCGAGAAAGCAACTAAACGCAACGTCATTAAATAACCCCTGACTATCTTCAACATCTGATTGAGGATCAACGATCAGCTGGCGAGCAGTCTCTCTACCTCGGCCAGGCTCGGAATCCCCTGACGCCCACCGAGCTGTCTGGCTTTCAGTGCGGCACAGGCAGCAGCAAAAAGGAGTCGTTCCGGAAGCGATAGTCCGGTCAGCAAGGCATACAGGTAGCCACCATGAAAAACATCCCCGCAACCGGTCGTATCGACGACATCAACCTTGAAGGCCGGACATTTGCTCCGCACTCCGGTCCGGTCCAGGGCCAGGCAGCCGCTGGCACCCAGCGTCACCACCGCAACCTCGACACCAAATTCCAGCAGGCGGTCCAACGCCACATCCGGCTGGCCCGGGCATATCTGGTCAGCAAATTTCCGACTGACAATCAGATGGTCACAGTGAGGCAACAGCTCCCAAACGCCATCGCGCAGGGTGCCACCATCCAGCACCACCGGTACCTGGCATGCCCGCGCCAGACTGGCCGCCTCCAGGGCAGCGGCAGGCTCGGTCCCGTCAAGCAACAGGGCGGCAGCTGCGCTGACCGCCTGGAAAGCCTGCGCATCCAAACAAAAAGGGCGCCGAGCGCCCCTGTGACAAAAGATATTTCGTCGCCCCTGCAGCTGTTCTACGGCTATGAAGGAGAGCTGACTGGCACCTTCACGGTCTACCTGGACATACTTGGTATCGACGCCTGCCGCAACCAAGCTGGTGACGATTCGCTTGCCATAATCATCGTCACCGATAGTGCCGAAAAAACTGGTTTGGACCCCGAGCCGTTGCAGAGTAACCAGGGCCGTCGCAACCGGCCCCCCACCCTGCTCGGTGAGATCGAGCAGTTCGGCTTTGACATCGACCCGGGGGTATTCAGCAACCCGGCCGAGCAGATCCCAGCTGCACTGACCCAGTCCGACAACCGGCTTCTCGATCATTGCTGATCGCCTGCCAAAAATTTATTCCTGAACCCGGGACATGGCACGGAACTTCTGGTAACGCTGCTCAACCAGTTCTTCGGCTGAGAGCTGCTGCAACTCGGCAAGGTGCTTCTTGAGTGCCTGCTTGACATTATCGGCCATCTGCTGGTGATCGGTATGTCCACCCCCGAGCGGTTCGGGTATCACTTCATCGATGACACAGCCCAGGGAGTCGATGTCGGCAGCGGTCAGCTTGAGGGCTTCGGCCGCTTCGGGACCACGGGTCCCGTCACTCCAGAGAATCGCGGCGCAGCCTTCCGGGGAAATAACGGCATAGACCGAGTACTGCATCATCAATACCCGGTTGCCGACGGCAATCGCCAAGGCGCCACCCGAACCTCCTTCGCCGGTCACCGTGACGATCACCGGAACCTTCAGGGCAGCCATCTCGCGCAGGTTGCGGGCAATCGCCTCGGCCTGGCCGCGCTCCTCGGCGCCGATCCCAGGAAAAGCCCCCGGCGTGTCGACGAAGGTGAAGATCGGCAGACCGAACTGTTCGGCCATCTGCATGACCCGCAGCGCCTTGCGATACCCTTCCGGGTTCGGCATGCCGAAGTTGCGGTAGACTTTCTCCTTGGTGTCACGCCCCTTCTGATGGCCGATCACCGCGCAGGGTTCACCTTCGAGCCGGGCAAAACCACAGACCAGTGCCGGATCGTCGCGAAAGTTGCGATCGCCATGAACTTCAAACCAGTCGGTAAAGACTTTTTCAATATAATCAAGAGTGTAGGGACGGTTGGGATGGCGGGCCAGCTGGGTTCTTTGCCAGCGACTCAGTTTGGAGAAGATCTCGTCGCGCAGCTTGATCGACTTTTTCTCCAGTTTGGCAATATCACTTGAAAAATCGACGTTGTCGGTCGAAAACTCGCGCAGTTCGCAAATCTTCTGTTCCAGTTCGGCCAACGGTTTTTCAAAGTCGAGGTGAAAACGCATGGTTGTGGCTCCTGGTTTGTGCAAACGGTTGGCTACAGGCTGCAGTTGAACCAAAAACTACATTTTAGCCCTTCTTGGGGCCTGCAACAACCTCAATTTATTCAAAGGTAACGACATTGTAGCCGAACAGTTTCTCGGCGGCATCCATTATCTGGTCGCTGGCAGCGGCTTTCAGGGTCTCCGGCAGCTGCAGGATGGTTTCGCTGCGATCCGGGATCACCAGATGCAGCAGAACCTCACAATCGCCTCGGTGCCGGGCAACGATATCCTTAAGGGCATGCAGGTGGGTTTCTTCCAGGCCGGGCGTGGTCAACCGGAAATGCACCCGGCGGGTTTGGCTCTCCTTGACCTCGGCCATCGATTGCACCCTGTTGACCATCAGCTTGTTGCTCTCCTCGCCAACGTCGACCGCTCCGGAAATCAACAGGGGCTCCTCGCTTTGCAGCAGCTCTCGGCTTGCCTGGTAGACCTCCGGAAAGACCACCATCTCGACAAAGCCGGAGAGGTCTTCCAGAGTCACAAAAGCCATCCGGTCGCCTTTCTTGGTGGTCAACTCCTTGAGGCCGGTGACGATGCCGCAGATACGCACCTCTTCCTTGTCAGCCCGCTCGGCCAGACCGGCAGTATCGCAGGAGGTGAATCGCTTGATGGCATCCTTGTGTCGTGCCAGGGGATGCCCGGAGATATAGAAGCCGATCGCCTCCTTCTCGTAGGTCAACTTGAGCTTTTCGTCCCAGGGGTCAATTGACGGCAGCTGCCCATAACCGTTGCCATTTTGCGAGACGATCTCCTCGCTGCCGAACAGCGACTCTTGGCCTGACTCCCGTTCGCGTTGGACTCGCGAGCCGACCTCCATGGCGTCTTCCAGGGCGAGCAGGTACTGGGCACGGTGTCCTTCGAGGGAATCGAAGGCGCCGCACTTGATCAACGCCTCGACGACCTTCTTGTTGACCTTCTGCAGGTTGACCCGTTCGCAGAAATCATGCAGGGAGGCAAATGGCCCCTCATTGCGGGCCTCGAGGATCGCTTCGATCGCCGCAGTCCCGGCGCCCTTGACCGCACCTAGACCGAAACGCATTGATTGGTCATGGACGGTAAAGCTCCGTTCCGACTGATTGATGTCGGGCGGCAACACCTCGATCCCCATAGAGCGGACTTCGTTGATATTCTTGATGACTTTGTCAGTGTTCTCCATGTCCTCGGTCAGCAGGGCCGCCATGAACTCAACCGGGTAATGGGCCTTGAGCACCGCGGTATGATAGGCCACCAGGGCATAGGCGGCCGAATGCGACTTGTTGAAGCCATACTCGGCGAACTTGGCCATCAGGTCGAAGACCGCCTCGGCTTTTTTCTTGTCGAGGTTGTTGGCCTTGGCCCCGTCGAGGAAAATCTCCTTCTGCTTGGCCATCTCCTCGGGCTTCTTCTTGCCCATCGCCCGACGCAGCAGGTCTGCGGCGCCAAGACTGTAGTTGGCCAGCACCTGGGCAATCTGCATGACCTGTTCCTGGTAGACGATGACCCCGTAGGTGTCCTTCAGGATCGGTTCGAGCTGCGGGAACGGATAATCAAAGGTCTCATGGCCGTGCTTACGCTTGATGAATGAATCGACCATGCCCGAACCGAGCGGGCCGGGCCGGTAGAGGGCGACCATGGCGATCAGGTCTTCAAAACAGGAGGGCTTGAGCTTGACCAGGTACTCCTTCATACCGCTCGATTCGAGCTGGAACACCCCGGTGGTCTCCGCCCGGGAGAGCAGCTGAAAGCTCCTCTCGTCGTCATCGGCGATCAGCTTGAGGTCGAAATCCGGGTCCTTGCCGGCGCGGATCAGGCGCACGGCGTTGTCGATGACCGTCAGCGTCTTGAGCCCCAGAAAGTCGAACTTGACCAGGCCGATGTCCTCGACGTACTTCATCGCGAACTGGGTCACCTGGCCGCCGGATTTCTGGTCCTTGTAGAGCGGCAGGTACTCATAGAGCGGCTTGGGCGTCACGACCACGCCGGCGGCATGGGTCGAAGCATGCCGGGTCAACCCTTCCAGCGCCAGGGCGACCCGGATCAGTTCCTTGACCTTGGAATCCTTCTCCTGCAGCTCGCGCAGGCGTGGCTCTTGCTGCAGGGCGTCCTTGAGGGTAATGTTGAGCACTGCCGGGACCAGCTTGGCAATCTTGTCAACATCGCCGTACGGCATGTTCAGCGCCCGGCCGACGTCACGGATCACCCCCTTGGCCTGCATGGTGCCAAAGGTAATGATCTGGGCGACATTCTGCTCGCCGTATTTCTCGCGGACATACTGGATCACGTCCTCACGCCCGTAGATACAGAAATCGACATCGATATCCGGCATCGAAATCCGTTCCGGGTTGAGAAAACGCTCGAACAGCAGGTTGTAGGGCATCGGGTCGATATCGGTGATGCGAATAGCGAAGGCGACCAGTGAACCGGCGGCGCTACCGCGGCCAGGGCCGACCGGGATCCCGTGATCCTTGGCCCAGTTGATGAAGTCGGCGACGATCAGGAAGTAGTCCGGGAAACCCATCTGCTTGATACAATCGAGTTCCCGCTGCAGGCGGGCCTGGTAGACCTGCTCGTCATCGGCGGAAAAATCACTGCGGACCTTGCGGATTTCGGCCAGCCGTTCGGCCAGCCCCCTGCGGGCCTGCCCGGCGAGGACTTCATCCAGCGTCAACCCTTCCGGCTTTTCAAAGGCCGGGAAGTGGTAGGTGTCGAAATCGAGTTCCAGGTTACAGCGCTGAGCGATCGCGACCGTGTTCGCCAGGGCCTCGGGGTTCTCCTTGAACAACTCCTGCATCTCCTCCGGCGTATTGAGGTAAAACCCATCGTTGGAAAAGCGGAACCGGTCTGGGTCCTCCATGGTCTTGCCGGTCTGAATGCAGAGCAGCACCTCGTGCGCGTAGGCATCCTCCTTGGTCAGGTAGTGGCAATCATTGGTCGCGACCAAGGGGACGCCGGTCTCGGCAGAGAGCTGCTTCAGCCCCCGGTTGACGATCACCTGCTCCGGCAGGTTGTTCTCCTGAAGTTCGAGAAAAAACCGGTTGTTGTCAAAAACCCGCGCCATCTCCTCGAGTCGCTGCCTGGCCTGGTCCATCTGGCCCAGCTGGATCAGGGTCGGGATCTCGCCGCCGAGACAGGCGCTCATGGCGATCAGTCCCTCGTTGCACTCTTCCAGCAGTTTCCAGTCGATCCGCGGCCGATAGTAGAAACCTTCGAGGTTGGCGGCGGAGACCAGGCGGCAGAGATTACGGTAGCCGGTGATATTCTTGCAAAGCAGCAACAGGTGATAAGATGCTTCGGATGAACCACGAGCGTTGCTCTTCTCAAACCGCGAGCCGGGTGCCACATAGAGTTCGCAACCGACAATCGGCTTGATGCCGGCAGCCCGGGCCTTTTGGTAAAACTCGATGGCGCCATGCATGTTGCCATGATCGGTGACGGCAACCGCTGGCATCTTCAGCTCCTTGACACGATTGACCAGGTCACCAATCTTGATGGCGCCGTCAAGCAGGCTGTATTGGCTATGCAGGTGGAGATGGACGAATTTGGCGTGTTCCATAGATGACTACCGGAGGTTTTAGATCAGTGTGAATATCTGTGGCAGATCAGGGTCGAGATCGTTGGACCCGGAACAACAGTCAAGCGACAAAAAAACCGGGTCCAGCAGGCCTGGCTGAAACCGGAAAAGCGAGTAAATATTACCATTGCAGAAGCAGGTTGGTCAAGCCGACATGTCGGCTCAGGAAAGCACGGCCTGCAGTGGGTGAAGTGAGAATTGTTCAAGAATATCGATAAGTTTTATCAGCGGCAAGCCGATCAAACTGTTGTAGTCTTGCCCGCTCATTTCCTGCATCAGGGCGATACCCAGGCCTTCGATCTTGAAAGATCCGGCGCAGTCGATGGGGTTCTCCCGCTGGACATAGGTTTCAATTTCCGCATCACTCAACTTGCGCAGGGTGACGTTGAAGGTATCGAAATCTGCCACCAGCTTGTTGCTGCGACTGTCCACCACGCAAAGGCCGGTATAAAAGGTATGAGTTCGGCCGACCATCCCTTTGAGCTGTCTGATTGCCTGCTCGA